>NZ_JBXAWH010000002.1:0-504253 GCF_057291635.1 Pseudomonas sp. 1L-C-7-B-C1 | reverse complement strand
GGCAAGACGCCAATCAAATTGATGCCCAAACTGACCCAATCCAGCGGATCGCGCTTCTCACTCGTCGCCAGCCGAACGATGTCATTCAGCGCATCAACCAGCGCCATGATGTTGCCCACCACGGGCAAAAAACCGGCAGCGCTCTTGATCCGCTCAAGCGTGACAACCCCGCCGCTGATGTCCCGAAGCCAGGCATCGACATGGGCTGCGCCGGCCCCGACGTCCTCAAGCTGAATCAGATCAAGTGGAACGATCGCCACCTGCGGCTCGTTTTTTGCGTCACTGCCGGACGTAACTGCGGGGTTTGCCAACGGTGCTCTCCGTGCTCAAGAAACCATCCGAGAAGGCGTGAATGCCAATCCGGGGGGCACGGAGATATCAAGGGCTGTGCCAACTATGAATTAGCCAAGCAAAATCAATAGCTTAATAAGAAAAACAGGAGGATTTAGCGAATGCCAACCCAGACGAAAAGGCAAAGGTGCGCAAGAAGTTGCGCACCCCTGCGCAACTTCTTGCGCACTCGTCTGCACACCCCGAACGACGTGGCCTGCAGAGCATTGCCCCTTCCATTTTCAACAAACAGCTGCGCAACTTCTTGCGCACTCCGCCAAACCCGCACGCGACCGCTCTTCACCAGCAACGCCGCACAGCGAACAAAAGTACGGCGAAAAAACGCAGCCAAAAAAAAGCCCCGAACAGTCGGGGCGTTGAGCATTCAGAGCGGCTTAAGCTTTAGCCAACTGCTCCTCATACTCCTTGTGATACTCACGGGCCAGCGACTGCTTCTGCTGGTCGTCCAGCAACTTGCCCGCTGACTGGAAGAACTTCTGCTCTTCTTCCTTCAGGTGGTGATGAACCTTCTCTGACAGCTTCTTGGCCGTGGCCAGCCATGAGGGGCTGGACATCTCGGTCTCGTCGAGCTCTTCCATCATTTCGTCCATTTCATGGTGCTCGGAAATGGCATGGCGGC
Source organism: Pseudomonas sp. 1L-C-7-B-C1 (assembly GCF_057291635.1). Lineage (NCBI taxonomy): Bacteria > Pseudomonadati > Pseudomonadota > Gammaproteobacteria > Pseudomonadales > Pseudomonadaceae > Pseudomonas > Pseudomonas sp. 1L-C-7-B-C1. The sequence goes on along the minus strand of NZ_JBXAWH010000002.1, from coordinate 503,283 downwards.
TGAGGTCGACGCCATTGTCGAACTGCATCAGCGGGATGTAGAAGAAGCGCTCTTCGGCGGTTTCATGGGCCTGGAGTTCAGCTTTCAGCTGTTTGTAGGCCTCGACACGCTCCTCACTGTCGCCATGGGTTTGGATCAAGGCGTCGGCATAGCCGCGTTGCCGTTCATGACTTTCTCTCAGCGCTTCAAAAATGTTCACGGGTGCTCCTGGGTTCGGCAACGGACTGATGTGCTTATCCCTAGACCGCAGCGGGTATTCAGCCGTTCCGTTGCACTTCGGGCATATGGATAGATCTATAAGTTTCTTTCATAACCTGCGCCGTTTTTTATAATGAAAGTGAAGCTGTTCCGATGTGCTCATTCGTTTTCGTGCTGAGCGCCCCTTAGTGCCCGTCCAAGGATCCTCATGTCCCTGCGAAAGATCATCGTCGCCGCTGCGTTAATGCTGGCGACCGTCACCGCTCACGCCGAGCAGGTCATCAATATCGGTTATCAGCGTTCGTCCACGCTGTGGATTCTGCTCAAGAACGACGGCCAGTTGGAGGAGCGACTCAAGCCGCTGGGTTTCACCGTCAACTGGCATGAATTCAGCAGCGGGTTGCTCAGCGCCATGAACGCCGGCAGTGTCGACCTGCACGCCGACGTCGCCGATGCGTTTGCCTTGTTCACGCAGGCGGCGAATGCACCGCTGACCTATTACGCCCGTGAGAATCCTTCCCCGACGGCGCAGGCCATCATCGTCCCGGACAACTCACCGATTCACAGCGTTGCCGACCTCAAGGGCAGAACCGTTGCGGTGTCGAAGGGCTCGGGCAGTCATTTTCTGCTGATTTCGGCCCTGAAGCGCGCCGGGCTGACCCTCAAGGACATCAAGCCGATTTACCTGGAGGCGCCCGACGGTGTCGCCGCGTTTGCCAGCGGCAACGTTGACGCTTGGGCAATCTGGGACCCGTTCCTGGCGACCCAGCAGCGTGAGCATCATGTTCGCGTGCTGACCGACGGCTCCGGCGGCATTGCCAATTACAACCGTTTTTATGTGGCCAACACGAGTTTCGCCAAGGCCCATCCCGAGGTGCTGCAAGTGGTGTTCGACACCTTGCACGACGCCGGGCAGTGGGTGAAAGGTCATCCTCATGAAGCCGCGGCGAATCTGGCGCCGCTGTGGGGCAACATCCCGCCTGAGACCGTCGAGCTGGCCAACAGCCGACGCAGCTACGACATCGTCCCGGTCAAGGTGGATGAACTGGCCGAGCAGCAGCGCATCGCCGACTTCTATTTCGAGGCCGGGATGATCCCCAAAGCGTTGAAGGTGTCCGACATCGCTGTCTGGACCCCGCACGCCCACTAAGTCAGGAGCGCGATCATGAGTCGTCACATTCACCTGTCGGCGTTCCTGCTGACCGGGCCGGTCATTCACAGTCATGCGGTTTGGCGTCATCCCGAAACGGTCGGCCATTACCTTGATCCCGAGTATTACGCCCGCACGGCGCGGGTGGTGGAGGAGGGGCTGTTCGATTTCCTGTTCTTCGCCGACCGGCTGGCGGTGGGTGATCAGATGGGCGGCTCGCGCGACCTGGCCCTGCGTTACGGTGCGCAGGATGCGACGCGTCTGGACCCGCTGCCGATTCTGTCCTATCTGGTCGGGCAAACGAGCAAGCTCGGCCTGGGCGCTACCCGCTCGACGACGTATTACGAGCCGGCGCACATCGCCCGGGAGTTCGCCACGCTCGATCATCTGTCCAAAGGCCGCGCTGCCTGGAACATCGTCACGTCGATGAACGACAGCGAAGGGCGCCTGTTCGGCAAGGACAAACACCTTGAGCACGACCTGCGTTACGACCGCGCTGACGAGTTCGTCGAAGTGGCGCTGAAGTTGTGGCGCAGCTGGGCGCCGGATGCGTTGAAGCTGGACCGGGAAAGCGGCGTGCTGGCCGACCCGTCGAAGATCACTTCGGTGCAGCATCATGGCGAATGGTTCAAGGTCGAAGGTCCGCTGAACATTCCGCGTACGCCGCAAGGCCGGCCGGTGCTGATTCAGGCAGGCTCCTCGGGCCGTGGACGGCGGTTCGGCGCGCGCTGGGCCGAGGCGATTTTCACCATTCACCCGCACCTCAAAGCCATGCACGCGTTTCGCCAGGACGTGCGCGAACAGGTCGTCGCGCAAGGCCGCCACGCCGACAGCTGTAAAGTGCTGACGGCGGTGATGCCGTTTATTGGTGGCAGCGAAGCCGAGGCGCGGGCCAAGCGCGACAAGCACAACGCATTGGCGCGCCCGGAACTGGGGCTGGTCACCCTGGCATCGCAACTGAACGTCGATCTCTCTCCGTTTCCGCTGTCGGCGACCCTGGCAGAGATCGCACGCTCGCCGTCGATACCGCCTGCTGCAGCGGAGAAGCTGCTGATGCAGGGGCCGGACACGACGCTGGAGGAACTGGGCCGGATTTTCGCCAGCAGCGTGCGGGTGCCGCAACTGGTCGGCACGGGGGCGCAGATTGCCGATCAACTGGCGGAGATGTTCACGTTGGGTGGTTGCGACGGGTTCGTGATTTCTCCGGCGTATCTGCCGGGCTCATTCAGCGAATTTGTCGAAAGCGTCATTCCGCACCTGCAACGCAAAGGGCTGTTTCGCACAGCCTATGAAGGCTCGACCCTGCGTGAGCATCTGGGGTTGGAAGCGTTGGAGTCCTGAACACGCGCCTGAGAATTCATCTTCCGTACAGGCCCCCGACAGCTTTGCGCGATCACTGACGGGCTGACATTCGCGACATGCTGCGTATGATGAGCCCGACGTTTTTCGCAAAAAGGCTCACGCTCATGATGAAGTTTTTCGCCGCGCTGCTGTGTGTGTTTACCGGCATGGCCCACGCAGAACCCGCGCTGCTCACCGATCTTGCCCTGCCGTACCTGGCGGCGGCGCCCGCTGAATCCAAAGACAAGCCCCTGATCATTTTCCTGCACGGCTACGGCAGCGACGAGCGCGACCTGCTCGACATCAAAAACGATCTCTCCCCGAATTACACCTACCTCTCCGTGCGGGCGCCGCAGGAAGTCGACGGCGGCGGCTACAAGTGGTTCACCCAGGACACCGATCAGGCCGAATACGAAGGCGTGACCAGCGATGTCGACAAAAGCACCGACCTGCTGCGGACTTTCATCCAGCAGGCCACCGAGAAATACCAGACCCAGCCCGACAAAGTGATCCTGGTTGGCTTCAGCCAGGGCGCGATGATGAGCTATCAGATCGGCCTGCAATACCCAGAACTGGTGCACGGCATCGCGCCCTTGAGCGGCAAGATTCTCGCGTCCCTCCATTCACGCCTGAAACCCGATGAGCGTCTGAAATCGCTGAAGGTGTTCATCGGCCACGGCTCGGCCGACACCCGCGTGGCTTACTCGGGTGCAACCGACGCCAAAGCGGTGCTGGAGAATTTGCTGATCGTTCCCGAGTTTCATGCCTACGCCGGGGCAGGGCATACGATTACAACGGATGAAGTGGCGGACTTGAAGCACTGGCTGGAAGCGCAACTGCAGAAATAACCCCGTGGAAGAGGCCAGGGCCGCTACAGGCCCTGACTGCCACGAATCAGCTCATACGCCCGGCGCGCCCCGGGCATAGTTGGTAAAGTCAGCAATCGTAAGACCAATGCAGGGAGGTGCTCATGAATATCAAAAAACGCAAGGCCAAGATTCGGGAAATGACGGAATTCAGTGCCGAAGCGCACAAGCGTGCTGCGGAGTATGCCCAAGCTCAGCTGCACTTTCTGCGCGTAGCGATCGAAATTGGAAGAGACCTTGAACCAGCCGGCCCCATGGCTGGGTTCAGGGGCTGAACCTTCAAAAGAAAACCGCCGATATCGGCGGTTTTTTCTTGGGCGGCGATCAGCGCCTCCCGCCTATGGCCTGAGCATCCGTTGAGTGCCGTGCTCCGTTATTCATGGCCGTGAGTTCTTCAAAAACCCTAATAACGCCAACACCGGAAATACACTCCCCACGATCACAATCCACACCCAACCACCGTGGTCATACAGCGCGCTGGCCACCACCGAACCCATCGCGCCGCCGATAAAGATGCTGGTCATGTACAGCGCGTTGAGCCGGCTGCGGCTTTTGGCGTCGAGGGCGTAGACCGCCCGCTGGCCGAGGACCATGTTCATCTGCACGCAGAAATCGAGGATGACGCCGGTCACTGCCATGCCGATCACGGCGTAGGCAGGGTCAATCAGGCTGGGCAGAAAACTCAGTGCGGCGAACAGCATCGCGCATAGGCTGGCGACGCAGGTGTGGCCGGCGTCGGCCAGGCGGCCGGCGATGGGCGCGGCGATGGCACCGATGGCCCCCACCAGAGCGAAGAGGGCGATCTGGCTTTGCGACAGGCCATGATTGCGCGCCAGCTCCAGCGGCACGGCGGTCCAGAACAGGCTGAAGGTGGCGAACATGCACGCCTGATAAAACGCGCGCTCGCGCAGGACCGGCTGTTTGCGCAGCAGGGTCCACAACGATTTGAGCAACTGACCATAAGTGGCGGTGTGGGCCGGCTGATGTTTCGGAATGGTGGTCGCCAGCACCACGCTGATCAGCAGCATCATCACGGCGGCGGTGCCGAACACCGCGCGCCAGCCGAAGTGGTCGGCGATCAGACTGGCGGCGGGTCTCGCCAGCAGGATGCCCAGCAGCAGGCCGCCCATGATGCTGCCGACCACGCGCCCGCGTGTTTCTTCCGGTGCGAGGTTGGCGGCCAGTGGCACCAGAATCTGCACCGCTACCGAGCTGAAACCCACCAGCAACGAGGCGACCAGGAACAGATTGGGCGTTTGCGCGAATGCGGCGCTGAGCAGGCTGAGAATGGCAACGCCGGTGGTCACGATCATCAGGCGACGGTTTTCCACCAAGTCGCCCAGCGGCACGAGGAAGAACAGGCCGAGTGCATAGCCGATCTGGGTCAGTGACACGATGAAGCTGGCGAGTGTGCCGGACAGGCCAATGTCCGGCGCAATCAAGCCAATGATGGGTTGCGCGTAATACAGGTTGGCAACGATTGCGCCGCAGCAGAACGCGAACAGCATCGCCAGGCCCTTGGTCATTGTGGCGCCGTGGCTTGCGGAAGAAATGGACGTCATGGGAATACCCGGGAGAGGTCGCAGGCCTGACAGAGACGGCTCTGGTACGGCGTGCAGAATGGAGTGGCGGGAGCTTAACGCTTTTTCGTTGCGTTAAGAAGGGGCTTCGGCGAATAGGTGTGCGATCTGTCCAGGCGGGCGTTTACGTGACAAGTCTTGCGCACCAAAAGGCGGGCAGCCCCCGCCCTCTATGTTGATGCAAGCGACGCTCCGGTCGGTGGCCCGAAACTTTTCCGCGTGCGCTCCGGTCACTTCCTACACATACCCCTCACACCCCATCGGAAATAAAAACTATGCCTCGGGCAATCTGGAAAGGCGCGATCAGTTTTGGGCTGGTGCATATTCCTGTGGCGCTGGTGTCGGCGACGTCGCGGCAAGGTGTCGATTTCGACTGGCTGGACAAACGCAGCATGGACCCGGTCGGCTACAAGCGCATCAACAAGGTCTCCGGCAAGGAGATCAATAAAGAAAACATCGTCAAGGGCGTGCAGTACGAGAAGGGGCGCTACGTCGTTATCAGCGAGGACGAGATTCGCTCGGCGCACCCGAAATCGACCCAGACCATCGACATTTTCGGTTTCGTCGACAGCGACCAGATTCCGCTCCAGCACATCGACACGCCGTACTTCCTTGCCCCCGACAAGCGCGGCGAGAAGGTGTATGCCCTGTTGCGGCAAGCGCTGGTCGACACCGGCAAGGTGGCGCTGGCCCATGTGGTGATTCGCACCAGTCAGCACCTGGCGGCGGTGATGCCGCTTGACTCTGCGATCGTACTCGTACTGTTGCGCTGGCCCTCGGAAGTGCGCGGGCTCGACAGCCTCGAGCTGCCCAAGGAGGCCACTGACGTCAAGCTCAGCAAAAGTGAGCTGGACATGGCCAAGCGGCTGATCAAGGACATGAGCACCGAGTGGACGCCGGACGCCGAAGAGTACCGCGACACCTTCCAGGACCAGATCATGTCGCTGGTGGAAACCAAGGCCCGCGAAGGCAAGATCGAGAATGTGGAGACGGACGCTGGCGACACCGAGCGCAAATCGGCGGATGTCATCGACCTGACCGAGCTGCTCAAGCGCAGTTTGGGCGGTCGCAGCGGCGCGGCCAAGGCGCCTGCAAAAGCCAAACCGGCCAGCAAAAGCAAAGCCGAGTCCAAGGACGATGCGCCGGCGAAGCGCCGTGCGCCACCCCGGAAGAAGACCACCAAGGCCTCTTGAACGCGTGTCCTGTTGAAGCGTTAAAAGATGCACCGTTCCACTGCGCAGAGGTTCATCGTCATGACAAAACCTGTGAGTGAATACACCCGCAAGCGCAACTTCGATGTCACATCCGAGCCGGCCGAGAGCGAGGGCAAGACGCGAAGCAAGAAAGGCAAGGCGCTGAGTTTCGTCATTCACAAGCACGATGCGCGCAATCTGCATTACGACTTTCGCCTTGAGCTGGATGGCACGCTCAAAAGCTGGGCAGTGCCTAAAGGACCGAGCCTGGACCCGAAGAACAAGCGCCTGGCGGTGCACGTCGAAGACCACCCGCTGGGCTACGGCACGTTTGAGGGCAGCATTCCCGAGGGCGAATACGGCGCTGGCGACGTGATCGTCTGGGACCGCGGCATCTGGCAACCCCACGGCGACCCTCAGGAAACCTACAAGGCCGGCAAGCTCAAATTCACCCTGATCGGTGAAAAGCTCACCGGCGACTGGGCGCTGGTGCGGACCCGCTTGCCGGGCAACAGCGACAAGGAGCAGTGGCTGTTGATCAAGGAAAGGGACGACGCCGTGCGCTCGGGCGAGGAGTACGACATCGTGGCCGACAAGCCGGCCAGCGTGGTCAGTGGCGCGACGGTGGGCGAGGGGCGCGCGCCGACCAAGACCGCCAAACGTCGATCGGCAGCGTCTGAGCCCGTTGCCGAGACCTCTACCGCGAAGAAGCCCGCAAAAAAGCCAGCGGGGAAAGAAGCCAAAGCGCCTTCGCCCAAAAAGAGCGGCGTGCCGGCCAAGCTCTCGCCTCAGTTGGCGACGCTCATGGACACCCCGCCCGAGGGCAAGTGGTTTTACGAAATCAAGTACGACGGCTACCGGATTCTGACTCGCATCATTGATGGCGAGGTGAAGTTTTTCACCCGTAACGGCAATGACTGGACCGAGCGACTGCCGTTGCAGGCCAAGGCCGTCGGCGAGTTGAAACTGGACAACAGCTGGCTGGACGGCGAAGTCGTGGTGCTCAACGACGCCGGGTTGCCGGACTTTCAAGCGCTTCAGAATGCGTTCGACATCGACCGCAGCATGGACATCATCTACTACCTGTTTGACGTGCCGTTCCTGAACGGCGAAGACCTGCGCGAGACGCCCGTGGAAGACCGTCGTGCGGCGCTGAAGAAAGTGCTGGGACGACAGAAAAAGGGTCTGCTCCGGTTCTCCGAAGCCTTCTCCGCCGGCCATCGCGACATCATCGAAAGCGCGAGCCTGATGTCCCTCGAAGGCGTCATCGGCAAGCGGGCCGGCAGCATGTACCAGTCCAAACGGAATGCCGACTGGATCAAGCTCAAGTGCAAGCTGCGCCAGGAGTTCGTCGTCGTCGGCTTCACCAAACCCCAAGGCGCCCGTAATGGTTTTGGCGCGCTGTTGCTGGCGGTGAACGAGGAGGGCGCGGGCCTGGTGTATGCCGGTCGGGTCGGCACGGGGTTCAATCAGCAGATGCTCGGCGACGTGCTTGAGCAGATGAAGCCGCTGGAACAGGACGCCTCGCCGCTGGCGAAAAAAGTGACCAGCGCCCAGGCCCGGGGTGTGCACTGGATAGAGCCGACCTTGGTGGCGGAGGTCGAGTTCGGCGAATGGACCCGCGACGGCATCATTCGTCATTCGGCGTTTGTTTCGTTGCGCAGCGATAAGCCCGCCAGCGAAGTGGTTCACGAATACCCCAACACGCCGAAAGACATCAAGGCACCGTTCAAGCCTAGCGCCGCCAAGGGCAAAGCGCCGAGCAAAAAATCCGCAACCAGCGCCGATTCTTCAGCCGTGAAACCCAAGCCTGCCAGCAAGCGTGCGGGCAAGGACCGTATCGACGTGGCCGGCGTGATGGTCAGCCATCCCGAACGGGTAATCGATGCCGAAAGCGGTCTGCACAAGATCGAGCTGGCGCAGTATTACGAATCGGTGGCGGACTGGATACTGCCGCACCTCGACCATCGGCCCGTGGCGCTGTTGCGTTGCCCCGAAGGCGTGGCAGGTGAGCAGTTTTTCCAGAAGCATTCCGAGCGCATGGCGATTCCCAATATCAAGCAGCTGGACCCCAAGCTCGACCCCGGTCATGCACGGTTGATGGAGATCGACAGCGTCAAGGCGCTGGTGGGTGCCGCCCAGATGGGCACCATCGAACTGCACACCTGGGGCGCAACGTACGATCATATCGAGCTGCCGGACCACTTCGTCCTCGATCTTGACCCGGACGACCAGTTGCCCTGGCGCAGCATGATCGAAGCCACGCAACTGACGCTGTCGACCCTCGACGAGCTGGGCCTGGATGCGTATGTCAAGACCAGTGGCGGCAAAGGCATGCACATTGTGGTGCCGCTTGCACGCCGGGCCGATTGGGAGTCGGTCAAAGCCTTCGCGAAGGCGCTGGCGCAATTCATGTCACGGGAGTTGCCGGACCGATTCACCGCGACGTCCGGGCCGAAGAACCGGGTCGGCAAGATATTCATCGATTACCTACGCAACAGCCGGGGCGCCAGTACGGTCGTGGCCTACTCGGCGAGGGCGCGGCCGGGGTTGCCGGTGTCGGTGCCGATCACCCGTGACGAGCTGACCGAGGTGAAGTCATCGGCGCAGTGGAACATCGGCAATCTGCAGCAGCGGTTGCGCAAGCTGAAGGCTGACCCGTGGGCCGGTTACAAGAACACCCAGCGGCTGACCAAACCGATGTGGAAACGCCTGGGCGCCACGCGGCCGGCTTGAAGCATGGGTCACCCGTCGACAGCGCTGATCAGGCTGCGGCGCAGTTGACCGGGCGCCATGCCGTAGGTGTCCTTGAAGACTTTGCTGAACGCCGCTTGGGATTGGTAGCCGACCTGGGCGGCAATGTCGCTCAGGCCTTCTTTCGACGCACTTAATAACCCATAAGCCCGTTGCATGCGAACCTGGGTCAGCAACGTCCACGGCGAGCTGCCGCTGAGTTTCGTGAACGCGCGCATGAAGGTCGCGCGGGACATGTTCGCCCGTTCAGCCAAGGCGTCGACGTTCCAGTCGTGGGACGGATTTTCCAGCATGGCCTGCCACGCCCGACCCAGCCGTTTGTCTGTCAGCAGCGCCAGGCTCCCGGTGTGCTGCGGGAACTGGCCAAGGTGCTCGCGCAGGACGAGGGTGAACAGCGCCGAGGTCAGCGCATTGACCATGAACTGGCCCCCCGCCAGGTTGGCGTCCGCTTCACTGCGCAGCAGTGCGACCAGCGCCGGTAACGGGTCGCCGTGGCCCAGCGCCTGGGTCGAGACCTTCACATGATCGGGGAGGGACGAGAACAACATCGCGTGGGGCTGATGGATGAAGCGGCCGCACAGTAAATCCAGCTCCACCCCGTCGCCGAAGCGTTGCATCGGCAGTAAGCCTGCGTCAGTCCGGCGCTGGGGCCGGGAAGGCGTCACGCGCTGGCCGGGGCTCAACAACAGGTGCTGGCTGCCTCGCGGCAGAACCAGAATGTCCCCGGCCGTCAGGGTCAATCGATGTCGATCGGCCATCTCAACGTGACAGTGCCCGGCCAGCACAATGTGGTAGGGGGACGTGCCGGCGGGCTCCTGTTCATGGTCAAGGGCCCAGTCACCCTGAAACTGACAGCGAAGGTCGAGGCTGCCGCGGATGTCAGCGAGGGCGATGAGCGTATCAATGGCATTCATAGGCGACTTTCGGACAAAAGAATGAGCCAAACGAGCAAGTCGCCGCGCCGTGGCTGGCGGAGACTGAAGGTGTTCCGGCGCAGTCTAGTCGCCGCCCTCAGGAGATACCAACATGTTCAGCAATTGGCCCGATCTGGTTTCCACCATCAAGCAGTCGTTTGGCGCGCTGTCCAAATCCAACCCGAAAATGGTCAAGGCCTACATGGCCCTTGGCGAAGCCGCCGCAGAGAACAACGTTCTCGACGCCAAGACCCGCGAATTGATTTCCCTCGCCGTTGCCGTCACTACTCGCTGCGACGGCTGTCTCGGCACCCATGCCCAGGCCGCGATCGCCGCTGGCGCGACCCGCGAAGAAGTCGCCGCCGCACTGGCTACCGCGATCTCGTTGAATGCCGGCGCCGCGTACATCTACTCCATGCACGCGCTGGAAGCGTATGACGCGCTGAAGTCATAAATCGCGGTAACTCGCGGCGATACGCAAAGGCTGGCAGGTTTATTCGCCGGCCTTACGCGTCGCTTCCGCACTTGGTTAGATCACTTGACCCCGTCAGTCCGCTCGCCCACCTCTGCCGGGTAGAACTCCCCTTCAAGCCCTGCGGTCAGCAGGCGTTCACGCACTTGTGTTTCGACTTCAAGCACCTGCTCAGAGTCGTCGATGTCGTCAACCACCAGCCACACCGGCATGACGTTCTGACCATGGGTGCCTTCGCTGAGCATGTCGTGGGAGAAGACTTGGTTGGCGCGCCACAGGCACAGTTCGTCATCGGTGTGGCCGGGTTCGCGAACGGCGGTCGGCGAGGTCAGCCAGATTTCGGTGTAGGGGCGCAGATCGGCATTGGCGAGTTCATTCAGGGTAATGACGGTTTTCATTTCGTGTCCTCCAGTGTTCAAGATGGAGTTCTGACGCATCGTACTGGGCAGCGTTCCCGATATATCAATTGCGTCGGCCTAACGGCCTCGGTTTCGCCTTCGGCGAGTTACTTGGAAAAGCACCCCAAGTAACCAAGGGTGCTTGCTCTCGGTTGGGCCCGACTTCGTCGGGTTCCCTCACTCCGACGACGCTCCGTGGGCCCGCGCCGAACGGACATCCATGTCCTGACGGCGCTCTCGCCGCATCCATGCGGCTCGGCCCACTGCGCGTCGTCTGCGTTCGGCCTGCACCAAAGTCGCGATTGGTGGTGACTGGACTTTTTGCGCATGAAGATCAAAAGCAAATTAAGATCAAAAGCTTCCCGGCTGAAGCCGGTCCTACAGTCAGAGCCAATTCCACTGGCTGCGCGCGCTGCTGTTTAGTGGGACCGGCTTTAGCCGGGAAGAGGCCGGCCGGGGCGCAGGCATTCTTGCGGTGTTTAGAGGGGACTGATTTATTTACAACGCTTCACCGTAAATTAATCTGTCCCCGGTTCAGAGGTTTTCGATCGTTCCCACGCTCCGCGTGGGAATGCATCCAGAGACGCTCTGCGTCATTCCGGGTCGTTAGGGGAGTGATTGAGTTCCAGCGCGGACCTGCGATCTGCGCAGATGGTCGTGCGGACTTGAACCGAGGCCGCCTGCGTGGGGTCGATCAATCACTGTGCGCTCACGTCAGCCCGCCCCGGAGACATGCCCGTGACCGACCCACGCCCGCTCACCCGCAGAAGACTGATCACCCTGGCAGCAGGTGCCTCGGTGGCGCTGGTTCTTGACGCCTTCGGGCGCCGTGCGCAGGCATCCGAAGCCCCGCCACCCGGCACATCCCCCGGTCAACCAGGAGAACGGAACATGCTCACGCGAGACATTCCATCCAGCGGCGAAGCCTTGCCGATGATCGGACTTGGCACCTATCGCGGGTTCGATGTCGAACCCGCGAGCGACGCGTACAAACTGCTGCCCGCCGTGGTCGACCAGTTGTTTCAGGCGGGCGGCACGGTGATCGACAGTTCACCGATGTACGGCCGCGCCGAGGAAACCACCGGCGAGTTGCTGTCGATCCATCAGCCGTCATCGCCAGCGTTCCTGGCGACCAAGGTCTGGACCCGAGGACGGGACGAAGGCATTGCCCAGATGGAAGCTTCGTTTCGGCTATTGCGAACCGCGCGCATCGACCTCATGCAGATCCATAACCTGCTGGACTGGAAGACCCATCTGCCGACGCTGCGTCAGTGGAAAGAGGAAGGGCGCATTCGTTACATCGGTCTCACGCACTACACCCCATCGGCCTACACCGAGGTGGAAGCTGCGCTGAAGGCTGAGGCGTTTGATTTTCTGCAGATCAATTACGCACTGGACGATCGCGCTGTCGAGGCACGGCTGCTGCCGCTGTGTCGTGAGCGCGGGGTGGCGGTGATCTGCAATCGGCCGTTCGGTGGCGGCGGTCTGCTCGGCCGCTTGCGCAACACGCCGCTGCCGGGCTGGGCGGGGGAGGTTCAGGCCAGGAGCTGGGCGCAACTGGCGCTGAAGTTTCTGATCTCACACCCGGCGGTGACGTGCGCGATCCCCGGCACGGGAAATCCCAAATACATGAAGGAAAATGCCGAAGCTGCGCGCGGTCCGCTGCTCACCGACGCCCAGCGGCAACAGCTGATTGCATTGGTGGGGTGAGCACCCGTCAGGGGACTGATTTATTTACAACGCTTCAGCGTCAATCACCCGGTCCCCGGTGCGGAGGCTTAGCCGACACCGGCCCGGTCATCATCTATTCACCAGCTTCGCCGGCAACGCCACCACCAGCAGGCTGCTCAAAATCAAACACCCGGCAAAGAACCACAATGCCCCGGCGCTGCTGCCGGTGACGTCGATGGCGATGCCCATCATCGAGTTGCTCACCAATCCCGCAATGTTCGCCAGCGAGCAGGCCAATGCAAAGCCTGTCGCCGCTGCCCGGCCCTTGAGGAACGTCGCCGGCAGGCTGAAGAACACCGGCACGGCACCGATGATGGCGGCTGAAGCGACGGCGAACAGCGCGACGGTCACGACCAGGTTATGGGTGAAGAACGGGCTGGCGGCCATGGCGACGGCGCCGATCCAGAACGGCACGATGATGTGCCAGCGACGTTCGCGACGGCGGTCGGAACTGGCGCCGATCATCAGCATGCCGATCAACGCGGCCACGCTGGGCAATGCGGTCAGCACGCCGATGTGGAAGGTGTCGGTGACCCCGGCGTTCTTGATGAACGTCGGCATCCAGAATCCCATGGCGTAGGCGCTGAGCAAGATCGAGAAATCAATGCCGCCGAGCATCCACACTTTCAGATTGAAGAAGCCGTCGCGAAAGCTGTGCTTGCTGTCTTTGCCCTCAACGTCGTCCAGGCGCAGTTCGCCTTCCAGCAACGTTTGTTCTGTGCTGTTCAGCCATTTGGCTTCTTTCGGATTATTCGGCAGCGCCCAGAACGTCATCACCCCCAGCAGCACGCTGGGAATGCCCTCGATCAGGAACAGCCACTGCCAGCCGCGCAGCCCGGCGGTCTGGTCGAAATGGCCCATGATCCAGCCCGACAGCGGGCCGCCGATGACGCTGGAAAGCGGCAGGCCGATCATGAACAACGCGATGATGCGGCCACGGCGATAGGTCGGGAACCAGGTGGTCAGGTAGAACAGCACGCCGGGCAGAAAGCCCGCTTCAGCGGCGCCAAGGAGAAAGCGCAGCACATAAAACTGTGTCGGCGTGCTGACGAACAGCGTGCAGGACGACAGCAAACCCCAGGTGATCATGATCCGCGCGATCCAGATTTTCGCGCCGACCTTCTCCAGCACCAGGTTGCTCGGCACTTCGAAGAGGATATAGCCGACGAAGAACAGCCCGGCGCCCAGCCCGAACGCGGTCTCGCTGAAGTGCAACTGGTCGAGCATCTGCAGCTTGGCGAAGCCGATGTTGATGCGGTCCAGGTAAGCGGCCAGGTAGCAGAAGCACAGGAAGGGAATGAGCTTCCAGGTGATCTTGCTGTAAAGCGCCTTGATCGGGTCCGCGGCTAAGTTCGCGGAGGTTTCTACATTCGCAGAGGGCATGGGTGTCTCCTGGCGGTTCTACGACCGGTGAGCGCGGCGGCGGCTGATTTTGCCTGTGTTTGCGGTGTTGTCATATGGGGGAAGAAGCGGCAAGCGGTAAGCCTCAAGCTGCAAGAGGGGACCGCGTGCTCTTCACTTGCGGCTTACCGCTTGTAGCTTGCAGCTCATCGCTTACCGCTTGGCGCTCACGGCCAGCAACTGCTCCATGGCTTCCTGCTTGCCGACCACATCCCCGTACTTACTATCGATGTCGAACAGGTTCGCTTCATGGGGATCGGGGTGACGGTCGCCCACGCATTCGCGCACCACGATGGTCCGGAAACCATGCTGCACGGCATCCACCGCCGTTGCCCGGATGCAGCCGCTGGTGGAGCAACCGGCCAGCACGACGGTGTCGATGCCTTGGGCGTGCAGCATTGATGCCAGTGACGTGCCGAAGAACGAACTCGCGTACTGCTTGCTGATGACGACCTCTTCAGGCAATGGCTGCACGGCCTCGCAGAACGCGGCCAGCGGATTGCCTTCGACCATGTCCTTCATCACCGGCGCTTTTTTCACCCACATGCCGCCGTCTGCGAAATGCGTGGGGTGGTAGCGGATATTGGTGTGCACCACCGCGATGCCGTGTTCCCGTGCGCAGGCCAGCAGCTCGACGCTTTCGGCCACCGCGCCGACCACGCCCGGCGCATACAACGGCGCACCGGGTTGGGTGTAGCCCTGCATGAAATCGATCATCAACAGGGCCGGTTTCGCACCAAAACCGATGCGATTGCCCCAGACGCCCTGATAGTTGGCGTCCGCGCTTTGTGGGTCGGTCATTGGGTTCTCCTGTTCATCGTGTTAAGCGAAGGCCGTTAATTGAGCGGCGTACCGAGAAAATCCCCGAACGCGGCAAAGAACCCCGGGAGGTTGTCCCACGGAATCATGTGGCCGGCGTTTTCCACTCGCGCGATCAGAATGTTCGGTTGCAGCTGTCGGATTTCGGCTTCGTCTTCCGCCTGAATCACGCCCCCACGCTCGGCGACGATTAACAGGGCAGGGACCGGAAGGTTCGGCAGGTCCTGATGGAAATCCACGTCATGGAAGTCGTTGAAGGCGCGCACGATGGCGGGTTCGTAGCAGGTGTGCAGCCACTCGGCGCGCAGCTGCAGTTGCTCCTCGGTCCAGGTCGGGCAGAACGCGCGCATGTCTTCCGCGCTCATGCCCTGTTGCGACTGGCGGATCGAATCGACGTACCACGGTAACTTCGCCGGGTATTCACGACGCCCCGGACCGGACACGGGCGGATCGATCAGCACCAGGCTTTTCAGCCCCTGCGGACAACGAACCGACGCCCGTACGGCAAACCGCGCACCCATCGAATGACCGGCCAGGTGATAGCTGTCGATGCCTAAGGCGGCGGCGAACGCACCGATGTCGTCGGCGCAGGTGTCGACGCTGTAATCCAGATCCGGCCCCGTGGAGGAAAGTCCGCGCCCCCTCGCGTCCAGCACGTAGGTATCGAAATGCTGACCCAAACGTTCAGCGACGAACCCCCAGGTAATCGCCGGGCTGGTGATGCCCGGAATTAGAATCAGCGCCGGTTTGCCGGAGTGAGTGTCGCCGCCGTAGCGCAGGTAATGCTGACGGATGCCGTTGGCCTGGACGTTGCCGCCATGGATGAATGTGCTCATGCCGCCACCCCCGATTTCAGCTCCTGGCCGTACAAGTCATAACCGTAGACCCAGGCCGGATCTTCCTGGGTGCGCAGCCAGGTGTTGGCGTTGGAAACCGCCTGCACGCGAGAGGCGCGCTCCTTGCGATTGGCTTCGTAGAGCTGGAACGCGGTGCGGTAGTCGCTGAGGCCGGTTTCCTGCAGGCAGCGGGTGAGCATCGCGGCGTCTTCGATGGCCATGCCGGCGCCCTGAGCCATATGCGGCTTCATCGGGTGGCAGGCGTCGCCCAGCAAAACGAGGCGGCCGCGACTCCACAATGGCAGCGGGTTGCGGTTAAGCAGCGGCCACTTGGTCACGGTTTCAGTGGACTCGATCAGGGCCTGCACGGTGGGGTGATACCCGGCGAAGGCTTCGTACATTTCGTCCCGGCTGCTGTCGACCCAGTTGCCTTCGAAATCCCATGCTGCATGGGGCACGCCGGTGACGTAGTAGTACTCATCGCGCTTGCCGGTGGTGTGGTAAACCATCATGTGGCGGTCCTCGCTCCACCACTTCACGCAGTTCTCGAACTCAAAGTCGTACTTGGTCAGCACCTCGCTGGGGATCAGCGCGCGGTGGGCGACCCAGCCGCTGTACAGCGGTTTCTCGTGGCCCAACAGCTCTTCGCGAATCCTGGAATTGATGCCATCGGCGCCGATCACGATGTCGGCATCGGCATGGGTCCCGTCGGCAAAATTCAGACGCACACCATTGTCGCGTTCCTCCAGCGTGGTCAGGCACTTGCTGAAGTGCACGCTGCCGGGCGCCAGCGTCGACATCTGCAGTGCGTGCAAATCGCCACGGTGCACGGTGATGTAGGCCGCGCCGTATTCCTTGAGCGAGAACTCGCCCAGGGCGATGCGCGACAGGTAGTCGCCGGTCGCACCGTCGCGGCTGAACCAGAAATCCGGGTGCGAACCCATGTCGCTGAGCTGTTGCTCGATCCCCATGCGCCGGAAGATTTTCATGATGTTCGGGCCCATGTGGATCCCGGCGCCGATGCGTGAAAACGCAGGGGCCTGTTCGTAGATGTCGACGTGGAAACCGGCTTTCTGCAACAGCGTCGCAGCCGCAGCGCCCCCCAGACCGGATCCGACGATGGCGATTTTTTGCGTGGTTGGCATGGCGCGCATTCCTTCGTGTTTCGTGAGTTCTGAATGACAGCAGCTCTGGATGACCGCGAAGCGAGATTGACTGTCACGTCGTAGCGTTTTTGAAGTGTATACGCTGATATTTTCAAAAGTGAACCGATATTTCCAGAAACGGCCGGCGGTGTCGTAAACAGGCATGTCACTCGCTGTAACCCATATATTCTGGTATCTGTGTGGTTAGGTAACAGAATGGCGTGCCTATTGCAGCGGCGCGCGGATTGATGTCTTATCGCTTTTAATAAGTGTGTACGCTTTAAAAAATGCACTGGTCTGATGCGCGACGCCTTGCAATGGTGCATCCGGCTCGTCATCCGCCCCAGAGGAGAAAAGAGATGCCGGTTAGCGATTGCGAATTGACCCAGATGTTCGAGCACGTCCTGAAACTGTCGAAAGTGGGCGCGACCCAGAGCGTGGCAGTGCTCAAGAGCCACTACTCCAATGCGCGTACGGTGCGCGCCGCGATGGACGCTGCTCAACGCTTGGGCGCCAAGGTTTATGCGGTGGAGCTGCCGTCGTTCAATCACCCCAAAGCCATGGGCAACGACATGACCGCCTACTGCGGCGACACCGCGCTGACCGGCAACATTGCCGCGCAACGTGCCCTTGAGGCGGCGGACCTGATCGTCGACACGATGATGCTGCTGCACTCGCCGGAGCAGGAGCAGATCCTCAAGACCGGCACGCGGATTCTGCTGGCGGTGGAACCCCCGGAGGTGCTGGCACGGATGCTGCCGACAGTGGCGGACAAAGAGCGAGTGCTGGCCGCCGAACAGGTGCTGAAGGCGGCGCGCTCGATTCAGGTGAAGTCCCGCGCGGGCAGCGATTTCCGTGCGCAACTGGGGCAATACCCTTCAGTGACCGAGTACGGTTTCGCCGACGAGCCGGGCCGCTGGGATCACTGGCCCAGCGGTTTTCTGTTCTCCTGGCCCAACGAAGAGACCGCCGAGGGCACGCTGGTCATTGATGTCGGCGACATCGTGCTGCCGTTCAAAACCTATTCCCGCGAGCAAATCACGCTGGAGATCGACAAGGGGTTTATCACTGGGATTCACGGTGGATTCGAAGCCGAGTACCTGCGCGAATACCTGAAGTACTTCAACGATCCGGAGGTCTACGGCATTTCCCACATCGGCTGGGGCCTGCAACCGCGCGCACAGTGGACGGCCATGGGCCTGCACGACAAGAACGACGGCATGTGCATGGACGCCCGGGCGTTCTATGGCAATTTCCTGTTTTCTACAGGGCCGAATACCGAAGTCGGCGGCACCCGCAAAACCCCGTGCCATCTGGATATCCCGCTGCGCCGTTGCGATATATATCTCGATGATCAGGCCGTGGTGTTGGCGGGAGAAGTGGTGGCGCCAGAGGCGTCGAAAGCCTGAGGTTGATGTCCGCGCTTAGGAGGTAGTTTTGAGCGACGGACACCACGGTGTTACTCAGAGAACGCGGTCCTTGTGGGAGTGAGCTTGCTCACGAAGACGGCATTCCTGCCGCCTGATTTCTGGAGGATGTATTGTCCTCTTCGCGAGCAAGCTCGCTCCCACAGGTTTTGCATACGCCCCGGGATCTTCCGCGCACAGCAATCTTGTGGGAGTGAGCTTGCTCACGAAGGCGGCATTCCTGCCGCCGAATTTCTGAAGGATGTACTGTCCTCTTCGCGAGCAAGCTCGCTCCCGCAGGGTATGAGGAAGGCCGGGCCATCCGTGTCCGGTCACGACACAACTCACTCATTCCGAAGATTCCCCTCAACCCCCGCAAACGTTACTGTAGCCACCACTTCCCCGATCCTGCCAAACGAGCCATCCGTGTCCACTGACCACCCTTCCGATAACAATCCGTCCTACACCTTCTCCGAGCAGGTCGGCCATCTGCTGCGCAAGGCCTACCAGCGGCATTTGGCGATCTTCCAGCAGAATGTCGGTGATTCGCAGCTCACGGCGGTGCAGTTCGTGACCCTGTGCGCGCTGCGCGATCACGGCCCCAGCTCGCAGACCGAGCTGGTCAAGGCCACGGCCGTGGATCAGGCGACCATTCGCGGCATCGTCGATCGCCTGAAAGCCCGGGACTTGATCAGTCTTGAGCCGGACCCGCAGGATCGCCGCAAAGTCATCTGCAGCCTGACCGACAGCGGCCTGCAACGGGTGCAGGAAACCGTGCCCCGCGCCGCGCAGATCAGTGAGCTGACCCTGAGCAAACTCAACCCCGCCGAACGCGTGGCCGTGTTGTTTCTGCTGCGCAAACTGATCGATGAGGGAGATGAATAACGCCGCCTGACCCTCTCGCCAGGCGTCATCTCCCTCCCGAAAACTCCATCGTCCTACAGCCTTTTCTCCGCTGGCATGCTTCCTGCTCTCGTTTCATGAAGTAATCACTTCATCAAATGCAAGCTACAGCAGGTAACACATGACGGCTGACACAAGCGAGCCACAGCGGGCGGCAGAGAAGACCGTGACCCTGAACGTCAACGGTCAGGCCACGAGCGTCACGGCAATGCCTGACACGCCGCTGTTACTGATCCTGCGCAACGACCTGCACCTTAATGGCCCGAAATACGGCTGCGGCCTGGGCGAGTGCGGCGCCTGCACGGTGATCATCGATGGCGTCGCTGCACGCTCCTGCGTGTTTCCGCTGGCGGGCGCACAAGGACGGCAGATCACCACGCTTGAGGGTATCGGCTCGCGAGACCGCCCGCATCCAGTGCAGCAAGCCTTCATCGACGAACAGGCCGCGCAATGCGGCTACTGCATGAACGGCATGATCATGACCGCCAAAGCGTTACTCGACCGCAACCCGCACCCCACCGAAACGCAGATTCGCAACGAACTGTCGGCCAACCTGTGCCGCTGCGGCACGCACCTGGAAATTCTCCGCGCGGTCATGCGTGCCGCACGTCATCAGCCCAGCCCGGATCCCGTCCAATGACCCAGACTTTGCCCACGCGCGATGAGTTGCTCGCCCAAAACGGCGTGCTGTTGATCGTCGACGACATCCTGCCGCCATCCGGTCCGGTCGCCAAAGGCGGCACCCCCACCGTCCGGCCCGTGGAATTGGGGTTGTTCATTGCCATCGATCAGGACGGCCGCGTCTTCGCCTTCAACGGCCACGTCGATCTGGGCACCGGCATTCGCACCTCGCTGACGCAGATCGTCGCTGAAGAGCTGGACCTGCAGATGGATCAGGTGACGATGATCCTGGGCGACACCGAGCGTGCGCCGAATCAGGGCGCGACCATTGCCAGCGCCACGCTGCAGATTTCCGCCATTCCCCTGCGCAACGCGGCCGCCGAGGCGCGGCGCTATTTGCTGCAACAGGCCGCGCAGCAGTGGTCGGTCGATGTGGATTCGTTGGTCATCGACAGCGGCGTGATCAAGGCGCAGGACGGTCGCGAACTGACCTTTGGCCAGCTGCTGGTTGATCAGCGCGTCGAGTTGCGCATCTCCGGCGACGCACCACTCAAGCGGCTGGAGGACTACAAGCTGGTGGGGCAGGGCGCCGCCCGCGTGGACATTCCGGGCAAGGCCACCGGCGAATTGACCTACGTCCATGACATGCGTTTACCGGACATGCTCCATGGCCGTGTCGTACGTCCCCCCTATGCCGGTTACGACACGGGCGACTTTGTCGGCACCAGCTTGCTGGAAGTAGATGAATCCTCCATCGCCCACATTCCCGGCATCGTCCGCGTGGTGGTGATTCGCGATTTTGTCGGCATCGTCGCGATGCGCGAAGAGCAGGCGGCCAAGGCGGCGCGCGAGCTCAAGGTCACCTGGAAACCGTGGCAGCATCAGTTGCCGGACATGAGCAACATCGAGCAGGCGATTCGCGACAACCCGAGCATTCAGCGGGTGGTGCTCGATCAGGGCAATGTCGAAGAAGCGTTGGCTCAGGCCAGCGAGCGGATGACGCGAACCTATCTGTGGCCTTACCAGATTCACGGCTCCATCGGACCTTCGTGCGGGCTGGCGGACTACAGCAAAGAAGGCATTCGGGTCTGGTCCGGCACGCAGAACCCCCACATGCTCCGCGCCGATCTGGCCTGGCTGCTGGAATATCCTGAAGAACGTATCGACATCATCCGCATGGAAGCGGCCGGCTGTTACGGGCGCAACTGCGCTGACGATGTCTGTGCCGACGCGGTGTTGCTGTCCCGCGCCGTGGGCCGGCCGGTGCGCGTGCAACTGACCCGCGAGCAGGAACATGCCTGGGAGCCGAAAGGCACCGCCCAGTTGATGGAAGTCGACGGCGGGATTAACGCCGATGGCGGCATCGCCGGGTATGACTTCAGCACCCGTTATCCGTCGAACAATTCGCCGACGCTAGCCTTGCTGCTGACCGGGCGCGTGGAGCCGGTGGCGACGATGTTCGAAATGGGCGATCGCACCTCGATTCCGCCCTACGACATCGAGCACATGCGTGTCACCATTCACGACATGGCGCCGATCGTGCGGGCCTCCTGGATGCGCGGGGTGTCGGCGCTTCCCAATACCTTCGCTCACGAGTCCTACATCGACGAGTTGGCGTTCGCTGCCGGCGTCGACCCGATCGAATACCGGCTTCGTTATCTGCACGACGAGCGCGCTGCCGAACTGGTTCGTGCCACGGCGGCGCGGGCTGACTGGACGCCGCGCACTCAACCCATGCAGATTCCCGAAGAGGACGGCGTCTTGCGCGGGCGCGGTTTTGCCTACGCGCGCTACATCCACAGCAAGTTTCCCGGCTTCGGCGCGGCGTGGGCGGCGTGGGTCGCAGACGTGGCGATCGACAAGCACACCGGCGACGTGTCGGTGACCCGTGTGGTGATCGGCCACGACGCCGGGATGATGGTCAACCCGGCCGGCGTGCAGCATCAGATCCACGGCAACGTCATCCAGTCCACCAGCCGAGTGCTCAAGGAGCGGGTGACGTTCGAGGAGTCCACCGTGGCGAGCAAGGAGTGGGGCGGCTACCCGATTCTGACGTTCCCCGAAGTGCCGAAAGTCGACGTCATGATGATGCCGCGCCAGGCCGAGCCGCCCATGGGTGCCGGGGAGTCGGCGTCGGTGCCGAGTGCGGCGGCCATTGCCAATGCCGTTTACGACGCGACCGGGATTCGCTTTCGCGAGCTGCCGATCACGGCGGAACGCATTCTTGCCGCGCTGAACAGCGCTGGCGTGGAATCCAATAGCCAACCGCCGCAATCGCCGAAGGGCAGGCGCTCAAAGTGGCTGTTCGGTTCGTTGTTTGCAGCATTTGGGGCGTTGCTCGGCATGGCGGCGACCGCGTTGCCCTGGCGTGCGGAAGTCGCGCCGATCACGCCGCCCGCAGCGGGCACCTGGTCATCGGCGACCCTGGAGCGCGGGCGTTTACTGGCGGCCGTGGGCGACTGCGCGGTCTGTCACACCGCCCCGAATGGCGCCAGCAATGCCGGCGGGCTGGCGATGCAGACGCCATTCGGCACTTTATATAGCAGCAACATCACCCCGGACCCGGAGACCGGCATTGGCAACTGGTCGTATCCGGCGTTCGAGCGGGCGATGCGTGACGGCATCAGTCGCGATGGCAAACACCTTTATCCGGCGTTTCCCTACACGGCGTTCAGAAATATCGAGGACGCCGACATGCAGGCGCTGTACGCGTACCTGATGTCGCAGACCCCGGTGAAACAGGTGCAGCCCGCCAATGACATGCGCTTCCCCTTTAATGTGCGGCCGTTGATGGCCGGCTGGAACGCGCTGTACCTGCGCAAAGGCGAGGTGCAGACGCAGCCCCAGCAAAGCGCGCAATGGAATCGCGGCCAGTATCTGGTCAATGGATTGGGGCATTGCGCCGCCTGCCATTCACCCCGGGATCTGCTGGGGGCGGAGAAGGGCGGCACGTCGTTTCTTGCCGGCGGCACGGTGGACGGCTGGGAAGCGCCGGCGCTCAACAGCCTGTCGAAAGCGCCGACGCCGTGGACCGAGGATCAGTTGTTCAATTACCTGAGCAGCGGGTATTCCGATGCTCACGGTGTCGCGGCGGGACCAATGGGGCCGGTGGTGTCGGAGCTGGCGAAACTGCCGAAGAGCGATGTGCGGGCGATTGCGGTGTATCTCGCGGCGTTGAATGAGCCTGCGTCTGGCAGCGCTGATGTCGGTCCGGCGACGGCGACCCGTCTGGCAGAGAAGTCGAGCGTTTCGCCCCAGTCGTTGAGCAATGGCCAGCGGGTGTTCGAAGGCTCGTGCCAGGGGTGTCATGCCGACGGCCTGGGGCCGAAGTTGTTTGGCGTGAGCCCGTCGCTGGCGACCAATACCAACGTCCACAGCGCGCTGCCGGACAATCTGATCAAAGTGATTCAGCAGGGAATAGACAAGCCGGCGACGGCAGATCTGGGTTACATGCCGGGCTTCAAGGACAGCCTGTCCGACACCCAGATTAGCGATTTGGCCGCCTACCTGCGCAACCGATTTGCGCCGAAGGAGCCGCAGTGGACGGGGTTGCCGGAGAAAGTGGCGCATTTGAAAGCCAATCCCGGAACGCACTGACTCGGCGAGCCTCTTTGGGTGACATCCCGCTTCAGGCAACACGCTGACGCCCGGCAAAATACGGTCCCGTGGGAGTGAGCTTGCTCACGAAAGCGGTATCTCAGCCACAGAATATTCAGCGGATGTACCGGCGCCTTCGCGAGCAAGCTCGCTCCCACAGACTGCGTTTCAACCGCTAAATATCTAGCGGATGTACTGGCTTTTGTGGGAGTGAGCTTGCTCACGAAGACTGCATTTCGATCGCTAAATATCTGGCGGATGTACTGGCCTTTGTGGGAGTGAGCTTGCTCACGAAAGCGGTATCTCAGCCACAGAATATTCAGCGGAAGTACCGGCGCCTTCGCGAGCAAGCTCGCTCCCACAGACTGCATTTCAACCGCTAAATATCTAGCGGGTGTACTGGCCTCTGTGGGAGTGAGCTTGCTCACGAAGACTGCATTTCAACCGCTAAATATCTAACGGATGTACTGACCTTTGTGGGAGTGAGCTTGCTCACGAAAGCGGTATCTCAGCCACAGAATATTCAGCGGATGTACCGGCGCCTTCGCGAGCAAGCTCGCTCCCACAGACTGCATTTCAACCGCTAAATATCTAGCGGGTGTACTGGCCTCTGTGGGAGTGAGGTTGCTCACGAAGACTGCATTTCAACCGCTAAATATCTGGCGGATGTACTGGCTTTTGTGGGAGTGAGCTTGCTCACGAAGACTGCATTTCGACCGCTAAATATCTGGCGGATGTACTGGCCTCTTCGCGAGCAAGCTCGCTCCCACAATTTAGACTTGTGGCGTCTGAGGGGCCTTCGCCACACCCCGCATCACGAGGTCCTGAATAAACGCCAGCCAGTCCGTGCGCTCTTCCTCCGCGGCCATGTCCTGGCCCAGAAACGAGCTGAGGGTGTGCAGGTTGGAGTTATAGAAGTAGCACAGCGACGCGATCATCAAATACACGTGCTTGATGTCCAGGTCCTGCCGAAACAAACCCTGCGCGTGACCGGCGTCGATGATCGGTCTGAGCACGCCGACGGCTTCGCCTGACAGGCGTCGCAGCTCCCCGGACTGGCGCGCGTGCTTGCCCTTGTGCAGGTTTTCGATGCTGAGGATGGCGACGAATTCCGGGTGGCTGACGTAATAGTCCCAGACGAACGCCACCAGTTGGCGCAGCGTCTGCACCGGTGTCGACGGGTCCAGTGACAGCAGGCTTTCGGCGCGGTTGAACTGCTCGTAGGTGTGCTCAAGCACTTTGACGAACAGCTTCTCCTTGCTGCCGAAATAGTAATAAATCATCCGGTCGTTGGATTCGGCTTCGGCGGAGATCTTCTCGATGCGCCCGCCGGAATAGCCGTCGCGGGTGAACACCGTGATCGCCGCCTGAAGAATGCGCGCGCGGGTTTGATCGGCCTGTTGCGCGCGAACGCCAGTGCTTTTGCCCATGGTCGTCAGAGAATCCGGTAGAGCAGGCGCTCGACGCGGACCCGGCTGACCCGGCGCAGAAAAGTGCGCACGCCAACCGGGTATTCGCTCAGAGTATCGAGCTCGTCAAACTTGCCGACCCGATGGGTATTGCGCATCAGCAGCGCGATTTCCTCGGCGCGCGGCTTCAGCCATTCGCCCTTGGGGTCATCGATCAGCACGGCGTTTTCCAGGTCCAGCTGAAAGGCCCGAGGGTTCAGGTTATTCCCGGTCAGCAGGGTGTAGCGGTCGTCCGACCACAGGCCCTTGAGGTGATAGGTGTTGTCGCCGTCTTTCCACAGATGAATATTCAACTGGTGCTTGGCGATCGCCGTCTGATGCTTCTGCATGAAGCGACGCAGGCTGATCTCGTACAGATACGGCAACGCGGAGATCACCTTGAACGGCTCCTCCGGCGAAATGAAAAAGTCGTTGGCGGTCTTGTCGCCGATGATGATGTCGACCTTCACGCCCCGCTTCAGCGCGCGATTGATCTCGCGCTTCACCACCAGCGGCATGTTGAAGTACGGCGTGCACAGCGTCAGTTGCTCGTCGGTCGCGGCAATCAGATCACAGAGGGTTTTACTCAGCGGGTTCTTGTTGCCAATGCCCAGCAGCGGAATGACACGCAGCTCGCCGTTGTCACGCACGCCATCGTTGACGTCGTAGCTGGCGCGCTTGAGGTGCTGGCGAAACTGACGAATCTCCCCGCGCAGGCTGCGAGAGCTGGGCGGCGAGGGCAGGTCGAGGCGATGCACGGCGTCGGACGGCAGAATGTCCTGCTGCACCAGGCGCTGAAACGAGTCGGCCAGGCCTTTGCTGTCGATCAGGTGATAACGATCGAGCCGGTATTTGCCGAGTTTGTGCAGATAAACGTTGTTGATGCTGGCGCCGCTGTAAATCACGCAGTCGTCGATGACGCAGCCCTTGAGGTGCAACACGCCGAACAGCTCGCGGGTTTGCACCGGCACGCCGTACACCGGCACTTCCTGATCGTGTTCCAGGTTCTGCGCCTTATACCACGCCGAGTTCCCGGCCTGCTTGCCGGCACCGATCAGGCCGCGTTGGGCACGGAACCAGTCGACCAGCACCACGACGTCCAGCTCCGGGCGCGCAGCTTTGGCGGCATACAGCGCATCGAGCACTTCCTGGCCGGCTTCATCCTGCTGCAAGTACAGGGCAACGATGTAGATCCGTCGGGTGGCGGCGGCAATCTTGGCCAGCAGTGTCTGCCGGTAATCGGCAGCACTTGGCAGAATCGTGATCGCCGTGCCGGAGGATTCAAAACCGCGCAGCGCTGCAAGGGTAGAACGTCGGAAGGGAGCCCGCATAAGCCTCTCGATGGGTCGGATCAACAGCGCACGAGCTTACACCAGAGTGCGCCCTCTGGTGGTTTTGGCAGCGTTATCCGTGAGTTGTTCAGCGGATTATCAGCGACGGCTCACCCCTTGCGGTCTCGCCTGCACCTCATACCTTCAGAATCAGCTTGCCGCTGTTTTCGCCCTTGAACAGCATCTGCAGGGTTTCGGGGAAAGTTTCCAGGCCTTCGACGATGTGCTCCTTGCTCTTCAGCTTGCCCTGGGCCAGCCAGCCGGCCATTTCCATCCCGGCCTTGGCGAAGTTTTCCGCATGGTCCATGACCACGAAACCTTCCATGCGCGCGCGGTTGACCAGCAGTGACAGGTAGTTGGCCGGGCCTTTGACGGCTTCCTTGTTGTTGTACTGGCTGATGGCGCCGCAGATCACCACCCGAGCTTTGAGCGCCAGGCGGGTCAGGACCGCATCAAGGATGTCGCCGCCGACGTTATCGAAATACACGTCCACGCCTTTCGGGCATTCGCGTTTCAGCGCCGCATGAATGTCTTCGTTCTTGTAGTCGATGGCGCCGTCGAAGCCGAACTCATCAATCAGGGTCTGGCACTTTTCCTTGCCGCCGGCGATACCGATGACCCGGCAGCCTTTGATTTTGGCGATCTGACCGGCAATGCTGCCCACCGCACCGGCCGCGCCGGAAATCACCACGGTGTCACCGGCCTTGGGCTGGCCGACTTCGAGCAGGGCGAAATACGCCGACATCCCCGTCATGCCCAGCGCCGCCAGGTACACCGGCAATGGCACGAGGTTGGGGTCGACCTTGTTGAAGCCCTTGGGCTCGCCGACGAAGTAATCCTGCACCCCGAGCACGCCCTGCACGTAATCGCCCACCGCGAATTTCGGGTGCTGCGACTCGATCACCTTCCCCGCCCCCAGCGCGCGCATCACTGCGCCCAGCTCGACCGGCGCGATGTAGGACTTGCCTTCATTCATCCAGCCGCGCATGGCCGGGTCCAGGGACAGGTATTCGCTTTTCACCAGGATCTGGCCTTCGGCGAGTTCCGCAACGGGCACGGTCTGGAAGGTGAAATCTTCACGGCTGGCGGCACCCACGGGGCGGCGCGCGAGGAGGAATTGGCGGTTGTTCAAGGCGGTCATGGCAGGCTCTCGGTTGGAGTGGCTGAAAGGTTTTAGGGATCGCAGCAGTGATAGACCGTAACGGTCCGGACAGCAAGGATTGCCGCCGTACGGAATGCCCGCCGATCCATACTGATGATGGCGCTCGTTGCTGATCATCATCGCCACCAATGGCCCGGCAACCGGCCTTTTGATAGTGCTGACGTTGATTGTGTCGTGACCGCTAAGCTGCGGCCCATCGCCGGCCTGTGCCGAGCCTTCCATCAATAAGTACAAAAGGACGAACCCATGAGCATGACGTTTTCCGGCCAGGTCGCGTTGGTCACCGGCGCCGCCGCGGGCATTGGTCGAGCCACCGCGCTAGCCTTCGCCGAACACGGCCTGAAAGTGCTGGTGGTGGATCTGGACAGCGCGGGCGGCGAGGGCACGGCCGAGTTGATTCGTCACGCGGGCGGCGAAGCGCTGTTTCTGCCGTGTGACGTGACCAAGGACGCCCAAGTGCAGCAAATGATGGCCCAGGCCGTGGACGCCTACGGCCGCGTCGATTACGCCTTCAACAACGCCGGCATCGAAATCGAGAAGGGCCGCCTCGCCGAAGGCAGCGAAGCCGAGTTCGACGCGATCATGGGCGTCAACGTCAAGGGCGTCTGGCTGTGCATGAAATACCAGCTGCCGCTGATGCTGGCCCAGGGTGGCGGGGCAATCGTCAACACCGCGTCGGTGGCCGGGCTGGGCGCGGCGCCGAAAATGAGCATATACAGCGCGTCCAAGCACGCGGTGATCGGCCTGACTAAATCGGCCGCCATCGAATACGCCAAGAAACACATCCGGGTTAACGCCGTTTGCCCTGCGGTGATCGACACCGACATGTTCCGCCGCGCCCACGAAGCCGACCCGCGCAAGGCCGAATTCGCCGCCACCATGCACCCGGTCGGGCGGATCGGCAAAGTCGAAGAAATCGCCGCCGCCGTGCTTTACCTGTGCAGCGACGGCGCCGCGTTCACCACCGGGCACTCGCTGGCGGTGGACGGGGGCGTCACGGCGTTCTGATCGGTCATGTCTTCCGCTACGCGGTGGACTGATTAGCTGCACACCCCGTAGGAGCCGGCTTGCTGGCGAACGCAGTTTATTGGTCGAAATCGTTGTCGCTGACCCCCCGCATTCGCCAGCAAGCCGGCTCCTACAAAATTCATGTACATCGAAGATTCCGGATGGTGTCGAGATTAACGATAGGAGCGCGCTTGCCCGCGAAAAATATCAGCCGCGACTTCCAGCCGCCTGACCCCCCGCATTCGCCAGCAAGCCGGCTCCTACAAAATTCATGTACATCGAAGATTCCGGATGGTGTCGAGATTAACGGTAGGAGCGCGCTTGCCCGCGAAAAATATCAGCCGCGACTTCCAGCCGCCTGACCCCCCCGCATTCGCCAGCAAGCCGGCTCCAACAGCGTCATCACCATCATCCTTCGCCCCGATTCGCTCCACTCTTCCCCCGATAATGTGACCGGCACTTCCCTGCAGGGTATTCAGCTAAGCTCCACGGGCTGTCCACCCTCAGGGAATGTCGATGGATCATTTGTGGTTCGCCTATCCGTTGATCAGCGCTTCCGTGCTGCTGGTCATCGACCTCACGCTCTGGCAATGGCTGCACCCGCGCTGGCGCCGGCGCAAGCTCGTTTGCCGGCTGGTGCTGTTTGTGCTGTTCAGCATGGCGCTGCTGGATGGCGGGCTGAGTCCGCTGTATCCGGTGCCCGCCGACTGGTCCGTTCCGCGACATGTGCTGGCGACCATTCTGACCATCGCCTGGTGGCTCTACGGCGCGCGAACCCTGACTGTGCTCGCCGTGGTGATCATGGAGCCTCGGATCGGCGGCAAGGGCCATCTGCTGCAAGACGTCATGGGCGCGATCATCTTCCTTGTTGCAACCGTGGCGGCGGCCGCCTACGTGCTCGACCTGCCGGTCAAAGGCCTGCTGGCGACCTCAGGCGCCGTAGCGATCATCCTGGGTCTCGCCGTACAAAGCACCCTGGGCGATGTGTTCTCCGGCATCGTCCTCAATGCGACCAAGCCGTTTCGGGTGGACGACTGGATTCGCGTCGACGACATAGAAGGCAAAGTCATCGAAATCGACTGGCGATCCACCCACCTGCTGACCTCCGAAGGCAGCATGGCGGTGATCCCCAACGCCATGGCCGCTAAGACCCGCATCGTCAACTTCAGCCGGCCGGACCATTTCCATTCGGTCACCCTGTCCATCGAACTGTCTACCCGCCTGCGGCCCAGCCTGGTGCTGGACTCTCTGGAGAAAGCGCTGCTCGGCTGCCGCGAATTACTGGCCCAGCCCGCGCCATCGGCAGTGGTGGTCAAGTCCGGGCTGCGCATCGTCGAATACCAGGTCACCGGCTACGTGAAATCCCGGGACCGAAGTTCAGCGGTGCGCAACCAGCTGTTCGACCTGATTCACCGACAACTGGCGTCCACCGAAACCCGCCAGGACCAGCAACGCCCTGCCACGCGGCAGTCTGCCGTGCTGAATACCGTGAATGCGTTGCGCATGCTTAGCGACGCCGACCGCGCGCAACTCGAGCAGCGCATGCGCCTGGGCGCTTATCCGGCGAAAGACATCGTGCTGGCCGAGGGCGTGGTGCCTGATGCGCTGTTCATTATCGAGTCCGGCGTCGTTTCAGTGTCGCTGCAACGACCGGACGGCTGGCTTGAAGTAGGGCGCATGGGGCCGGGGGAGTTGCTGGGTGAGGGTGGGTTTGTTGATGGGGCACCGACGCTTGGGCGGTTTTGTGCGTACACCGACTGCATGATTTACCGGATCGATAAGGCCGATCTGGAGCCGTGGTTGGCGGAGCATCCGGAGTTGATTGGGGCGTTGGCGGGGTTGGCTAAGTTTCGGGCGAAGGCGAGGGCGGCGATGTTGGAGGCCAAGCCGGTGGTGGCGGATGCCAATGGGTTTCTGGGTTGGTTGCGCAAGAATGTGAGGCGGTTTGAGGTGACGCGGGGGCAGGGGCCGACTGACAAGAGAAGCTGACGAGAACAGCTGATGAGCCTGCTGGTTGTAGGTGAGGGAAATTTTTCACGGTCAATCGATGTTTAGCCAAAGCGGCCCCTCGACGACGTCGCCAAACGAGACTGCCGATGGATCTGGAATTACGATACCTGCCACAAGTTATCGATAGCCGAAGTGATCTCACCCAATATCCGCATGAGGCCACAGGCGCTCAGCAAGCTGGAGCGTTGCTGAAATACCTCATTGCCCGCAGCTGACTCTGCTGAGGGAACTGATTTGTGTAATGCACTGTCGTAGCCGCGCTGTACGCCAAATTAACGTGTAGCAGATGGGCTACCAAGGAGAGGTAAAAGATGGCTTTCGACGCCTTTATTCAGATCGCAGATATTCCTGGCGAAGCTCTGGACGAGAAGTACAGTAAGTGGATTGAAATCACCGGCTATAATTTTGGCGTTAGTCAAAGCACTTCCGCAACCGCAAGTTCCGCAGGCGGCGCTTCATCTGGCCGTACTACCATGACCAACTTCACATTTACCAAATACCTCGACAGCGCGAGCTGCAAGTTGATGGAAGCCAGCTGCGCTGGCCAGCATCTAAAGGAAGTGAAGCTTGTCCTGTGCCGCGCTGGCACTGACAAATTGAAATACTACGAAGTGGTACTTGAAGAAGTCATCATCGCCGATTACACCCAGACCGCCAGTTCCGGCACCCCCATGGAAATCGTGCAACTCAACTACGGGCGAATCAAAACCACCTACACCCAGCAGAAACGTGTCGATGGAACCGCGGGTGGTAACGTGGCAGGGGGATGGGATCGCATCAATAACAAAAAATATTCGTGAGGCATGACCATGGCCGAGGCGCGTTCCTTCATCAACTCCAAAACACAGACCTTCGACTCTTTGAAGGCCAGTATCCCGCTGCCCAAGAATATCAAAGCTAAGTTTGTTGCCCTCAACTCCCACATCTCGGGCGGAGTTGTGCTTGCCGGTGAACTGGTGATTGTGGGCGATGCCTCAACACCGTCGTCTACAGCTCAAGAAGCATTCCTGATGGCAAAGGCTGCCGTGGTGCATACGGCATTGCTTACTAATGGGGTGGAAGCTGATGATTTTTTTCTCGACAATTTTGAGCTGCTCAAACAGGCGATATCCTACACGTCCATGGGCGTAGGAGCTGCGAGTGATGGTTGGGCTAAGCATATGGAGGAGATCAAGAAATCGCTTCAAGCCATCGAAAAACTGTACCGGGAGCACATGGGCTCCGGCACTATGACTCAACGAGATACTTTCTACGCCAAGCGAACAGAACTATTCATGAAGCTTGACAGGCAACTGGATAATTTTCTGTCATATGGGTCCGGGCTTCGCAACGAAGGCTCAATCAAAAGAATGCTCGGGCTATCAACCAACAGCTATCTGCATGCCGGAGAAATCGCGGGATACGCCGACAAGGTATCTGGGGTGGCGCAGGCTGCTAGATGGGTAAAACGAGGGACCTACATTGGAACAGCGCTTGATGTAGGCGCCACCGCACTAGCAATTCGAAATGCTTGCGCGGTGGGACGCGAGGAGCAATGTACAAGAGCAAAATATGTTGAAAGCAGCTCTCTCGTTGGAAGTTTAGCGGGAGCTGGTTTCATGGGATATGTGGGCGGCTTTGCTGCAGGAGCCGCATGCGTAATCATTGGTGTTCCCACGGGCGGAATGGGGACGCTCGCGTGCGGAGTTGTAGGAGGGGCATTGGGAGGAATGGGCGGTGGAGCCTTAGGGGAATCAGGTGGCGAAGCTTTTGGTGATGTTTTATACGGTAAATTCGGAAAATGAACAGCATTCAGATTGGTTTGGCTAACGGGATCGTATTGTTGCTTTTGTTGTTAGTGTGTTTTTCAGTAGCGTTCATTGCCCATAGGTATATTGACGCTATCGAGAGTCGTCTGACCAACTGCTCTTATGTGACTGATACGCGAAAGGTGTGGGGTAATGCTGGTCTGATCGGAAAAGTCATGAGGGGTGGAGTTATTGCTACCGTAGTAATGATGCCAAAGATCCATGCTAAACGAGGTTTGGTCGATGCTGGAGAGGTTGAACGCCTCCCTGGTGCTTACAAGAAGCTTTTGGTTATGCCCATTGCTTTGGGTTCTTTATTAATTCTTTGTCTCATCGCTCTTCGAATAGCGTCGCGCCTAATTAGCCAGTGATTACGCCACAGGGGCGCGTGCCGGGCCTGTCGCAGCGCGGGAACCTATCGCGTGGAAAACTACGCGCGCTTTGCACTCATTTTTTGTCGGTTTTGATGGAGCCACGGATGGAAATCATGGACAACCAGCAAGAAAACGCACTCGAACAATCACTCAGGCTGGCGGCGGATGAGCCGGCCCATCGGCCTGAGTCTTTCATGAAAACGGGGACGGATTTATTTTCTAGGTGAAATAAAGCCGTCTCCTATCGCGGGATCTAAAGCGATCCCTCACCAGCAGTTGCTTTCGATCCGATCACTGAAGCAACCAATGACTAATATTGAGCCCTACCTGCGGACTGATGTCTACGTGTGGGATGCAATCACTTTCGGTAGCATCCGATGCACCAGCTTGCGTCTTGGCTACAGGCATCTTCGGATTGACTTCTACCAGCGGCGACTGAGGACCGCAACAGCAGCGATCATACGCCATGCATAGGACTTGCCCATTGCGCAATAAAACCGGCAATTCTCCGCTCGATGTCACTCTCAACTGTCCGCAGCCGCAGAATCGGAATACCACTTGTGGCTAAAATCTCATTTTTCATGGCGTCCCGAGCCGCCTGCACGGGTTGGTCGTGGTATCCCCCATCAACCTCAATCACCCCGATCGGTTTCTTGCCTACTTTGAAATAGATCACGAAATCGCAACTGGCGCGCCTCATGAACGCTCGCTGGCGCTCCGTCCAGTCGAGGCTAGCCGGCGATGCAAGCTGATCTAGCTGGATCTGTTTGTGATATTTCAATGCCTGGTAGGCCGGGGCTGACAGCGCTTCGCGCAGCAACTGCGCAATGATCTGCTCGGACTTGTAGCGAGAATCCTCGGTCCTGAGCCGGGCGTCCAAGCGCGCCAGAGATTGGTCGTACTCGCGATAAAGCAAGTCGAATGCCGACACCACCGGCGCTCGGACAATCTGCTCGCCCTGCGCGTAATAACTGATGTAGCGGATCAGCGCGGCGATATGGCCATTGTTGTCAGTAAATACCTCATCGCCGGTTACCAGGGTGAAACGATGTTTGGCCCGCGAAACCGCCACATTGATCATGCGTGGTTCGTCGACGAAATCGAGGCGTTCTCGCATTTGGTTGTAACGCTTCTTGTCGAGCACGGTGGAGAAGACGATTTCGTCGCATTCGCGGCCCTGAAACTTGTGCACGGTGTCTTTGACGAAATCCGTCGGCAAGTGCGTGCCGGAAAGCTTGACTTGCGCCCGAAACGGGGCGATGTAACCGCGGCCGTCGCCGTCCATTCCGGCGGCCGGCCCCTCGTCCTCAAGGACCTTCAGCAGAGAGTCCAATTCCCGAAGATTAGTGTTGTTCCTGGCGTGGTTGCCTTTGGCTGTCACCACCAGGCGCAAGGGGTCTTCGCCGTTGTCCTCGGTCATTGGCACCAGCGCGTTGTCGTAGAACTGCTGATTGCAGAACTGGATGATCCTGGGGTGGCAGCGGTAATGTTCTTTCAGCAGGGTCCTGGGCAGCGTGTCCTGGAACACGGCAATGCATGAATCCAGCAAGCTGTAGCGCTCGCAATCGTAGGCATCGGCGGGCGCTTGAATCCCTAGTGATACAGGAATATGCGGCAACTGGCGGTTGTCTCCAACGACGATCAGATTCTTTGCGCAGCCTAGCGGCAGGATGCCTGGAACGATGTCCTGCAAAGAAGCTTCGTCAATGATCACGTAGTCGAGGACCGCTCCCGGCGCGATCGAGTTGACGATTGAGTGCGTGCCGCTGCCAAGGACAGGAAAACGCTTCACGAAGGCATCGAAATGCCTGCGGTAAGTTTTGGCATCAAACCGGTCAGACGTCGGTACCTGAAGTTGCAGATGCTGCTTCAGATGGTGCATGGATGCTGATGTAAGTTCATTCAGCAGGGCTGTGAAATTCGCGCGTGCCAGCGACTCACGGCACGTCCGTAGTTCCGCCTCTTTGTCCCGATGTGACTCGTCGTAGTAGTGCATCTGCAATGCTTGAAAAACAGCGAGGCGCGCTTCGCCCTCGGCAAATGGCTTGGTGCGAAAGATTCTGAATTTAAACAGTAGCTCAATGCGGTCTTTTAGATGAATGCGCTGCTCGCCGAGGTAAGCCAGATAAGCCATAAGGTCCGTAGTCTTGCGCGGTGTCAGGCCGTACTTGTCGAGCGAGCCTATCGCCGGCACATCGCTTTCTGCTTGCCACTGCTGCAGGTGGCGCCGCTCAATGACCAACTCGTCCAGCTCAATTTGCAGTTGTGCCGCCCTGTTATGGTCTTGCAGGTGCCGCTTCAAGCGGCTCAGCAATCCCTGAATATTCTCTAGGGATGGTGCGGGCTCGGGTGCGCTTGTTGGCCACGCGGGCAGGTCAGCGAAGAAGGCCTCACGTTTGCTCTGATTCCCGAGTTGGGCGACCAAGTGGCCCAGGCCGTGCTTTTCCAGCTTTTCATAGACGTTTTCTACGGCAGCGTTGTTGTTGGACAGCACTGCTACTGTCTGCCCGCGTAGCAGAATATTGGCGAGGATGTTGAGGATCGTCTGGGTTTTGCCGGTCCCTGGCGGGCCCTCTATCACGCTGACTTGTGAGCTGAACGCTCGCTCGACCGCCTGAAGCTGACTCTCGTTAAGCCCGAACGGGTAGATAAGCCCCTGACCCGGCGTCAGCGTGCCGTTGCGGCCCGTACAATAGGCGTCCAACGCAGTGCCAGCGATGGCAGGAAGTTTGTTGAGCTGGCGCACCACGTTGTCGGCAATGTCGCGATCAGTCTTGGACTCACCTCGATCCCGCCGGGCATTCGCCACCATGGTGAAATAGCTGAAGACCGGCGTTTCTTTCATCGGTGTCGGCGCGGTCAAGCCGATAGTGTCCATCTTGTAGACATAAGGCTTTTCGGCTCCCGGATAGTGCACTACGACGTATCGCTCGTCATAAATCGTAGCCTTGGCAACGGGCTTGGCGATCGTGCTGCCGGTCTTGTGCAGCAATACATTAGTCAACTCGCGGATGGGCGAAACCTGGCAGTTGCTGAGCGGGCGAGTGTATTTTTTCTTTGAAGGGTAGTGACAGGTCAGTTCCAGGGTTTTGTCCTTGTCGTTCCAGCGAATCGTCCAGTCACTGATCTTTGCGGTCTTGTCCTCACCATCCATCTTAATTGAAGCCATCTTCCCTATCCCTATGCGCCTGACGTCCGGCTTGCTTTGCGCCAAACGCTACCTTTCTCCTAAGGAAGTCATAGTGCCATCGTTGCATGCAAGGTCGATAGCCGATTAATGCGTTTAGTCCTCTTCCGTGGTTCGGCGTAGAGAGAAACCTGGACATAAAAAGGATGGATTTATTTTCTGAGTTAAATAAATCCCTCCCCTTATCCATGCATTTCCACTGCACCCTGTCCATCGAACTGTCGACCCGCCTGCGGCCCAGCCTGGTGCTGGATTCCCTGGAGAAAGCGCTGCTCGGCTGCCGCGAATTACTGGCCCAGCCCGCGCCGTCGCCGTCGGTGGTGGTGGTGGTGGTGGTGGTGGTGGTGGTGGTCAAGTCCGGCCTGCGCATCGTCGAATACCAAGTCACCGGCTACGTGAAGTCCCGGGACCGAGCGTCAGCGGTGCGCAATCAGCTGTTCGACCTGATCCACCCGCGCGCAACTGGAACAGAACATGCGCCTGGGCGCTTATCCGGCAAAAACACATCGTGCTGGGTGAGAGTGGGTTTGTTGATGGAGCACCGACGCTTGGGCGCTTTTGTGCGTACACCGACTGCATGATTTACCGGATCGACAAGGCCGATCTGGAGCCGTGGTTGGCGGAGCATCCGGAGTTGATGGGGGCGCTGGCTGGGTTGGCTAAGTTTCGCGCGAAGGCGAGGGCGGCGATGCTGGAGGCGAAGCCAGTGGTGGCTGACGCCAATGGTTTTCTGGGTTGGTTGCGCAAGAATGTGAGGCGATTTGAGGTGACGCGGGGCCCGGGATCTGATGACAAGAAGCGCTGAAAAAGAGAGCGGGTTATCGAGAGGTAAAACTCTCCCAGGCAACTGACACCGCGAGGCGTACCTTAGATGCTGCTGAACGCTTGATCTGAGCTATGCCTTGGGCGCTTGGGTCTGTCCGCTGGCTGACCTGAATTCGACTCGTCTAAAGACACTTGCTCCCAAGGGAATGATCATGCCTATCCCTTGGGAGCTCTGATTTAGAAGTCTATGGTGCCTGAGAGTTTGACCAGACGCGGGTCGCCCTGGCTGAGATAGCCTCCGTTGGCTGAGGCCCAGTAGTTCTTGTCGGTGATGTTCTCCACATTGACGCGCAACGTCAGGTCCCTTTGATCGACTTTAAGTTTGTAGCGCGCCCCGGCATCGAACCGATTCCAGGTGGGAAGGCTCAGGTTATTGGCCTGGTCCGCATACTGGCCTCCAGTACGAAGCATACGGGCGCTAAGGGCAGCTCCCTCCAGGCCAGGAACGTCCCAGTCGACGCTCGCATTTAGCTGGAAGCTGGGCACCCCGATGGCATGGTTGCCATCAGCGAGCCCGCCCGCGGTCTTCTTCAGCTCCGAGGTCATGCGCGTGCCGCCTGCCATCAGGCGAAGGCCTTCGATGGGCTCACCAAACACGCTCAGCTCAACGCCTTTGTTCACCTGCTCGCCGTCGCGAATGTAGAGGCGCTGTGTCGCATCGACGTAGCCATCGCTGGGCTTCTCGATTCGGAACACACCAAGATTTGCGCCGAACGATTGCATGTCCAGCTTGATACCCGCTTCCAGTTGCTTGGTGCGGCCAGGCGGGAAAGCCTCCCCAAGATTGGTGACGGTACCGGATGCGACCGGCCCTTTGGCCAAGCCTTCAATGCGGTTTGCATACAGGGAAACGGTGTCAGTCGGTTTATAGACGATGCCGTACACCGGAGTGGTGATGGATTCGTCGTAAAGCGAAGTACGGCTGCCGTCATTGGCCGCGTTAGCGGCTCCGTTGGAAGTGGTGCCGTCGTACGAGTAGTTCTCTACGCGCAGCTGCTGACGGCGTACGCCATAGGTCAGCAGCAAACTGTCGTCGAACAAGCCAACTGTGTCGGAAACGGCCAGGCTTCGGTTGCGGGTTTTGCCGGTGACGCCCGGATCGCCCATATCGCCGCCGGTGCTGGAGACCGCCGTTGGCTTGGGCAGACTAGGTGTGGTGTAGATATTGGTATTCCCGGTGACCGGGCGGTAGAAGGTGTAGGCGTTCTCTTGCTGGGTCCAGATGGTAGAGGCGCCAATCGCGATCTGATGACTCACCGGCCCGGTTTGAACATGACCGTTAAGCCCCGCTGCAAAGCTGGTGTTGTCCTCATTGTGCGGGATCTCAGAGCCGCCGACAGTTGCAACGCCGTTATTACCTACGAGGGTTGGCGTGCCGTATACGCCCGTTTCACGCGTATGCTTGGCGCCCCCTGCAAGGTAGGCCGTCCAGTTTTCATTCAGGTCCCAGTCGCCACGCATCATGCCGAACGTGTCTTCGGTTTCGGCATTAGTCCAGTCCTGGCCGTAGTTGTGGCTGGCGTCAGGGGCGGTCGGGATTTTAGTCGCATTACCCAATTGCACGGTGTTGCGTAAACCGTTGATGCGCTGTTTCTGGTAGCCAAAGTCGGTAGAGACGCGAAAGTTGTCACCCCGATAATCGAGTCCCGCGACGAACAACTTGGTGCGCTGGTTTTCGTCATCAATCGCAGTGTCGCCTTCGCGTTGGCTAAGGTTGACTCGCGCTCCGAATCGGTTGCCCTCGCCGAAGCGTTGGCCAAGGTCCAGATGCTCACCAACGCGGCCGTCAGAACTGATGTCTTGGGTGTAACGGCGAGTCGGCACGTCTTCAGCACGCTTGGGCTGCAAATTCACGCTGCCACCCAAGCCCGTACCGGTGGGGCTCACGCCGTTGATAAACGCGTTGGGACCTTTGAATACTTCCACCCGCTCAATGGCGTCCGTGGAGAGAATTTGCCGAGGAAGGACTCCGTACAGACCGCCGTAGGAGATATCGTCGCCTGCCAACGGCAAACCGCGGATCACGAATATCTGCGACTGGTTACCGAAGCCGTAAGACTGGCGCACCGACGGGTCGTTGAGGAGTACGTCTCCCACATCTTCAGCCTGCTGATCCTCGATAAGCTGGGAGGTGTAGCTGGTCATGGTGAAAGGGACGTTCATGTTGTCCTGATTACCCAGAACACCCATCTGCCCGCCCCGAGCGACCTGACCACCTGCGTAGACCTCAGGCAGCGTGTTGGAATTAGCCTTGACGGCATCCGCGTTTATGTCAGTAGCGCCGAGCTCAACCGCCGAATCGGCAGCATTGGCGATGAAGCTCGCAGAGCAGCAAAGCGCAAGCAGGGTGGGGCGAAACGGATGCGAAAGGAACATTACGGGCTACCCAGCAAGGTGATCAGAATGGGTTGACGCCTCCCTGGCAATGCGAAGTATTCGCAGGTGAGAATGATATCAGAGTGCTTTTAAGTTTGTTGCCACTGACGACACATTTTTCACATCGTGTGAAACCCCTGACCATGTCGAATGCAAGGCGCTGCCATCAGCAGAGCGTCGTGTCCTTCCTGTTTTCACAGTCCCGTGGAAAACTACGCGCGCTATGCACTCATTTGTTGTCTGTTTGGTGGAGCCACGGATGGAAATCATGAACAACCAGCAAGAAAACGCCCTCGAACAGTCACTCAGGCTGGCGGCCGATGAGCCGGCCCATCGACCTGAGTTTTTCAACATGCTGCTGAACTCAGTTGTCTACGTGCTTGGCACTGCCGGGACTGGCAAAGGTCATGTAACGCTCGAGGCGGGTAGCAACATCAGGATCGCGAATTGGCAGAAGGCTGACGGCTCACCTGTCATCCCGTTTTTTTCTTCGTTGAAAGTATTGCAAGGGTCCATAGACAGCGAAGAATCCTACGTAGAAATCCCGGCCAGATCGCTGTTTGAAATCACACTGGGCGCGCCTCTTTTCCTCAATCCGAAGTCGCCTTACGGGAAAGAGTTTTTGCCGGAGGAAGTGCGCCATCTGCTCTCCGACGGGGTCGGCCAGAAGCCTGCGCAGCGCACGGTCGAAAAAGACACGAACGTGCTGCTCGGACAGCCATCGCAATACCCATCGAGGATGGTCAACTCGCTCACGCAGTTACTCGCTAAACATCGCAACGTTAAACGTGCATTTTTGGCGTTGATGCATGACCCATCGGTTGATCAAAAGCCTCATCTGATCATTGGTATTGCAGTGGACGGAGATTTTGAACGGGTGATGCGCGAAGCCGGAACCGTTGCCGGAGATACCGCTCCGGAAGGCGAACCCGTTGACCTCTATCGCGTGACCGAAGGCGGGGAGGGCCTTAGCGATTACTTCCTCAAGGAAACAACGCCTTTCTATGAACGGAAGTCGGCAGGCTGGCTGCGGTCATTGCTTGGTTTTGGTAAAGCGTGAAAGGGATCAAATCCGGACGATGTCACAGTCTTTTTCTACCAGACGTGAGATCCGAGTCTGTTCGCCAAATTGAATGTAGCGGCCTGTCGTTTTAGACCATAAAAATTTACCAGCGCGTCTTGCTACCAAGCGCTCAACTTGAGGTTTCACCTTGGGACTTTTCTCCAAAATATTCGGAAAGCCATCCGAACTTGTTCTCTACACACTCTTTCCGGTTCGACCCTCGAGCGATTTGGGCGCCTGGGCCGCCAGCTTCCCGAACCACACCGAGGTTATTGGTTACTCAAGCCTCGGCCATTTCTTTCTTCGCAACCCACACGACTCGGAGTACCTCGTGCTGCACCCTTTCAAGTGCGCGGCAAAGTCGTACGGAAGCCACCCGTCAATCGAAGATTTTGAAGCGGAGGTATTGAAAGAGCCGGGGTTCGAACTGTATGTCCTGGACTCGGATCACGTCGCCGAGTTGTTCCGGCACCTGGGCCCGCTTTCTGAAAATCAGGTTTACATACCGAATCCTTACCCGTTTCTCGGCGGCAGCGAGGCGCCGGAGACGTACGAAAAGGGTGATGCGTGGGTCTTCATGCACGTGGTGGCCCACATGCATGGCCTCGACGGCGGCGCCTGAAAAGCCGCCCGGTGACGCTGAAAGCCGGTGGAATCACGTGCGGCAGGGCATCCCTTCCTGTGTGACTCGTCCGGAAGACCCCCTGTCAGCTAGATAGGTCTGCGCCCCATCAAGGAAGGCACATGAGCCAAGTCGACATTCAACGGATCACCCATCTGCCCGCGCAGATTCGGGTGCTAGAAAAAGAGGCGGTCGGCGAAGGTTTCAGGTTTCTGACCCGCCTGATTACCGAATGGGATTCCGGGACAAATCGCTTTAATTCCCCCGGCGAATGCCTTATGGCCGCGTATCGAAATCATCAGCTAATAGGCATCGGAGGCCTCTCGGTTGATCCCTCCGTCAAAAAGAACATGGCGAGGTTGCGACGGGTCTATATCAGCGCTTCATCAAGGCGGCATCACGTGGGACAGACGTTGGTAAAGGCGCTTGTTGCACATGCAGCTCTGCGCTTTCAGAGCGTGTGCCTTTTCACCGATACCGCTTTTGGCGACGCGTTTTATCTGAAGTGTGGCTTCATGCGAACAGACCATGACCATGCGACCCACGTAATGTGCTTAAGCAACAGCTAACTCAGATGAGCAGAAAGGGGACGGGTTGATTTTTTTAAACAAAATGAATCAGTTCCCTTATCTCGGTCCTCTTATCTCGTCTGCAATTAACGTCGGTCGAAGCCTTTATCTGACGCTGACTCAGTCTTGAAACCAAAAATCAAACCGACCTCCGGAAGTTTTATTGCTGCCTTTCCAGATAACTTGAAAGGAAGCACTTCAAGCATGGAAACGACGTTTTCATACACCAGACCATACTCTCCCGCGTCATTCACCCACTCATACAACTGATCGATTTGCTCCTGATAAGATAAGGATTCGGGGGAGAAGAACCAAGCCACCTCCGGCTGAGATCCGAGCTCAGCAAGAACGAAGCTGAGATTATTTTCAATGAGTCGGTAATCTGTATTCATAGCATATGCTCTTAAGTGTCAGCGGGGTGTCCGGTCAATACCGGGTCTATCGCCGAATCATAAGCCCTCTTATATCTACACCCACTTGACTCGAAGAAACTGTCAGGTAGCCGCTCATATTCACGACGCAGAGCGCTCATGAAGGTAATCCTCAATGTACTCTGCTATAGGCTTATCCGTACCCAATTCGAACAACTCACCGGTATTCCGGTCAATCAGAAATGGGCTATTTCCCGCTAACTGATCAGACGAATCGCCAGTTCGTAAATACTCAGCTGATTGATAGCAAAAGAACCACCCCTCCGCGAACTCACCTTCATACGTAATCTGCAAAGGTAGCTCTGAATCCTCAAGATACTCTTTCGCCTTATTCAGAGCATATTCATAGTCGAACATCAATTGGTCCTCAATAACTGCAACGTGTCGAAATTTAGTAGATTTGCGGACTTTCCGGTCTGCCCATCCAAATACCGGACAGCACCACTCTGATTGACAACGTTAAAAACATGCCCCGGCTGCCCTGGGCCGTACGAACCGAAAACGATCCCTCTCGCCCCATGCCCGGCTTCAACCAATTTGCTGAATAATCTTCTCAGGTGTTGTCGCCAAGCCAAACTTGCCCCCAAACTGCCTCTCCAAGACACTAATCGGCACTCCTTTGGTTGATCTGATAGGCAACGCTGATGCAGGAGCCCCGGATAAGGTTGCATTAGTAGCAATCGAACAGTTAACACAGTTAGGGTTTCGCCCTTGCTGTGGGTAGCCTGGGTTCAGCTTTTTCATTGATCCGGCCTTCTTCCACTTCACTCGCCGCCTTCCGAAACGGGCGCGTCTGTAGCAGCTCCAATTGGTGTTGCGGTCCCATCCCGACTTTAAAAATAAAGGGGCCGGATTTATTGCCCAGACAGAATATATCCGTTGTCTCTTCTCTTAAAATGTTTAAGCAAGCGCAATGTATTTCTCAGCCCAGGTAGACACCATTTGGCCCTTGCATCTTCTTTTCTCTTTCTTCCCGCATAGCCTTCTCCTCGTCGGACTCAGGCAGATAAATCTTATCGCTGGTCTCGGGTTTGAGTGACATGGCGAGTACCGCAACCAAGAAAATCGTGAACGTACCCAACGAGATATGGATCAAAGCGCTAATCCAGAACCCCTTCATAACGTCCAGCAACGTGACCGCAGTTTGAGTGAGCGTCAACACTTGATCAGTTCCCAAGAAAAGATAGTTGATCAAAAACATAATCACTAGGCCAAAGCCGATGTTCATGTTGGTCTGGTGATCCCTTCTTTGCTCGTTTTCTTTGTCGAGCAACTCAATAATGAGTTTGTCTCTTTCAATAAGCCCTTTTTTGCGGACG
The DNA here is from genome assembly GCF_057291635.1 of Pseudomonas sp. 1L-C-7-B-C1. Taxonomy (NCBI): domain Bacteria; kingdom Pseudomonadati; phylum Pseudomonadota; class Gammaproteobacteria; order Pseudomonadales; family Pseudomonadaceae; genus Pseudomonas; species Pseudomonas sp. 1L-C-7-B-C1. The sequence continues at coordinate 460,446 of NZ_JBXAWH010000002.1, read as the reverse complement.
TCAGAAGGATAGCGATAATCATGATTATTTTTTTTATCTTTGGCTGGATATTGCCATTTAATCCATGTGGTAACCCCTAGTAATACGTAACGCAAAACAGGAAAAAGCAGGGCCATCAGAAACGCAAAGATTCCCAGGAAAACCAAAGCCCCTGCGGCGTTGACCTCAGGAGCGCTTAAACTACCGAAAGACTGCAGAAGGTTCTTTTTGAAGAAAATCATCAGGCAGGAATCCAGTGCCAACAGAAACGAAGTCAGTAACATGAAGTGGCGAAACTCAACTGCTTTATCAATGAAGGTGGTGCTAGTGGTAATGACTTTACTGATGCTGTTACTTGAGTCGGCCATGAACATCCTTGGGACTTATTGATCTGGGAAGTTGCTAGTGTGCCACCTCCTGGTAATTCGTACAATTTTCGTCGTTCACTTCCCGCCCCTGACATCTGTTTCAGCATCGAAAGCTGCAGGTAATGAATGTCCGCATCAGGCCGGTTGCAGCTTGCCACCAGCGGCTGACACTGACCGGTTCTGCCATTCTTCAGTGGGCGGCTCACCCCTCTACCAAAAAGAACATTGCAAGGCTTCGGCGGGTCTATGTCCGCGCGTCGTCAAGGCGGCGTCACGTGGGACAAGCGCTGATAAAGGTGCTCGTCACCTGCACTGGCAGAGCGTAGAACTGGGGCCCGTAGACAAGATTCATTCTTTTTCAGGCACGAACATTTCCGCGTTAGAGTACAGTTGGGAATCTTGGCATAGCTCTGTAAGCGCTTTCAGCGAATCGTCGGAAACCTGAAAGTAGATATTTTCCACCTCGTTATTGTCATCAAGAAAAATGGACATGCCAATATTGCCTCCTACATATTTTTTGATGCCTGAGTACAGCTCAATAAACTCGAGCCTTAATGCCGCAATCAAGTGTTCTGCAACCTCCCTAGATAGCCGTTCAGAGCTCTCAAACTCCCACCCATTCTTGCCTAAAACTTTACTTGCCCCGATAGGAATCAAAAAAGCTGCCGTATATCTTTTTATCATCATGTCGGCTCCTATCTCGCTTCATCATCACGCAAGGGTGCTTGTGGTCACGAACTACGCAACCTCCAAGACTTCGATTAAAAATCTGAAAAGCTGTAAGCCTCAAGGGGCCCAAGTTGGGACAGAAAAACCAAATGCTCTACTGCTTTAACTTTCTCTAGATGTTCCAAGGCTACTGATCCACCCAGCATAAGTGCCGGGACGAACCCGTACATCTCATCGTGACGAAGCGTGCCAAGTTTTTTCTGTGCGGGCTTAAAAAGCTGACCGAAGTCGTTGTGCTCAACCTCCTTAGATAATAGAAAACCCTGAACGCGTTTGTCAGACTGGTCCTTAGATAACACCGATGTCTGTGTTACGGAACGAGAGACGACACTTGAGATCTTTAGCGAAGCCCCTGTTTCCTCTCCCCAGAAGTATAGGTCGCCAAATGCACTTCGGGCGATCAGATGATAACTATCTAAACCCTTAAGCTTCGTTCCTTCGAGCCATGACGTAACCACGGGCTCAAATTCCTGCGGATTAACTAACCAAAAAATCCCTTCTCCAAATCCACACCACCCATGTTCGGCCCAGTACTCCAACAAAAGGTTAGGCAGCTTGCCTTTATAGCGTTCGATGCTTGATCCGGGTACTTCTTGGCGATCAACGGGCTCACCGAATTTTTGTATAAATCGAGCAAATACCTTGTCCATAATATTTTTCCTTTTCAATCAACATTTATGCAGTCGAACATTCAGGAAAGTTTTGCCACGTATATCCATGGGGATGCCCTCTGCTGCGTTTTTTAAGCTTTTTATTCTGGACCGCCACTGGGCACCGATACTGGAATTAACCTGACGATCACCAAAATCGTCGATGAAGTCGTTCCCTCCTGCACTCAGATCTGGATTGTGTAACCCTGCAAGACTCGTCATCGTCTCCTTGGCTTTTACGAATGCCGCCTCTTCTGCGTCGAGAGCGTCCATCGTTTGCAACAACTCGTCGAAATACCTGGACTGTAGTTGGGCATGCAAATCCGCGCGAGCCCGCTTTGCAACTGTTGGGTCTCGAGCTATCGGACTAGCGACATTCTTCAGATATTCATCCGCCGTCAAGCGATTGAGCCCGTTCTCTTGACCTTTCAGTTGTCGTTCGAATTCTTCAATCTTGGACATAGGCATGTTGTCTGCCTTGAAGCAGTCCACCTCATGCAGTGGCATGGCGCCCGGCTTATCCCTGTGTGACTCTTTGTTTCTGGGATCTTGCCGACCTGATGGTGGGCCCTCAGACCCAATCGCGCCTCTACGCGGCTCAGCCTTCTGCAAATCAGGCCTACCCTTCAACGCATCCTCATGCTTGAGCATCCACTGCCCAATGTTAGCGCCTTTCGGACTGGCTCCCATCTCCTGAGCTAGTCTGCCTGCGTTCCCCCGACCACGAGTCAGGTATTCAACGATGGCACCTAGCAGCAGAACGACGACCTCTACATGGCCGAGTGCGATGTTATGGGCAGCGCTGCTCACAGCAAAGGGGTCATCCTGGCTGAAGGGGGTCAGTCCTTCCTCGCCTCGGGGGCCTTCCCATGCAGTTTGAATCCCGGTCAGGTAATACCCGCCAACGCGAGGTAGGCCTTCGACGAAGTATTCTGCAACGGACTGCAGGCCAAGTATTGTCAAGATCCAACTGCTGACCTGCATACCCAGTGCAGCTCCAGCGGCACCCATCGGGATAGCACCCGCACCGCCGAAAAATGCGCCCACGCCCGCGCCAATGGCGCCGCCCGTCAGGGTGCTGCCCGCGACGATCATTGCCATTTGCGTGACGACATCAATCAGATCATTGAGGATGGCAGAGATGTCGAGGTCAGCGAAACGTCGTCTTAATAGATCGCCCGCCTGCCATTCAGCTTGATAAAACGCAGACCTGACGCTCTCGACACGGCGGATATTCAGGCTGAGGGACGGCGCAGGTTCGCCCCAATGATTTCTAAACTGAGCACCACCTTGGTAGCCCATTTCCTGCCTTATTCGATCTTCGATCTCATGCCACGAGGGCACGATATGCCACAAGAACATTCAACGTTTCCCTGACAATGCCCAGCTTGGGACGCCGCTCGCTTTTAATCATGGTTAAGCGAGTGCAAAAAATTTGGAAACTGAGTATTTCATGACCCAAGCGGACACCCTAGATCCCAACCTCCCGCGATGACGTAGGACGCTTCTGAACTTAAGCAATAGGATCTGCCACATCTTGATTTCCTGGAGCGCTAAAGCTTCCTGTCTGCCGCTGCACTCGGGGCTCGGATGTGGCTGCAGGAACATCAGACCTGCCAGCAGCCCTCTGACGACGGCGGCCGGCGGTTTCAGTCTCTATCGTCTGGCATCCTCAAACCGGCGTTTGCGGCGGCGTGTGGTAGACGGATTCGTTATCCGACGTCGCAGTGTGGAAGCTGGCGTCGTCATCCGAGGAATCATCCACCGGCACTGTGGTTTGAACCTGGAGCGGGGCAGGTGCCGCCGAAGACCTCGACCCTGGCCGCGCTGCTTCGCTGGAAGGGCCGCCGCTGATCGTGGGCTGCGCTTGCGCGTCCTTGAGGCTTGCCCGAACACTGCCTGCTGGAGACTTGGCAGAGGCGGGCGGCGAGTTCTCGGCATTCGTGATCCGATTGCCGGTGAGGCTGGTTCGTGGAAGAGAGCCCGAATCAGACGCCGCGCGCTGGGACCGTTGACTGGACGGTCTACTGGTGCGGGTTGCCTGGTCGGCGGGAGTCTCGCCGGCAGCGTCGGTCGGATCTTCATGCACGGATTGAGCGGTCTCGGTAGCGCCCGTCGTGGGTTCCGCCGCTGTCTTGCGTCGCGATTTGAAGTCGTCAACCAGCTTGTCCCCGACTGCCACACCTGCAGCGTTGCTGCCGAACACGACCGAGCCACCTGCCGTATTGATGGCGTGTTTTGCAAATGAACTCAACGCGGGGTGCTGCGCGCTCAAGGCGTTGACCGCAGCGCCTTTACCGGCTTCCAGTGCGGTGAAGCCAGCGGTCAGCGTGCTGACATTGGCGGCGCCGGAAGGGGTGAACGTGGCTTTGGCGGTTCTCGATACCGCTCCGAGCGGATCGGATACCAAGGTGCGGCCGGCGTCGGCCAGACGTCCCACTCCATTGGCGAGCGGCGTACGAATGGTTGTCGCGTCCCGCAGTGCCTTCAACGTGTCGATCCATTCGGTTTCCTGACTCAGATCCTCTTTGGCCTCGGCATCTCTTCGTCCCAACAACAGCGCGGGTCCACTGGTGCCTTGCTCGGTGCGCCGACTGTTTGCGAGGTACCCGGTGCCGGTCCCTGCCGCGAGCCCACCCGCAATGGCAATAGCTGTGTCCACAATGGGCTCGGCCTTCGGATTGATCGCCGCCACCACCGGGCTGACAACCGTCCTTAGTGCGTTTCGCATCGTGAACGTCTGCGCCTCCTTGGCGTTCTGGACGGCCAGGTTCGCGGTGGTATCGATAGTCTCCAGCGCGGCATTCAACGAATCATGCAGTTTGTCCGCAGGCGCATGCAGGTAGTACGCGTCTTCTCGAAGTTTTTTAATGGAAGCGCCGCCGACCTGATCCATCGCTGATGCTGCCGCGAGTGAGATCGTGCCCAGGGCTGCCGCTTTTGCCACCGGGTTTTGTATGTTTGCCCCGATTCCCGTGATCACGGGAATGGCCGCCTGAAGCGTCGACGCCACCGCGAACGGCACGCCGCCCGTTGTACCCGACACCATTGAAGCGTTGCGGTCCATATTCTTGGCTTTCTCCATCAACGTTCCAAGCTCTTCGAACGAGATGTTCTCTTCCATCAGTTTGTTGACGCGGCTCTCGATGATTTGATCGATTTCTCCCCGGTGCCCCGATTCCAGATCCAGACGATCCTTGTAGGGCTTGAACTGAGTGGTCATGTAGTCAGTGAGCAAGTGCCTCATACTCTGGGCTTCGCGCAGAGCTGCTGCGTTGACCTGAGCGGATTGAGGATGACCATGGCCCACGGAAGCGTGGTCGGTGGCGGCGGTCGAATTTGAGCGTTGCTGAAGTTCGATGGAGGGTGAGGGAACGGGGGGTTGCTGGCCAGACACGCGCATGGGCAAGTCCTCTCTGGTTATAGGGATGCAGCTCGACAGCATTGCTATCAACGATGGCTTTCCAGAGGGTGTGTGGTTGGAGGTGCTATTCCGGTTCCTGTTGGAACGGCCAGATTTGACGTTTGTGTTTCAGGGTGATGACGAATTTCTGTGGAAGAAAGTGTATTTCAACGGGGCCCGGTTCAGCGTCACTGCACGCCTGCCCATTTTCACTCGGTCACCATGTCAATTAAGCTGTATATCCGCTTGTCTAGTAGCGGATTAATTGGGGCAGGCATTGCTGGGCTGCCACGAGTAACCGGCGCAACACGCGCCGTTGGCGGTGGTGGTTGAGTCGGTTGCGCGCATAGTGGTCCACGAGGTCACCGGCTACTTGAAATCCCGGGACTGGCGTTCATCGGCGCCTAATCAGCTGTTAGCTGTTCCACCGCCAACTGACGTCGACCGTAACCCGCCAGGATCAGCAACGAGCCTCGAACCGCCAGTCTGCCGTGCTCAACAGGGTGAACGCTGTGCATGCCCGCGACGCTGACCGCGCGCAATTGAACTAGACTGCGCCTGAGCGCTTATCCGACCCAAGACATCTTGCCAGCCGCCTGGGTGGTCCCGGATGCGCGTTTGGTACTGAGTCCGGCGTCGTTTTGGCGTCGCCTCAACGGAAGCACGGCTGGCTGGAGGTGAGGCGCACAGGACCGGCCGAGCTGGTTCGGAAGAGCTGGTTCGGAAGAGCTGTTTCGTCAACACGACTCCACAACCTGCTCTACGCCCCTGGCTGATGAGGTTGAGATACGAGATGCAACGTGGGACCTCTGACAGCTTGATTTCGCTTAGGTGCAGCAACTTCCACAATCTGCTATAGATCACTAAGCAGGAAATTGCTGCTGCAAGAACTCAACATCCACCAGGGTAGGTATGGATAAGTGATCAGTCAGATAGACATCGCAAGCTTCGGCAGCTTTTCAGGTCTTGAATGGAAGAAGGCCGTTAGGGATAGCGGAAAAAATGTTAAAAACTTCCACCGGTTAAATATCCTCTACGGTCGCAATTACTCGGGTAAGACCACCCTTTCACGTATTTTCCGTGCAATGGAGACCGGTAAGCTTCCGACCAACTACACAGACTCCGCTTTCACTGTCACAGGCGACGGAGGCGTGGTCACCTGTTCGGGCCTAATGACTCACAGCTATGACGTGAGAGTGTATAACCGCGATTTTGTAGAGGAGAACTTGAGCTTTCTTGTCAATCAGGATGTCGTTGGAGAGATCAAGACCTTCGCAATCGTTGGTGAGCAGAATAAAGAGATCGACGACGCCATTGCCGCAATCGAGGCCAGGCTGGGAAGCGTTGACTCAAAGGCAGGCCTTCGTTTTGAAGTTGAAGCAAGAAAGAAAGAGCGGGATCACGCCAAGGCCAGCCATGACAGAGCTCTAAGTGCATTGGAGGGCAAGCTGCGTTCACACGCTGCTGATAAGATTAAAAAAAATCTCCAGTATGGAGTACCGGTCTACAACATCGAAAACATTAAACGGGACATTGCAACAACAAAGAAGGCAGGATTTGCTCCGCTGACGCTTCCAGAGCAGTCTGGAAAGCTCGCGCTCCTTAAGCAAGAAGCTTTAGCCGATATAACCGATAGGCTTGAAATTCCCCTCAGATATGAATTGCTTAAGAGGCAAGCTGACCCACTTCTCTCCAAAGTTATCACGCCGACAAAGCCTATTCAGGAATTGCTCAACGACAGTGTATTGCAGCTGTGGGTAAAACAGGGTATCACCCATCATCGAAATAAACGTGACGTGTGTGCATTCTGCCGGCAGAGCTTGCCTCATGACATTTGGAAAGTGCTCGATGAGCATTTCAGCGAAGAATCTCGTGAGCTTGAATCAGATTTAGAAAATGCTATCACTGCAGTACAAGGCGAAATTTCAGCTTTGACCGGCTTAACGATGTTGAGAAGCGATCAGTTTTACACAGAGGAGCGGTCTATCTTTGACGCAAGTAGCCAGAAGCTTGCTAATGAGCTAGGTATCTACAAGAAAGATTTGGAGACGCTCGAGAGGTCACTGGAGTCAAGGAAAAACAATCTTTTTCACCCCGTGATGCTGCTGCCCTTTTTGCATAACTCCGAAGATATCCAGCTTCATGTGGATGCTATCAATGGTTTGATTGCCACTAACAATGGCAAAACAAAAACTTTAGAAAACGACAAAATTGCCGCCAGAAATGAACTTCGATTAACGGACGTCTCTGCATTCGCGGATGCGATTGCTTATGACGCCGAGCTAACGAGTATATCAAAGGTCAAGGCTGGAGCTGATGCTGCAGAACTAATCTGCACGAGTGCTGAAAAAGAAATTCGTGATGCCGAGCTCGAAATCCAAAACTTGCTAAATAAACAAAGGGATGAGCGCAAGGGGGCTGGAAGAGTCAACTCTTTGCTTAATAACTTCTTCGGGCATGACGGCCTCAAGCTTGAGCCTCGCGACGATGCTTATAGGGCAGCCGTTAAATTTGAGATCACACGTGATGGCAAGGCAGCATACAACCTGAGCGAAGGAGAATGCAGCTTGATCGCGTTCTGCTATTTTATCGCAAGGCTAGAATCGCCCGACAGTAAGGGCAAAGAATTAATCATATATATTGACGATCCGATTTCGAGCTTGGATAGCAATCATATATTCTTCATGTTTAGTCTGATTGAAAGCCTAATTGCCAAGCCAATTAAAAAAACTGATGGCTCCAATGGCTATAGGTATAAGCAACTTTTTATTTCAACTCATAATCTGGACTTTCTGAAATATATAAAGCGGCTTTCAATTCCAACGAAAAAAATATCTGCTGTTGACGGCAAGACAAAAAGTATTCCTGATCATGAGCATTTCATTATTGAGCGCAGTGGAGCTGCAAGTAATATTTCACTCATGCCGTCTTACCTCAGGGACTACATAACCGAATTTCACTACCTGTTTCACCAGATCTACAAGTGTAAAGATCAAGCAGCGGCTCAGATCAGTCATGAGCCTTTTTTCGGCTTTGGCAATAACTTGCGAAAATTCCTTGAAGCCTTCCTTTTCTTTAAATATCCGTACCATGATGACAGAAATGACAGCTTTGAAAGAATAAAAAAGTTTTTTGGAGAAGAAGAGGCTGCTGTTGCCCTTGTAAATCGGCTAAACAACGAGTTTTCTCATCTTGAATCTGCGCCGGACAGAAGTTTTAAGCCAATAGAAATTCCCGAGATCGCAAAGGTGGCAAACTATGTCCTCAATAAAATCTACGCATCTGACGCTGTCCAATATAACGCTTTATTAAAAAGCATTGGGGAACCTGAGCGGATCGTTTAAAAAAAGATTGGTAAGTTGGGCCCTATTCTCCTTTAGCTCACCCAAAGCTGCCCTTTGCCAAGGTGGCATTGGGTCTGCTGATGCCGCTCTACTCGTGCTCAGTCGATCGCAGCACTCGACGCAGCTTCCCTTTCTAAATCGACTCTAACTTAGGGCGAAATTGGCCAGCCAGATACGCGGAATGTCTTCAGCAGGGCGAGCGCTGGTAGTGACCAAGTGCCAAATTTGAAACAGAGTGATGACGTTTATACGATCTGTAAAACCTTGGTTGAAACTTTAAGAAAAACTGGATTTTGGATTCATATCTGATATTTCAAAAGTTTGCGCGCTGATAATATATTCGATATGAGAACCGTCAGCTAATGCAGCCCGGCGTGTCATTGCGAATAATTAGGTGTAGGCAACCCACAACCACACGACCATAGGGCACTCAGAGCCATTGCCTCTGAGGAGAACTAATTTTTGGCAGCGCAGATTTTGCTATCTATATTAAGTGCGTTTCTAGTGACTAGCATCGCATTTTGGTCAATCTGGAATATGACTTTGCCTTTAAATGAGGCATTGTATTCTGGCTTAGATCTTTCCTTGTTTCGCTCAATATCTATTTGCGGGAATGCACGTTTTATCTGATTTATCACGGAAATCTGAGTTGCTGACTCTTTTTTAGGGTCTTGCGTAGCATTAGTGTGTAGTGAGTCAACTCGCTCATTAAAAAAGAATAATATTTGGTTTATCTTTGATGTTTCTTTATCAAAATAATATGTTGGCTTCGAGAATATTGGGTCGTCGTTAACTTCAAGTGTCAGCCACCTGTTATCTTCTTCGCGGGTTATTAAGTTCTCTCCATATATCTCAACTAATTTATCCGTACGATCTCCGACCTTTATCTTGCTGAGTGCACGTGGGTAAGGGCTACAATTTGAAAAAATTCCGTCACTTAGGAGTTCTTTGTTGAGTTGGTCAAGTCTATCTGCGCGCTCTCGAGCTCTATCCGAAATTTGTTTTAACTCGCTAATCGCAGTTAGGTCTTTTGCCACTTGATTTTCTAGAGTGGTCGTATATGCAGGAATCAAAAGCTTGTAGCATACCCCCATAGTAGCAACGCATGTACCAGCTGCAATAACGATAGGATGATCTTTCCAGCTCATATTTTTCCTTGGTTTAGAAAAGGCTACGTAGCTTCCTAGCTAGGCTTGCCCTAGTCCGATGTTACCAATCTCGCTTCTGTCTTTCTACAAGTTCACACGCGGCTTGGCTGGTTCCGTGCTTCCCTCGCGCAGCTTTCCTGAACAAAGCTTTTCTTCAAGTCGGCACCCACCACTAGATTCACTCCCCCCACTGCTCTACATTGCACCATCACCAAACACCCGCCGAGCCCCCGAAAATGCCTGCCTCCCGCCCAACCCTCCACCCAAAACTCCTTCGAGCCGGCGACGCCGTGGCGCTGGTGTCCCCAGCCGGTCCAGTGGCCGAAGTCCGGGTGGAAGCAGCCGTGCGGGAACTCACCTCCTGGGGATTACGCCCCCGCGTCTACCCCCACGCTCTGGACAACATCGGGTTCCTGGCAGGCACCGACGCCAATCGCATTTCCGACCTCAACGACGCCCTGGCCGACCCCGAGATCCGCGCAGTCCTCTGCAACCGTGGCGGCTACGGCGTTCAGCGCATCCTCGGGCAGCTGGATTACGACGCCGTGCTTCGCGACCCGAAGCTGGTGGTCGGTTTCTCGGACATCACCGCCTTGCACGCCGCACTTTGGACCCACACAGGCCTCGCCACGGTTCATGGGCCGGTGGCCGCGCAGTTGGAGAAGGGCGGCATCTTCGCCAGCACGCTCAAGCACGCATTGATGAGCACCGAGCCTTCCGTCATCCATGCGGACCCGGCCGAACCCACCTTTACCGTGCGTACATCGGGGACAGTGGAGGGCGTCTTGCTTGGCGGCAACTTGAGCATGCTGAGCACCTGCATCGGCACACCCTTCATGCCGGACTTGGAAGGCGCGATCTTGCTGCTCGAAGACGTCGGCGAGCTGGCGTATCGGGTTGATCGCAATATCACCCATCTGCTCAATTGCAGGATTCTGCAACGGCTCGGCGGCATCGCGTTGGGTCAGTTCAGCGAGCCGGGGCACGGCAATAACCCGATCCGGCCGTCCGATGTCTTGATCGAGCGTCTGGGCGATCTGGGCATTCCGGTCCTGGGCGGTCTGTCCATCGGCCACGGCGACCGCAATCTGGCGGTGGCGTTGGGCACTCGTGCGGTGCTCGATACCGAGGCGGGCGCCCTGACGGTGGCCCCGGCCACGCGCTAGTACGACGATCACCGTTCTGTAAGCGACCTTGCTCTAGCTATTTGCCATCATTCAGGCAGCAACATCTTGTTTTGCCCCTTGGGCATTGCGAATCTTCACGGATATTGACTGGCCGCGCGCGGATGGCTTTGCCATGTGCGCCCTCAAGCTGTGGAGCGGAAACTGATGATGTCTGCCGTGAAGACGCGTTTCGCCAATCTGGGGATGGCCAAGAAGCTGGGCATCGGGTTCGTGCTGGTGCTGCTGTTGACGGCGCTGGTCGCGGCCATTGGGGTCTGGTCGTTGCGCTCGATCAGCGCGCATTTCGACAGCCTGAAGGCGATGACCGCACTCAACAGCGATGTGAATCGCGTGCGGCTGCTGGAGCAGGATTACGCCTTGCACGGCGATCCGAAGGTGGTCGATCAGGTTCACGCCGGGCTCGATGGGCTGAATGCTCAGGCGGAGCAGCTCAAGGGGGGCGCGCCGATCAACGAGCAGGTGATGGGCCAGGTGCAACAGGCGCTGGCGGCCTATCGTGCATCGTTCGACGAGTTCGTCAGCATCAGTCAGAGCAAGGACCTGGCGCTGGAAATGGCCAGTTGGTCGGTGTCCAGCGTCGCCAATAACCTCGACGTGTTGCAGGCGGGGCTGGCCGATGATGGCGCCTACACGCTGAAAGATTCCCAGGGGCAGCAGGGCGCAGAGTTCATCGAGCAGGCCGGTCAGGTCAGCCAGGTGTCGAAACTGATGATGCAGGCCATGGACGAGGCCCGGGTGCGCCTCGACAAGAGCCGCAAGACGGGCTCGGGCGAGGAGGTCAAGACCGGCAAGATCGAGCAGGCGGTTCAGGCGCAGGAACTCGCCGAGCAGCTCAAGGGCGTGATCAAGGACGCCGGTTACCTTACGGTGTTGACCGAGGTGGGCGGGCACATCAGCAATTTCAGCGACAAGCTCAACGAATACACCGGGCTGCTGGAGTCGGAAGCGAAGGTCTCGCAGCAACTGGCGAGCAACGCCAAAGCCGTGGTGCAGCAGGTCAATCAGGCCTACGACGCCGAAGGCCAGTCGATGCAGAGCGAGTTGCAGGCCAACTCGATGATGATCATCGGCTCGTCCGTGTTGGCGCTGGTGGTCGGTCTGATCGCGGCGCTGGTGATGACGCGCCTGATCGTCGCGCCGCTGCGCAGCGTGATTGCCACGGCCCAGCGGATTGCGGCCGGCGACCTGAGTCGCACCGTGAATGTGACCCGCAAGGACGAAATCGGCCAGTTGATGCAAGCGATGCAGCAGATGGGCGCCGGCTTGAGCACGATCGTCAGCGGCCTGCAGGCGGGCATTGAGCAGTTGGCGACGTCCGCCCATTCACTGTCGGCGGTGACCGAGCAGACCAATCTGGAAGTCAGCAGCCAGAAGGAAGAGACCGAGCAGGTGGCGACGGCGATGAACCAGATGACCGCCACCGTCCACGATGTCGCGCGCAATGCGGAAGAAGCGGCGCTCGCGGCGCAGACCGCCGACACCAAGGTCGACTCGGGCCAGGCCGTGGTGCGCCAGAGCATGCAGCGGATTGAGCAGCTGGCGTCGTCGTCCCGTTCTGCCAGCGATTCGATCGAGAACCTCAGCACGGAAATCCAGAACATCGGCACAGTGCTCGGCGTGATCAAAAGCGTCGCCGAGCAGACCAACCTGCTGGCACTGAACGCGGCCATCGAAGCGGCACGGGCGGGGGAGCAGGGCAGGGGCTTTGCGGTGGTGGCCGATGAAGTCCGCGCGCTGGCCAAGCGCACGCAGCAGTCCACGGAAGAAATCGAGCGGCTGGTCAGCCGTCTGCAAAGCGGTGCCCAGGCGTCAGTGGCGCAGATTCAGAGCAGTGGTGAGCTGGTCAAACTGGCGGTGAGCGATGCGCTGCAGACCGAGAGCGCGCTGGGCAGCATTGCCGCGGCGGTGTCGATGATTCAGCAGATGAACCAGCAGATTGCTGCCGCGGCGGAAGAGCAGAGCTCTGTGGCGGAAGAGATCAACCGCAGCGTCACCAGCATCCGCGCCAGTGCCGATCAGTCCGCGCTGGCAATGCAGGGCAACGCGGCGTCAAGCATCGAGTTGGCGTCGCTGGGCATGGAATTGAAAGGCATGGTGGGGCATTTCAGGTTATGAGCCGGGGCTTGGCAAGCCGCCCTCCGCCAACTCGACCGAAACATGATCCCGCGCATTTGCAGTTCAGTCGTCGCTGAGGTCCACCCTCGAACCCGGTCTCCAACGTGCAACCTGGAGATGATCTCCATCGTTCATACAGCCGCGCTGTGGCGCTGCAAACACAATTCCTGTGGGAGCGAGCTTGCTCGCGAAGACGGCATTTCAGCCGCTGAAGACTCAGCGCATATCCCGGCCTCTTCGCGAGCAAGCTCGCTCCCACAATCCGTAGGTCGCCAGATACATCGGCGGCGTTGGTAGGTTTGACAAGCGCGCGTTTGCTCGCGAATGGGATCTGCCTGCTGCACTCGCTATCGCCTGACTCACCGCGAATAGCGGGCAAGCGCGCTCCTGCAGAAGAATGGCATGCCGAGAGCGCTCATTTGCGGTAGTTGAGAATCACCAGCGTCAACACCCCCGCAACAATCCCCCAGAACGCTGAACCGATGGAGAACAGCGTGAGCCCCGACGCGGTGACCATGAAGGTGATCAGCGCCGCTTCGCGTTCCTTCGGCTCGTTCATGGCCACGGTCAGGCCGTTGATGATGGAACCAAACAGCGCCAGCGCGGCAATCGACAGCACCAGTTCTCTGGGAAATGCCGCGAACAGTGCTGCCAGCGTTGCGCCGAACACCCCCGCGATGGCGTAGAAAATCCCGCACCAGATCGCCGCCGTGTAGCGCTTGTCTCGGTCTTCGTGGGCGTGGGGACCGGTGCAGATGGCGGCGCTGATGGCCGCGAGGTTGATGCCGTGGGCGCCAAAGGGCGCGGTGATCAGCGAGATGATCCCGGTGGCGGTAATCAGGGGCGAGGCGGGCACCTGATAGCCATCCGCGCGCAGGACCGCGACGCCCGGCATGTTCTGCGAGGTCATGGCGACGACGAACAGCGGAATGCCAATGCTGACGGTCGCCGCGATGGAGAACGAAGGCGTGGTCCAGACCGGCATCGCCACTTCCAGGGCGAAGCCGCTGAAATTCAGCAGGCCGAGCATGCCCGACAGCGCGACACCGACCAACAACGTCACCAGCACGGCGTAGCGCGGCGAGTAACGTTTGACGATCAGGTAACTGAAGAACATGCCCAGCACCAGGCCGGTGCGGTGTTGCGCGGCGACGAAGATTTCGCTGCCGATCTTGAAAAGAATCCCCGCCAGCAGTGCCGCCGCCAGTGATGTCGGCAGGCGCTTGACCAGCCGTTCGAAGCTGCCGGTGACCCCACAAATAATCACCAATACCGAGCAGGTGATGAACGCGCCGATCGCTTCGGGGTAAGCGACACCGCCCAGGCTGGTGATCAGCAACGCCGCGCCCGGCGTCGACCATGCCACCGTGATCGGCGAGCGATAGCGCAGCGACAGGCCGATGCTGCACACCGCCATGCCCATGAACAGCGCCCAGATCCACGAGGAAATCTGCGCCGAAGTCAGCCCGGCGGCCTGACCGGCCTGGAACATCAGCACCAGCGAACTGGTGACGCCGGTCATCATGGCGATGAAGCCGGCAACGATGGCAGAGGGCGAAGAGTCGGTCAGCGGTCGCAATGGCGCGAGGGGCACGTCAGTCATGCGGGTCTATCCTTGGCGCAACGGTTGAACAGAGCTGCCAGCCTATACGCAGTGGTCATGCCCCGTTGCAATACAGCCATCGGCGCAATGGTCGGCACAGTTTCGGCAGTGCCCTGTATCGCTCCCGATCAGCCGCGGGTCATCGTGTTGCCCAGCGCCTGATTCACCGCCATCCAGCCATCCACCGCCTCGCGGCCGGCTTCGGCGAACACCCGTTGCAGCAACTTGACCTGCTCGCGGCGCAGGGACTCTTCGAACTTCCGTCCCTCGGCGGTCAGCTCCAGCAGGCGCTTACGCTTGTCGTCCTCGGGCGCGACGCTGAGCACCAGCTCCATCTCGATCAACTGCCGCAGCGGCGTGTTCAGCGCCTGCTTGCTCACCCCCAGCTTGCTGAGCAGTTCCTTCACGCTCAGGCCCGGATAGCGGGCGATGAAAAACACGATGCGCTGGTGCACCCGACTCAGGCCACGGCGGTCGAGCATTTCATCGGCTTTGGCGGTGAACGCCTGATAGCCGAAGAAAAACGCTTCCATGGCAATTTGCTGGGTGGATGAATTTTTAAGGTCAAGCATATTGACGTATCCGTGTGCGGCATCGTAATTTCGGTCAACCAGTTTGACGTATTCCCCTTTCTTTCCGCCAGCGGTGATCCCATGCCATTTTCCGAACGCGTTACCCGTTTGAAGAGTTCACTGATTCGCGAAATCCTCGCCGCTGCCCAGCGCCCGGAGATGATGTCGTTCGCAGGCGGATTGCCGGCCGAGGCCATGTTGCCCAAGAGCGAATGGTCTGACATGCCGCGCAGCATCGGCCAGTACGGCATGAGCGAAGGCGAGCCGCAGTTGCGTGAGGCGCTGGCCGCCCAGGCGCGGGCGTTGGGCGTCGACTGCGACGCGAGTCAGGTGATGATCGTCAGCGGTTCCCAGCAGACGCTGGATCTGGCCGCCAAACTGTACATCGACAAGGGCACCGAGATCCTCCTCGAAGCGCCGACCTATCTGGCGGCGCTGCAGATCTTCCAGCTGTTCGGCGCCGATTGCCTGACCGTGCCGCTGCTCGCCGAAGGCCCGGACCTCGACGCACTGCGTCAGCGCCTTGAGCAGCATTCGCCGTCGTTCGCGTACCTGATTCCCACGTTCCAGAATCCGTCGGCGGTGCGTTACAGCGAAACCGCGCGGGATGCGGTGGCGGCGTTGCTCGATGAATTCGGCGTCACCCTGATCGAAGACGAGCCTTACCGCGAGCTGACGTTTGACGGCGCCAGTGCCCGGCCCATCGTCAGCCGCCTGAAAAAAGCCAGCTGGATCTACACCGGCACCGTGTCGAAAACCCTGATGCCGGGATTGCGCGTGGGTTACCTGATCGCCACGCCCGACCTGTTCCCCCATCTGCTCAAGCTCAAGCAGTCGGCGGATCTGCACACCAATCGCGTGGGCCAATGGCAGGCGTTGCAGTGGATCGGCAGCGAGCACTACGAGCAGCATCTGCTGGAGTTGCGCAGCTTCTATCGCACCCGTCGCGATGGGTTCGAGGCCGCGCTGCAACGGCACTTCGCTGATTTGGCGGAATGGAACAGCCCCCAGGGCGGCCTGTTTTTCTGGTTGACGCTCAAGCACAAAATCGACACCCGCACCTTGCTCGACAGCGCCCTGGCGCAGAACGTGGCGTTCATGCCGGGTGAGCCCTTCTTTGCCGATCCGGACGCCAACCCGGGTTACCTGCGGCTGAACTTCAGTCACATCGACCCCGAGCGCCTCGACGAAGGCTTGAAACGACTGGCCGCCGTCATTCGGCACACACAGCTTTCACAGGCGGCCTGATACATTGCGCACACGCACGACCGGCACGACTGACGGCACACGATTGAGGGGAGAGGGTTGATGTACAAGGTTTACGGCGATTACAACTCGGGCAACTGCTACAAGATCAAGCTGATGCTCCACCTGCTCGGCACTCAATACGAGTGGGTACCGGTCGACATCCTCAAGGGCGAGACCGAAACCGAAGCGTTTCTGGCGAAGAACCCGAACGGCAAGATTCCGGTGCTTGAGCTCGAAGACGGCACCTGCTTGTGGGAGTCCAACGCGATTCTCAATTTCCTCGCCGAAGGCACGCCTTACCTGCTGACCGAGCCGCGCCTGCGCACGCAAATGCTGCAGTGGCAGTTCTTCGAGCAGTACAGCCACGAGCCGACCCTGGCGGTGGCGCGCTTCATTCAGTTTTACCTGGGGCTGCCAGAGGCGCGGATGGAGGAATACCACTCGCTGCACCGGCGCGGTAACAAGGCCCTGAAAGTGATGGAGCAGCAGTTGCTGCGCACGCCGTTTCTGGTAGGGGATAGTTTCTCCATCGCCGACATTGCGCTGTATGCCTACACTCACGTGGCCGATCAGGGCGGCTTCGACCTGGCGCAGTTCCCGGCGATTCAAGCCTGGCTTGCCCGGGTCAAGCAGCAACCGGGTTACGTCGGCATGCTGGACTGATGTTTGGCGCTGTTCATTAAAAGGAGATGAGACATGCAGTACAGGATGATCGCGGTCGGCATGCTGATGGCGCTGGGCATCGGTTGCTCGGCCCAGGCTCAGGACTGCGACGCCAATCAGGCGTCGATGAATCAGTGCGCGAGCAAAGAGTACGCCGCGCTGGATGCGGAGTTGAACACTCAATACAACACGCAGATGGGCTATCTGAAGACGCCGGCACGCAAGAAAGCGCTGCAGGACGCGCAGAAGAAGTGGATCGCGTTTCGTGACGCCGATTGCCAGTATCAGGCCGGCAAGCGGGAGGACGGCGGAAGCATGTGGCCGCTGGTTCAGGCGCAGTGCCTGTCAGCGCAGACCAAAGTGCGGGTTGAGCAATTGAAGGCGTATACGGCGTGTCGCGAGGAAGGGTGCCCGAAGTAAAGGCGGAAGAGGGCGTGGCATTCGCTGAATCTCCACCAGCAGACACGCCGCCTTCGCGAGCAAGCTCACTCCTACACGTTTTGCGGGATGGCTGAGATAGTGAGCCGATCGCCGATCATGTGGGACCGGCTTTAGCCGGGAAGAGGCCAGTCAAGACGCTGAATCCCCATCGGCAGATACGCCGCCTTCGCGAGCAAGCTCGCTCCCACAGGTTTTGCGAAATGGCCGAGAGGACGAGTCGAGCCCCGATCCCACAAGGTGGAGACCTACATCAAACAGCGGCGAATCGCTTCTCGAGGTAATCGATGATCACTTTCGATTCATACATCCACACCGTCTGACCTTCTTCCTCAATCCGCAGGCAGGGCACCTTGATCCGGCCGCCGCCGCTGAGCAGTGCCTGGCGATCCGGCTCGTTGTTCTTTGCGTCACGAAGGGCCACGGGCACGTTCAAACGGCGCATTGCCCGGCGGGTTTTCACACAGAACGGGCAGGCGTGGAACTGATACAGCGTCAGCGCTTTGGCCGACGCATCGACGGCAGCCTGGGCTTCGGGAGAACGCTTCTTCTTGCTCGGCCGGGTCAGGAAATCGCCCGCAATCACGAGCTGGCCGAGACCGACTCTCACTGCTTTCATCAACACGCTAAAACCTCACTCGGCGGCACGCGCCGCCAGACAGCCGCAGCCTGATGCTGCGGCCTTCAGGATGCCGGGATCACTTGATCAGGCTGAGAAACTCGGTGCGGGTCGCGGCGTTTTCACGGAATTCGCCCAGCATCACCGACGTGATCATCGACGAATTCTGCTTCTCGACGCCGCGCATCATCATGCACATGTGCTTGGCTTCGATGACAACCGCCACACCCATCGCGCCGGTGACCTGCTGAATGGCTTCGGCGATCTGGCGGCTCAGGTTTTCCTGGATCTGCAGGCGACGGGCGTACATGTCGACGATGCGCGCGACCTTCGACAGGCCCAGCACTTTGCCGCTCGGGATATAGGCGACATGGGCCTTACCGATAAAGGGCAGCAAATGGTGTTCGCACAGCGAGTACAACTCGATGTCCTTGACCACCACCATTTCGCTGTTGTCGGAGCTGAACAGCGCACCGTTGGTGACTTCTTCGAGGGTTTGCTCATAGCCGCGGCAAAGGTACTGCATGGCTTTGGCTGCACGTTTCGGGGTGTCGCGCAGGCCTTCGCGGGAGACGTCTTCGCCGAGTTGACCGAGGATGGCGGTGTAGTTCTGTTCCAGAGTCACAGGGGTGTGTTCCGTGTGGGTTCAAAAAACGCAGGGTTGCGGGCCTGCAAAGGCGCACATAGTAGCGTAGCTGGGCGCGCAGGGGTACGGCAGGCGGCCGAGAGGCCTGCGGCATGGCGCCGCCGTGCCGACAGCTCGCGCTCGGTCCCTTGGGAAAGTACAGCCCTGCGTATCAGTTTCGATACGCGATCGGTACCAAACCGCGACGCGGATTTACGGGCGCGTGCTGTCTCAAGCAGCAGGTGATGAATACCTGTGATCAAGCCCGCGTTAAGAGAGAAATCGAAATGTTGAGTCGTATAGCGAAAGTCGCGATGGTCATCGCGGTGATGTCGGCCATGTCCGGATGCTGGCCATTCTGGGGCCCGGGCGGGGGAGGCCATGGGGGTCACGGAGGCGGTGGCGGCGGTGGTCATTATGAAGGCGGCGGCCCTGGTGGTGGCGGCGGTGGCGGCGGTCCAGGCCCGCGCTAATTGTGATGTCGCTCTTCACTCGGCTGAGCAATTGGTTGAATGAGCACTGCAGAATCCGTAGGAGCCAGCAAGGCGGCTCCTACAGGAATAATTCGCTCAGGCAAACCACCCGCGGCAACCTGAGCACCACAGCAAGGCCTGCCTTACTCGTCACGCCCTTCCATCATGGTCCGCTTGAGGATGACGTACACCGCGCCGGCCCCGCCATGCTTGGCAATGCACGACGCAAACCCCAGAACCTGCTGATGCTGCCGCAGCCATGTGTTGACGTGGCTCTTGATCATCGGCCGCTTGCCATCCAGCCGCACGGCCTTGCCGTGGGTGATGCGCACGCAACGTACTTCCAGCTTGGCCGCCTCCGCCAGAAACTCCCACATCGTCTCGCGCGCCATTTCGACGCTCATGCCATGCAGGTCCAGGCTGCCTTCGAAGCTGATCTGCCCAAGCTTGAGCTTGCGCATCTGGCCTTCCTGCACCCCGTCACGCGCCCAGTACAGCGTGTCTTCAGGGCCGACGTCGATCACGAACTGGTCTGACAAACCATCAACGGTAATCGTCGCATCGGAGCGCACGGTGGCTGCCTGACGCAGCTTGGCCAGGTTCTTACGGTCGGTTTTGGGTTTTCCTACGTCCGCATGTTCAGTCTTGATCGGCTTCACGCCGCGAATCTCGCTTCTGAACAGGGAAAAATCGTCGTCTTGCATGGTGGTCTCCGCGAAGGGGGCCAGTTTAACCGCGTCACGCCAGAATCGGCGCGACTATCGATGATTAAGACGATCGATGATTAAACGGCAGCGGATAACGCGAAGGTCAGTCGTGTTTCTTCATCAGGTGGGGAGACATGTTCAGCTCGCCGGCACGACGACGACGGCGACGACGACTGCGGCGCCAGAACCAGATCCCTACGTACAGCATCAGCAAACCGACGATGACCGTGACCACGGCGCCCGCCGGACTGGCGTTGAGTTCGCCCAGTGCGACAGGGTTGCCGATCAGGCTGGCGACACCGGCCATTGCCAGCAGCACGCCAGCGGTGGCCAGGACGGCCGAAATCGCAGCAATAATGCGCATCCGCCAGCTGCCCTGGCCCTTGGAGCGCAGGCGACGGGCATCAAAACCATCGGATATTTTCATTCCGATTTCCTCTATGGGTATCGGCGCTCTGACCAGCACAGGGTGGGGTGGTTCCCGCCTTGCCAGGTTTCAGGGGCATCACGGGTAGATAACGGATAGGCGGTCAGGTGAACGGGTTAACCCCGCCTGACGACTGCATTTGTACGCCTTTTCTACAGGAACTGCCGGAAAATGATCGGTGCGAGGGCACGCACAGTCAGCTCGGTCGCAACAGCTCCTGTCGAGGGAGGAATCAGATCAGGTCTTTGGTCAGCGCCAGTTTGGCGAAATTGTCGTTCATGATTGCCATCTCCGCCTGCTGCACCAGCTCGGCCTTGATGACGCCGCTCGGGGTCGGCAGGTCGCGGGTGGCGCAGGCGTCTTCAACCAGCGTGCAGCGAAACCCGTAATCCTTGGCCGCGCGCACGGTTGTGCTGACGCTGGAATGGCTCATGAAACCGCAGACCACCAGATCCAGCCGGCCACGGCTTTCCAGCAGGCTGTGCAGGGTGGTGCGGTCGTCGGTGGAAACGGTGCCATTCAGCGCATTGGGCAGGCGTTTTTCAATGATGATTTCATCGCCCTGCGGCTGCAATTCGGGGACGAACTGCCCGCGCTCGCCCTGAGGATCGAACATGCCGCCGACGGTGCCCAAATGACGGACGTGAATGATCGGCGACTTCGCTGCACGGGCTGCGGCGACCAGTTTGACGATGTTATTGATGGCGTCCTGAACACCGGTCAGGGCGAGGGGGCCGCTGAGGTATTCCTTCTGCGCATCGATGATGATCAGTGTGGCATTACTCAAGGTGGCCGCCGCGTATTCGCGGCCACTGAGTTGAAACATGGTCTTCGGACCAGTGTTTGGAACAGACATCGGGGGGCTCCTTCGAGTGGGGCTTTTGCCACATTGTCCACTGGCAGAGCGATTCTGTGAATCGCCATGCTCACAGGCCTCGCTTTTTTGCCGGGCTTAAAGCCGTCGAGCAGGTCGCGGTTGCTGTCATAGTGCCTGCAAAACGAGGCAAAGACTGAGGAAAATTTTGCGCGTGGCCGCCGCGCCCGGTGCGGGATCGTTTGTTGCGTGGAGGGCTGATAGAATCGCCCGTCGTTTTTTCAAGGAGTTTGCCGTGATCACTTCCCGCCTGCGCACCCTGCGCGATCATATCCGTTGGGCTGTCAGCCGTTTCCACGGGGAAGACCTGTTCTTCGGCCATGGCACCGACAATGCGTGGGACGAAGCTCGCCAATTGGTGCTCGGCGCCCTGCATTTGCCGTGGGAAATTGCCGACAGCTATCTGGACTGCAACCTCGAAGAGGAAGAGCTGGTGGCGGTTCAGCACCTGATCAAGCGACGCATCGAGGAGCGCGTGCCTACAGCGTATCTGCTGGGTGAGGCGTGGTTCTGCGGGATGTCATTCATCGTCGACGAACGCGTGCTGATTCCGCGCTCGCCCATTGGTGAACTGATCGAGCAGCGGTTCGCACCCTGGCTGGCTGACGATCCTGCGCGGATTCTCGATCTCTGCACCGGTTCCGGTTGCATTGGCATCGCCTGCGCCGATGTCTTTCCCGACGCTGAAGTGGTGTTGGCCGACCTGTCGTTCGAGGCGCTGGAAGTGGCAAATCAGAACATCGAGCGCCATGGCGTGGATCAGCGCGTTTACACCGTGCAGGGCGATGGGTTCGACGGCTTGCCGGGTCAGCGTTTTGACCTGATCGTGTCCAACCCGCCGTACGTCGATGCCGAAGATTTCGCCGACATGCCCGACGAATACCAGCACGAGCCCGAGCTGGCGCTGGCCTGCGGTGACGACGGCTTGAATCTGGTGCGGCGCATGCTGGCCCAGGCGGCGGACCATCTGAACGAGAAGGGCTTGTTGATCGTGGAAGTCGGCAATAGCCAGGTTCACGTCGAAGCGCTGTACCCGGAAGTGGATTTCGCCTGGCTGGAATTCGAGCGTGGCGGCCACGGCGTGTTCATGCTGACCGCCGAGCAGTGCCGCACTCATCAGGATCTGTTTGCAGCGCGGATCTAGTCAGGTAGTCGACGGGCCTGTTCCCGGCTAAAGCCGGTCCTACTGACCGCGCGGAATTGTAGGACCGGCTTCAGCCGGGAAAGCGTCGGTCGTCACACCGCAAATCTGATGGCGAGCACACAGGCCTCTTCCCGGCTAAAGCCGGTCCCACTATGGATACGCGGTTGAACAGTGGGACCGGCTTCAGCCGGGAAAGCGTCGGCATTCACACCGCAAATCTGATGGCGAGCACACAGGCCTTTCCCGTCTTAACGCCGGGTCAGCGATGCGTTGCAATCCAGATCAGCAGGCCGGCCTGAAACACGGCAAACGTGACCAGGCAGGCGATGGTGAAGCGCAAGCCGCTGTCGTCCCGGCGGTATTTGCTGACCTTGTCTTCGGACTTCTTGATCGTGACGTCCTGTTCCTGAATTCGCTGTTCGGCCTGTTGCAGCATCTGCGCGGCGTCGAGGATCTGCACGATCTGGATTTTGTCGGCATTCCAGGTGTTATTGAGGTTGCCGACCTTGGCGTCCTTGAGGGTGCCTTTCAGGTGCTGGGCATCGGCGTAGGCGACTTCGAAACCCTGAGTCTTGAGGAAGTGATCGCGACGCAGGCGCGTGTCTTCGTTGAGTGCATCCTTGTTCGCCAGCGCGACACCTTCAATCTTGTACTCGGCGCATCGTTTCTGCGCCCAGGCAATGCCTTGAGCCAGCATGAAACGGCCCAGGCCACGGTTCCATGGATCGATCTGCAGGCCGGACGCCGGGCCCACGCGAACGCTGCGATTGGCGTGATCCACCCAGATATCCAGACAATTCTGCTCTTTGCGGGTCTTCTGCCCCGGCAATTGGTAGCTCATGCGCAGCAGGCTGAATTCCTTGCTGTGGCGCTCGGCCTTGCCGAACTCGACAAAGCGCAGCGGGCGGGCGCCGGTTGCGCGATCGGTTGGCAGCGGCGCCAGACGCAGCATCGAGAAGTGCTCGGCGTGTACTTCTTCCCACAAGACAGGCGCGGCGACTTCGCCTTCCTGGGCATCGGTCGGCTCGACCGCGTCGGTTTGCATGGTTGCTTCTGTCATCACGGCGATCCTGTTATCGACATTGCCTGGCACATGGCACCGGCACACGATGCCAGCAGACTGCTATCGGCCGTTTATGACGAAGCTGAAGGGATCGTGGGTCGACTCGCGCGCGGAAGGAAACCGGCCTCAGGCGGCCGGGATCGAGTCGAGAAACTTCAGGATGCGGTCAGTCACTTCACTGGCCAACGGCAACTGCGGATCCTTGTAGGACGCCAACTGGCGCTTGATGTCCATGGGCACGATACGCAGCACATGGTTCATGCCGTCGATGATCGCCAGTTGCGAGTCGGGCTTGGCCTTGTGCAGCAACTCGGCGTCGCCTACGCCCACCTGCATGTCGTTGCGGCCCTGAATGATCAGGGTCGGGATTTTCAATTGCCCGAACGCCGCTGTCGGGTTCTGCCGGAACAGTGAAATCAGATAAGGCTGCACGCTGGGGCGGAACACTACTTGAAGGGGCTCGGGCACGTCGTTGTCAGTCTTGCCGGCCTTGATCTCTTCGATCAGTTGCTCACTGCGCGCCAGCAGCGGAGGAGGGAGGCGATCCTGCAGTTGCTCGCGGACCACTTGATCCACCGGGCGACCGGTACCCGCGACGGAGATCAACGCCACGGCGCCCGCGCGTTCTGCGGCCAGGGTGGCAACCAGTGCGCCCTCGCTGTGACCCATCAGAATCAAAGGCCCCAGGCGCGAGTCAGTCTTGAGTTTGGCGGCCCAGGCGACGGCGTCGTCGACGTACTTCTCGATGCTCAGATCGCGCTCGTCCGGGGTGGCGGGGCGACTGGCCGCGACGCCGCGCTTGTCATAACGCACGCTGGCGATGTTGTGCTTGGCAAGGATCAGGGCGAGACGCTTCATGCTGTCGTTGCGTCCGCCGTCGGAGTTGTTGCCGTCACGGTCGGTCGGCCCTGATCCGGCGATGATCAACACCACCGGCACCGGTTTTGCCGATTTGGGCAGCAGCAGCGTGCCGAACAGCTCGCCGCTGCCGGTGTCCAGGCTGATGGGGCGCTGCAGCACGACGGGCGTGCCGGCGTGAGCGATGGATGACAGCAGGGTCAGGCTCAAGATAATCGCTCGCAGCGGCCAGAAGCCGCGAATCAGGGGTAAGGCGCTTAGCATTGCAGGACCGTCATCAATAAAGTGTCAATTGGACGCGGGCAAATGAATAAGGTTCGAGGATGAACTGCGCCATAAGCCTGCGTATACTGGCGCGCTTGAGTTTTTGAACGTCCTCGGAGCCTCCCGCATGTCCGGCAATACCTACGGCAAGCTGTTCACTGTCACCACTGCCGGCGAAAGCCACGGTCCGGCGCTGGTTGCCATCGTTGACGGCTGCCCGCCCGGCATCGAGCTGTCGCTGGAAGACCTGCAGCGTGACCTCGACCGACGCAAGCCGGGGACCAGCCGTCATACCACCCAGCGTCAGGAGCCCGACGAGGTCGAGATTCTCTCCGGCGTCTTCGAAGGCAAGACCACCGGTGCGTCCATCGGATTGCTGATCCGCAACACCGATCAGAAGTCCAAGGACTATTCGGCGATCAAGGACCTGTTCCGGCCCGCCCATGCCGATTACACCTACCACCACAAATACGGCATTCGCGATTACCGTGGCGGCGGCCGCAGCTCTGCGCGGGAGACCGCCATGCGCGTCGCCGCCGGGGCCATCGCCAAGAAGTTTCTCGCCACCCAGGGCATTACCGTCCGCGGCTACATGAGCCAGCTCGGCCCGATCGAAATCCCCTTCAAAACCTGGGATTCGGTGGAGGACAACGCCTTCTTCAGTCCCGACCCGAGCAAGGTGCCGGAGCTGGAAGCCTACATGGACCAGTTGCGTCGCGACCAGGACTCGGTGGGTGCGAAGATCACCGTCGTGGCCGAAGGCGTGATGCCGGGCCTGGGCGAGCCGATTTTCGACCGTCTCGACGCTGAACTGGCCCACGCGCTGATGAGCATCAACGCGGTCAAGGGCGTCGAAATCGGCGCCGGCTTTGCCTGCGTTGCCCAGCGCGGCACCGAGCATCGCGACGAAATGAGCCCCGAAGGCTTTCTGTCGAACAACGCGGGCGGCATCCTCGGCGGGATTTCGTCCGGGCAGCCGATCGTTGCGCACCTGGCCTTGAAAGCGACCTCCAGCATCACCACGCCGGGGCACTCGATCGACGTCGATGGCAACTCCGTCGAAGTCATCACCAAGGGCCGCCACGACCCGTGCGTCGGTATCCGCGCCACGCCGATTGCCGAGGCAATGATGGCGATCGTGCTGGTTGACCACCTGCTGCGCCATCGCGGGCAAAACAGTGACGTGCGTGTCACCACGCCGATTCTGGGTCAGCTGTAATGCCTGAGCCGGGCGCTGCTGCCGCGGTCATCTGAGCGTGGCGGCGCTTCCTTACTGGCGGCTCGCCAGCTTCTATCTCTTCTATTTCGCCCTGCTTGGGGCCACGGCGCCTTACATGGCGCTGTATTTCAGCCATCTGGGTTTTTCCGCCGCGCGTATCGGCGAACTGATCGCGATCCCGATGCTGATGCGCTGCGTCGCACCCAATGTCTGGGGCTGGCTCGGCGATTACACCGGCCGACGTCTGACCATCGTGCGTTTTGGCGCCCTCTGCGGACTGGCCTGTTTCAGCCTGATTCTCGTCGACACTTCCTACGCCTGGGTGGCGATGGTCATGGCGCTCTATGCGTTTTTCTGGCACGCGGTGCTGCCGCAGTTTGAAGTCATCACGCTGACGCATCTGCAGGGCCAGACTTCACGCTACAGCCAGATCCGGCTGTGGGGATCGATTGGTTTCATCCTCTCGGTGGTCGTGCTGGGCCGGATGCTGGAGTGGTTCAGCCTGGATAACTACCCGCAATTGCTGCTGGTCATTCTGATCGGCATTGTCGCCAGCAGTTGGTGGGTGCCGAATGCTCAGCCGGTTGCCTCTGGCGTACGGGTCGCGGGCGACGGGTTTCTCAGGCAACTGATCAGGCCGGGGGTGCTGGCGTTTTATGTCAGCGTCGCGTTGATACAGCTGAGCCACGGGCCGTATAACACCTTTCTGACGCTGCACCTGGAACACCTCGGTTACACCCGCGGCATGATTGGCCTGCTGTGGGCGCTGGGGGTGATCGCCGAGGTGTTGATGTTCATGCTGATGAGCCGTGTGTTGCAACGGTTCAGCGTCCGGCAGGTGCTGATGACCAGTTTCGTGATCGCCGCCTTGCGCTGGCTTTTGCTGGGTAATCTGGCCGATCATCTGGCGATTCTGATCGTTGCCCAACTGATGCACGCGGCCACGTTCGGCAGTTTCCATGCCTCGGCCGTGCATTTCGTGCAACGCAGCTTCGGCCCGCGCCAGCAGGGGCAGGGTCAGGCGTTGTACGCCGCCCTTTCCGGCACCGGCGGGGCAATGGGCGCTTTGTATGCCGGGTACAGCTGGAACGCGCTGGGCGCCAGTTGGACCTTTGCCATCGCAAGTCTGGCGGCCGTGGCCGCTGCTGTTCTGACCGCCACATGTATGAAAGAGGAGCGCGTATGAGTCGCGAAGCACTGGCTCGGGAAATCATCGAAGCGGGGCAGTTTCTGTACGCCCGGGGCTGGTCGCCCGCTACCAGCAGTAATTATTCCGTGCGCCTGTCGCCGACCGAGGCGCTGTTGACGGTCTCCGGCAAGCACAAGGGCCAGTTGGGCCTCGACGACGTGTTGGCTACCGACCTTGCCGGCAACAGCCTGGAACCCGGTAAGAAGCCGTCCGCCGAAACCCTGCTGCACACTCAGCTTTATAGCTGCAAGCCGGGGGTGGGCGCTGTGCTGCACACCCATTCGGTCAACGCCACCGTCCTGTCCCGGCTCACTGCCTGTGATCATCTGGTGTTCGAGGACTACGAGCTGCAGAAGGCCTTCAGCGGCGTTTCCACCCACGAATCAAAAGTGGTGGTGCCGATTTTCGACAACGATCAGGACATCGCCCGGCTCGCCGCCAAGGTTCAGCCCTGGCTGGATCAACATCCTGACTGCGCCGGCTACCTGATTCGCGGTCATGGTTTGTACACCTGGGGCGCTAAGATGAGCGATGCCTTGCGCCAGATCGAAGCCTTCGAATTCCTGTTCGAATGCGAGCTCAAGACGCTGTCCGTGCTCAACCGCTGATCCCTGTTCTACGCACCGATCAATGCACCCCAGCGTTCCCCAATGCCTGAATCAACGCGTCGGATCGGCCCCAGAGCCGACGAACGCGGACTGAACCGAGGAAGCCCCGAAATGAGCAGTCTGTCCGTTTACCACGTGTCATCCCCCGAACTGCCCAACAAGGTCCTGACCCATCTGGAAGACATCGCCTCGACCCTGGCCGAGCATGGCGTTGGGTTCGACCGCTGGCAGGCGGCGACGCCGATCACACCCGGCGCCAGTCAGGAGGAAGTGATTGCTGCCTACCGTACCCAGATCGACCGGCTGATGACCGAGCGCGGTTACGTGACCGTCGATGTGATCAGCCTCAACAGCGATCACCCGCAAAAAGCCGAGCTGCGCGCCAAGTTCCTTGAGGAGCACCAGCATGGCGAAGATGAAGTGCGTTTCTTCGTCGCCGGCCGTGGGCTGTTTACGTTGCATATCGACGATTACGTTTACGCCGTGCTGTGCGAGAAAAACGACCTGATTTCAGTGCCGGCCGGCACCCGACACTGGTTCGACATGGGCGAGAATCCGCACTTCGTCGCCATTCGCCTGTTCAACAACCCGGAAGGCTGGGTCGCCAAGTTCACCGGCGAAAGCATCGCCAGCCAGTTCCCGCGCCTGGAAGACTGATCAACATGACCCTCAAAGCCATCCTGACCGACATCGAAGGCACCACCAGCGCGGTGAGCTTCGTCTTCGACGTGCTCTTTCCGTACGCCAAACAGCATTTGCCCGAGTTCGTTCGCGCGCATGCCGACGAACCCGACGTCGCCGCCCAGCTGCAGGCCGTGCGTCACAACAGCGGCGAACCTAACGCGAGTGTCGATCGCGTGATCGAGACCCTGCTGCAATGGATCGCCGAAGATCGCAAAGCCACGCCGCTCAAGGCGTTGCAAGGCATGGTCTGGCAGCAGGGTTACCACGCCGGGCAACTCAAGGGGCACGTTTACCGGGATGCGGTTGAAGCGTTGAAACGCTGGCATCAAGCGGGGTACGCGCTTTACGTCTACTCGTCGGGCTCGATCCAGGCGCAGAAGCTGATTTTTGGTTGCTCGGAGGCGGGCGATCTGTCTGAGCTGTTCAGCGGCTTCTTCGACACCACCTCCGGGCCCAAGCGCGAGGAGGCGTCCTATCGATCAATTGCATCGAGTATCGGCCTCCCGGCGCAGTCCATTCTGTTCCTGTCCGATATCGTCGAAGAGCTCGATGCGGCGCAACTGGCTGGCATGGCCACCTGCGGGGTAGCGCGCGACGGTGGAAAGCTGAGCGGCCATCTCACCGTCAGCAGTTTTGCGTCGATCGAGCCCAGCGTTTTCTGACGTTTCAGGCGTACTGCAAATGACGGCTGATGTCTTTGACATTGGCCGTTTTTGTTTCTAAATGCGGAAAACTGTAAGTAGGTTTTTGTTCTTTTGTGGGAAGTTGCTTGTTTCACGGTCAGGCATGCCTGTTTGTTTTCGACGCTGTGTTTAACCCATCTCGACTGTGTAACCCTTCGCCTGTCGGACCCTGACAGCTTTTGAATGCGCCGCGTGCGGTCGTGCTGACGACAGTACCTGGCGCTGTTTTCGAGCTGCCATGCATAAAAAATCCAAGGGGCATAAGGGCCGCGCATTTAGTTGTTTATACGGGAGGGGAAATGAAAAACGTGCAGACAGGGACGCTGAGTCCGTTGATCCAACAAATGGTCAGCAGCATCACTGAACAGGATGGCGATGCGGCCATCGCCAACGCGCTTGACTGGCTGCGGGCCGAATGTCGCAGCGAGCGGGCCATGCTTTATCAGTATCGCAATGGCGTGCTGCTGAGCTGTATCACGTCGAACGTCGACAGTTACTGGAAGGATCTTTATTGTCAGGGACGCCTGATGATCGAAGACCCGGTCATCCGCTGCTACCGTCACACCATGGGCTTTCTGAATTGGGAAGAGGCGTTCAAGACGTACCCGCCCTCTGCGGCCTATATGGCGGCGGTGGAGGATTGCGATCTTTTACCAGCATTTTCCTACGGCTACAGCAGCCAGACCCGAGCCAATCAGGGCGTCATCACCATCTGCACGCTCAACGGCATGGAGCGCCCGCTGTCCCACAACGATCGCTATCTGCTGACAAGTCTGGTGCCGATGCTTCATGTAGCAGGGAAGGGGCGTCAGTTGCAGACGCGGGCGCTGTCTCCAAAAGAGCTGGAGATTCTCAAATGGGCGCGGGAAGGCAAGACGGCGTGGGAGATCGGACTGATAAAAGAAGTCTCGGAGGCGACCGTCAAGCATCACTTCAAGAGCATCTACGCCAAGCTCGGGGTAACCAACCGCGCTCAGGCGGTGGGCGAGGCGTTGTGTCGGGGAATCATTCAGTAGCACCCGACTCGGTATCCGCCAGCGCTTGAGGTAAGCCTGGCAGAAAAAAGCCAAAAAAAACCGCGATAGCATCAACTATCGCGGGAATCTACAAGGGATGCTTCGATGAGAGTGAAACGTGCTGTCGCCGAAACGCTCTGTTGCGGCGTAGTGCTTATCGGGTGTGATAAGTAGGCAAATCAAAGCGGTGCTGGCTTTGCAACATCGAGATAGCGGGCAGCTCACTGGCTTGAGCGGCCAAGTCGCGACGAATCGCGCTGATCACCCATTCCAGCTGCACGGGGGTGTGCAGTTGAGCGTAGGACACGCAGCGGCGGATGTTGGTGCCTTCTTCGTTGCGCAGAGTCAACAGAACGCCACCGTCCGGACGCGGCTGGGTGGTGACTTCGAAATCGGAAAATACGGATGCGAATTTTTCTTGGATGAAAGTCATGTCTAGAGGCTCCATTGCTCATGGGATAACAAGCTTGGAATGACTAGTGCAGTGACTGTGCCAGCTTTTAGAGTTAAATAAATCTCAATTAAATCAACGGCTTATGGATTTTTGAAAAATATCCTCTCGTGCAATATGCATGAATGCCTCTCGTGCATCCTGCAATTTACCGGAGTGGAGAGTAGGGGATGGGTGTGACGGGGGGAGCGCTTGCCCATTGCGGACATAACTGAGACAGCGGTATCCCGGATTTATTTCACTGCGTTGCTGAAATTTTCTCAGCACATTCTTCATCATCCCTATCGGGCTGATTGATATCGCTGACTGGGCGCGGGAAACCGACGCTGGCATTGTGGGGGCCCGTTTTGCGGTGGCGCCATCAGTGGAACTAGACGCTTTGTCCAGGGCTCCTAGAATGCCTGGCCATAGATCCCCGCACCCGTTGATTGATCCCGCGCAATGCCTTGCGCTACTGGAGTTACGTAATGTCTGAAGCCCCGAACACCCCCGGTTCTGCCACGCGCATGACAGACGAAGAAGCACTGGAGTTTGCCGAGCAGGTATTCGACCGGGCCCGTGCCGGCGATGCCCCGATGCTCGACCGGCTGCTGGAAAACGGCTTGACCCCCAACCTTCGTAATCACAAAGGCGACACGCTGTTGATGCTGGCCAGCTATCACGGTCATCAAGACGCCGTGCGTGTGCTGCTCAAGCACAAGGCTGACCCGGAGCTGCGCAACGACAACGGTCAGAGCCCGATCGCCGGCGCTGCTTTCAAGGGCGATCTGGAAACCGTGAAGATCCTTGTCGAAGGCGGCGCAGATGTCGAAGGCGCATCGGCCGATGGTCGGACGGCATTGATGATGGCGGCGATGTTCAACCGTACGGCCATCGTCGACTACCTGATCTCCAAGGGTGCCAATCCTCACATTCAGGATGCCAAGGGTGTTACTCCCTTGATGGCCGCGCAAACGATGGGCGCGACCGAGACCGCCGAGCAGCTCACCCGTCTGGGGGCGTAAGCGATAGAGGCGCGCAGCATTTCCAGCTATCCTGCGCGCCTGTTTTCCTGCCCTCGGACGATCTGCCATGAACGCTTCACTCATCGAATTCATCAGCAAGATCAGCTCCGGCTGCATGAGCGATGAAGAAATCGGAAAAATCGCCGACGAGGCCGCCCAGGCTTACGCCGACCCCGACGCATTCCTGACCGCCAATCCCGATATAAATTTTGACGACACGTTCCCGATTCCGCTGGGGGAGTGGGTTGTCATCGGCAGCCTCCCCGACACCGTCTTGCTTCAGGCCGATACCTATCCTGACCTGCTCACCGAGATCATGGCGTCGTTCGGCCCGAACGTTCCGTTCAATATCAAACCCAAGCAACTGGTCAAGGCCGAGCCGCTGGTGGCGTTGAACCGCATTCAGGTGCAGCTTTCCAGCATGAACAAGGACATGGGCGGTTATGTGCTGATGGACATCAGCGAGCCTCTGGACCATGTGTTGCAAACCGTGCTGGTCTACGGCACCGACGTTGAGCGGGTCATGGCCCTTGGCGTCGAGCTCGGGATATTGATAGAGCCTGCGCTGGAGGCGCTCAAGGCGCAGATTTGATCTTCGCCAGCGGCCTTTGCTGCGCAGCGAAAT
Source organism: Pseudomonas sp. 1L-C-7-B-C1 (assembly GCF_057291635.1). Classification (NCBI taxonomy): domain Bacteria; kingdom Pseudomonadati; phylum Pseudomonadota; class Gammaproteobacteria; order Pseudomonadales; family Pseudomonadaceae; genus Pseudomonas; species Pseudomonas sp. 1L-C-7-B-C1. The sequence continues at coordinate 428,466 of NZ_JBXAWH010000002.1, read as the reverse complement.
ATCCCTGCCAACCCACGGAACCCTCATTGCAGGCCACCACTCTCAAGTGGGCAAGCCTTCAATAAGGAGCAACACCATGGGTTCTACCTTCAACGGTCTGATTGGCCTGATTATTCTGGCGCTGGATATCTGGGCCATCATCAACGTGCTGAAAAGCGGCGCGGAAACCGGGAAGAAAATTCTCTGGATTTTGCTGATTGTCATCCTGCCAGTGCTGGGCCTGATTATCTGGGCAATCGCCGGCCCGCGTGGCAACGTGCGTATTTAGTAACGTGCATTTCTAGAAGCGCAGCAAGGCTTCAGAACACATGACGCCCGACTGGCCTGGCCAGTCGGGCGTTTTTGTCTGGGCGGATCACCCTCGCGCCACCACGACATTCGACCTGTCATGCTCCGCGACGTAGAATGCGCGCCTTCTTGTGGGCGGCCTGCCGTCCTGTCATCAGTAGTTATCGGGGACTCCCTCCATGAGCGATTATCAAGAAACGTTGTACGAAGGCTACGGTCAGCGCTTTCGCATGGAAAAAATGCTGCATGAAGTGCGCACCGAGCATCAGCATCTGGTGATCTTCCAGAACCCGCGCATGGGCCGCGTCATGGCGCTGGACGGCGTGATTCAGACCACTGAAGCCGACGAGTTCATCTATCACGAGATGCTCACCCACGTACCGATTCTGGCCCACGGCCGCGCCAAACGCGTCCTGATCATCGGCGGTGGCGATGGCGGCATGCTGCGCGAAGTCGCCAAGCACGCGACGGTGGAGCACATCACCATGGTCGAGATCGACGGCACCGTGGTCGAGATGTGCAAGGAATACCTGCCGAATCACTCCAAAGGCGCTTTCGATGATTCGCGTCTGAACCTGGTGATCGACGACGGCATGCGCTTCGTCGCCAACACCGAGGAAAAATTCGACGTCATCATTTCCGATTCGACTGACCCGATCGGGCCGGGCGAAGTGCTGTTCTCGGAGAACTTCTATCAGGCCTGCCATCGCTGCCTCAACGAAGGCGGCATTCTGGTCACCCAGAATGGCACGCCGTTCATGCAGCTGAGCGAAGTGCAGACCACGGCAGGGCGTATGAATGGCCTGTTTGCCGACTGGCATTTCTATCAGGCAGCGGTGCCCACCTATATTGGCGGCGCAATGACGTTCGCCTGGGGCTCGACGGATTCCCAGCATCGCAAGATTTCACTGGATACCTTGCATCAGCGATTCGCCGGCAGCGGCATCGTCACCCGTTACTACAACCCTGAGGTCCACATCGGCGCCTTCGCATTGCCGCAGTATGTGCTTCAGGCGATCAGCAAACCTAGCAACGCCTGACGGCTGCTGGTGTTACGTAAACCTGACATTACCACCTCAATGTCAGGTTTGCGTAACTTTTCCTTGCCCGTCACTCATGTCGCGTATACCTTTCATTCATTCTTGAATGTTATGCAGGCGTGACAAATGGACGCGACGTTATTGCTCGAACGTTTGGGCCGTCAGATCGAGGAGATGCGCAAATCCCGTGGTCTTACTCAGGTTCAGCTGGCCTACCAGTCGGGCATGACCCGGCAAAAGCTCGCCGAAGTTGAAAAAGGCAGCCCGACCGTGGCGGTGAATTTCTACGCCAAGGTCCTGGCCGCGTTGAATGCCGAGATAAAAGTCGTCTCCGCCCGACGCCCGACCTTTGAAGAGCTGCGCGAGGTGTTCCAGTGAAACCGCTGGATCGCGTACGCATTTTTACCCCGGAGGGTGAGAGCGGTGAGCTGTCGGCAGCGGAGTCAGGCGACTACCTGTTTCGCTACGGCCTGGACGCGAGTCCGGCGGCGCAGATCAGCCTGACCATGGGCGTGCGCGATGCGGCCTACGTATCGCGCAGCCTGCACCCGGTTTTCCAGATGAACCTGCCCGAAGGCTTCGTGCTGGAACAGTTGCGCAATCGCCTCGCCAAAACCACACCCCTCAATCCCATGCTGCTGATGGCATTGACCGGCAGCGGTTCGCCGGTCGGTCGCGTGGCCGTGGCTTCGCCCATGATCGACGACTTGCTGGGTGGTGCGGGCCCGGTCGCAGGCAAAAGCCTGGGCCAGATACTCAGCTGGGACGGGACGCAGGATCTGTTTGCCGAACTGGTCGATCAGTACATTTTGCGCACGGGGATTTCAGGCGTTCAGCCCAAGGTCATCGTGCCCGACTCGGATTTTGTCACGGACCCGAAAGCCACGCTGTTGATGCCCGAATTGATCGTCAAGTCGGGGAGGGCGGACTTCCCGGGGCTGGCCGTCAACGAGTACGTGTGCATGGACGCTGCGCGCAGAGCCGGCATGCCGGTACCGGAATTCTATCTGTCGGATAATCGCCAGCTGTTCGTCATGCGCCGTTTTGATCGGGACGCTGAGCAACGCGCCGTCGGCTTCGAGGACATGGCCGTGCTGATGGGCCTGGGCACGGAACAGAAATACGATTCGAGCTACGAAAACATCGCCAAGGCCATTCGCCTGTTTTGCGCGCCGGAGCAGGTGCGTGATTCGCTGGACCAGTTCTTCGACATCGTTGCGCTCAGTTGCATGGTCGGCAACGGCGATGCGCACCTGAAGAACTTCGGGGTGCTGTACCGCGATCCTTTGGGGGCAGACGCACGACTGGCCCCGGCTTACGACATCGTCAATACCACCGCGTATATAAAGGATGACGCGCTTGCCCTGCGCCTGGATGGCTCGAAAAGCCTGTTCGGTTCAAGGCTCGGCATCCTGACCCTGGCGTCGACCTGTGACATCCGCAAACCAAACCTGCGTATTGCGCGGCTGATCGCGGCAGTGCAGGCGTCGCTGCAGGAAAACGTCTCGCTCAGCCCCCACGCGCCTCATGTTTTCGAAGCCATCGAACACGCCGTTGAGCGGTATGCCCAGACATTCAAGGTTTAAGCACCATTCAGGGCTTTGTAAGAAAATATGAGAGGCGGCATTAATGAACGGAATTTTCACCGTTTCTTCGGGAAGATTCGCGCCGTCTCAAGCCTGGCACCTGATTGAGGTAAATGTTTGTACCGATCCGTCATGAAGAATGCGCGGCATCGGTGGTAAACCGCGAGGGTTCACGTAATATTTGGCCCCCGCAGCCCGGACCGGCATTTTCAATGCGGTCGGGCGCACAGCTTCTGAACTTAAACCTGAATCCAACGGATCCCACAACACATGGCCAAAACGGACGCCCCGGCGCGCGCGCCGCAACCTACCGTCAAATCGCACCTGGCCTATACGCTCCTGAGCGGCCTGGTGCTGATGGTCCTGTACACCCTTTTGCGCGTTGCGCTGCTGGTCTATAACCGCGAAGGCATCGGCGCGACGCCGGCTTCGGCGTTCGTCGAGGCGTTCGGCAATGGCCTGCGATTCGATCTGCGTCTGGTTGTGTACATTCTGATTCCCCTTCTGCTCTCGCTGTTCAGCGCGCGCATGATGGCGGCCCGTGGGGTGTTTCGCTTCTGGCTGACGCTGGTTGCAAGTCTGACCGCGTTCTTCGGCCTGATGGAGATGGATTTCTACCGTGAGTTCCACCAGCGCCTGAATGGCCTGGTTTTCCAGTATGTCAAAGAAGACCCGAAAACCGTTCTGAGCATGATCTGGTACGGCTATCCGGTGGTTCGCTATCTGCTGGCCTGGGCACTGCTGACCTGGCTGCTGAGCCTGGTCTTCAAAGGGGTTGATCGCCTGACCCGGCCCCGTGGCGGCTTCAACGTTGCCAGCGCCGACAACCGCGTGGTCGCGCCGCTGTACAAGCGCGCCGTGGTTTTCCTGCTGTGTCTGGTGGTAGCCGTCATCGCCGCTCGCGGCACCCTGCGCCAGGGCCCGCCGCTGCGTTGGGGCGATGCTTACACCACTGAATCCAACTTCGCCAACACCCTGGGCCTGAATGGCACGTTGACGCTGATCGCGGCGGCCAAGAGCCGGATGTCCGAGGACCGTGACAACATCTGGAAAGCGACCCTGCCTCAGGCCGAAGCCCAGCAGATCGTCCGCGACATGCTGCTGACCGCCAACGACAAGCTGATCGATCCAGAAAAAGCTGCGGTGCGTCGCGATTTCACGCCACCGGCGGCCAACACGCTGCCGATCAAGAACGTCGTCGTGATCCTGATGGAGAGCTTCGCCGGTCATTCCGTGGGCGCGCTGGGTGATGAATCAAACATCACGCCTTACTTCGACAAACTGTCCCAGGAAGGTCTGCTGTTCGATCGTTTCTTCTCCAACGGTACGCACACCCATCAGGGCATGTTCGCGACCATGGCGTGCTTCCCGAACCTGCCGGGCTTCGAATACCTGATGCAGACGCCGGAAGGCAGTCACAAGCTGTCCGGTCTGCCGCAGCTGCTCAGCGCGCGCAAGTATGACGACGTTTACGTCTACAACGGTGACTTCGCCTGGGATAACCAGTCCGGCTTCTTCAGCAACCAGGGCATGACCAACTTCATTGGCCGCAATGACTTCGTGAATCCGGTGTTCTCGGATCCGACCTGGGGTGTGTCCGACCAGGACATGTTCGACCGTGGCGCCGAAGAACTGAAAGCCCGCGAAGCCAAAGGCAAGCCGTTCTATGCCTTACTGCAAACCCTGTCCAACCACACGCCGTACGCACTGCCGGCCAATCTGCCGGTCGAGCGCGTGACCGGGCATGGCACACTGGATGAACACCTCACCGCCATGCGTTATTCGGACTGGGCGCTGGGTCAATTCTTCGAGAAGGCCAAGAAAGAGCCGTACTACAAGGACACGCTGTTTGTGGTCGTCGGTGACCACGGCTTCGGCAACAACGAGCAGATCACCGAGATGGACCTGGGCCGCTTCAACGTGCCGATGCTGATGATCGCCCCGGGCCTGCAAGACAAGTTCGGCAAGCGCAGCAGCATCGTCGGCACGCAGATCGACATCGTGCCGACCATCATGGGCCGCCTGGGTGGGGACACCGTGCACCAGTGCTGGGGCCGCGACCTGCTCAATCTGCCGGCGGGAGACGAGGGCTTCGGTGTGATCAAGCCATCGGGCAGCGAGCAGACCGTGGCGCTGGTCACCGGTAACCGGATCCTGATCGAACCCAAGGAAATGGAGCCGAAGGTGTACAGCTACGAGTTGGGCAGAAAGCCCCATGCCGAGCTGATGCCGAACGCGCCGGACGTCGCCGAGTTGCGCAAGAAGCTCGACAGCTTCCTGCAGACCGCGACCAGGAGCCTGCTGGACAACACGGCAGGGGTCAAAGACGCCAAGCCACAATAACGGCAGCCACATGAAAAAACGCCCCGACACCGGGGCGTTTTTTTTGCCGCGCATAATGAGTTGAAGCTATGAAGGTCCGGCGTGCGCTGACGATTCGGGTTGAACGTCGTTGCGCCGCAAGGGTCAAGATCAACAGGCTGTAGTCAGGCCTTTACTGAGGAGACATTGATGAAAGTGTGGACTATTTCGTTTCTGGACAAAGACGGTGTGCAGCAAACCCTCGATCTTGAATCCGATCACCGTCCCAGTGAAGAAGAGGCTGCGCAGCAACTCCGTCCGATCCTGTTTCCGGTCGCCAGTGATCTTGATCTGATCGACCTCGACGGTCGCACTGCCGAGCCCACCGTGAAGACACTCAAAGAGCAGAACGCGGTACAGATCATCTCCATCGTCGAGGCTTCGTAAGAAGCCTGCATTTCACGGCATCCTGCCAATTGGCAACGCGCTATCAATGGGCGTACTCTGCCAGCGAGGTCGGTGATGCATCTACCCGAGTCCGCTCGCGTACGTATGCCCGTTTTGTAAAGCGCACCGGCCTTGTCAGCGACATGCTTGAGTCCCGGGCGGCAGATGACCTGCCGCTACACGCCTCGCCATCGAGGGGTGTTTCGGGATAGTTGAAACTCTATCTATCGTTGCATAGGAGGACGTTTCATGAGCACAGCCTATCAAGAAGACGTCAGCAGCCATGTTCTGCGCTGCATGAAAGAAGGCGGTTTCGACTTCGCACGCATTCACCCCATTGAGTTCTATGCCACCTTTCCGGATGAGGACCGGGCGCGTCAGGCTGCGGAAAAATTTCGTGGCGAGTCAGTCAATGTCCAGCTCAATGCACTGGAAGACGGTGCCTGGCACCTGGAACTGAGCAAAGTGATGTACGCCACCTACGACGGGATAGGCGATTTCGAGCAGGATTTCCAGACCGCGATTGTCGGTCTGGACGGGGAGGTCGAAGGCTGGGGCGTCAAACAGGTACTCCAGCGCCTTCATTGACATTGAGGCGCTGAAGCCATTGCGCCGATCTTCAAACGCTGTCTCCCGGCTCCACGACAAAAGTGGGGCGGGAGATGCACCGAGCTGAATCACAAGCAAAAAAAAGCCGCTCTCTTGGGAGCGGCGGAAAGGGAATATCGGTTGTCTGCAGCGATGCTGCGAATAAGGTTTTGTAGCCAATCGCCCTGTGTAATCCGGCGGGTTGGTCTGCGGTATGGGGCAATTATGCTGAGCTCACGTACCGGGCGGAAATGAACTCTGGCTATGCGCGCGATAGTTTTTCCAAGCGCGGGACGCTTCGCCATGGAGCGTCAGGTAACAGGTCAGGGCGCATCGCGCACAGGAATGGTGCGGGCGCTCCGGCTGTTTAAATCAACCCGTTGATTTTCAAGCGTTTATGCCGATGGCACGGGCCTTGCGAAGGCTCTGGTGTCCATGGTGACAAGGAGTACGGCATGATCCGCACCTTTTATGACGAGATGTACGATGCGGGCGGCATAGTCCGTCCGCATTATCGGGAATTCGCCCGCTGGCTGGGCGAAGCGCCGCCTGAGTTGCTCGCACAGCGCCGGCGTGAGGCCGATTTGTTGTTTCATCGCGCCGGGATCACGTTCACGCTGTACGGCGACGAGCAGGGCACCGAGCGGCTCATCCCCTTCGATACGATTCCGCGCAGTATCCCGGCCAGCGAATGGCGGGTGGTGGAGCGCGGTTGCATTCAGCGCGTCAAGGCGCTGAACATGTTTCTCGCTGACCTCTATCATGAGCAGCGCATCATCAAGGCCGGGATCATTCCCGCCGAACAGGTCCTCGCCAATGAGCAATACCAGTTGGCGATGCAGGGCCTGAATCTTCATCGCGACCTGTATTCGCATATCTCCGGCGTCGATCTGGTGCGTGATGGCGATGGCACGTATTACGTGCTCGAAGACAACCTGCGCACCCCCAGCGGCGTGAGCTACATGCTCGAAGACCGCAAGATGATGATGCGGCTGTTCCCCGAGCTGTTCGCCGCGCAACGCATCGCGCCCATCGATCACTACCCGAATCTGCTGCTGGACACCCTGAAGAGCTCGAGTCCGCTGGATAACCCCAGCGTCGTCGTGCTGACTCCCGGGCGCTTTAACAGCGCGTTTTTCGAACATGCGTTTCTGGCCCGGGAAATGGGCGTCGAACTGGTCGAAGGCGCCGATCTGTTCGTGCGCGATGACCGCGTCTTCATGCGCACCACGGACGGGCCAAAAGCGGTCGACGTGATTTACCGCAGGCTCGACGACGCATTCCTTGATCCGCTGGCGTTCAATCCGGATTCGATGCTCGGGGTGCCGGGCCTGCTGGCCGCCTACCGCTCCGGCAATGTTGTGCTGGCCAATGCCATCGGCACCGGCGTGGCGGACGACAAGTCGGTCTACCCCTTCGTGACCGACATGATCCGTTTCTACCTCGACGAAGAGCCGATCCTCAAGAACGTGCCGACCTGGCAGTGCCGCAAGCCCGAAGAGCTGTCCCACGTGCTCGCCAACCTGGGCGATCTGGTGGTCAAGGAAACCCAGGGCTCTGGCGGTTACGGCATGCTCGTCGGTCCCGCCGCCACTGCGGCCGAAATCGAGTCGTTCCGGGCGCGGCTCAAGGCCAAGCCCCACGCGTACATCGCCCAGCCGACCTTGTGCCTGTCGACCTGTCCGACCTTCGTCGAGAACGGCATCGCCCCACGCCACATCGACCTTCGCCCGTTCGTCCTGGCTGGCCGCGAAACCCGTGTAGTGCCCGGCGGTCTCACGCGCGTTGCCCTGCGCGAAGGCTCGCTGGTGGTGAATTCGTCGCAGGGTGGCGGAACCAAGGACACCTGGGTGGTCGAGGATTAAGGATGCCTGCCAATGCTAAGTAGAACTGCCTCGGATTTATATTGGATGTCGCGGTACCTGGAGCGCGCCGAAAACCTCGCCCGGATGCTCGACGTCAGTTACTCGCTGTCGCTGATGCCACAGGACGGACGCGGGGATGGCCTCAATGAAATCGCCATGCCACTGCTGATCACCGGAACCCTGGACGATTACCTGGAGCGCCACGGCGACCTGCACGCCGAGCGCTTGCTGCACTTTTTCGCGCTGGACGCCGAAAACCCGGCCAGCATCTTCAGCTGTCTGGGTGCGGCGCGGGCCAGTGCCCATGCGGTGCGTGGGCGTATTACGGCGGACATGTGGGAAAACATCAACGCCACGTATCTGGAAATTCGCGGCATCGCCGAACAGGGGTTGAGCCGCTACGGGATGAGCCGTTTCTGTGAGTGGGTCAAGGAGCGTTCGCACCTGTTCCGCGGCGCCACCTACGGCACCATCATGCGCAACGACGCCTTCCGTTTCATTCGTCTGGGCACCTTCATCGAGCGCGCTGACAACACCCTGCGCATGCTCGATGCGCGTTATGAAATGCTCGAATTGCGCGGCCCGTCCGCCAACGCGGCGGCAGACAGTTCCGCCGCCGGCTATTACCAATGGAGTGCGCTGTTGCGCGCGTTGTCCTCGTTCGAGGCGTACACGGAAGTCTACCGCGATGCACCGGGTGCCCGTCAGGTCGCTGAATTGCTGCTGTTGCGTGCGGACATTCCGCGCTCATTGCGTGCGTGTCTGGAGGAGCTGGACATCATTCTCGCCAGTCTGCCCGGGGCCAATGGCCGTCCCGCCCAGCGTCTGGCCGCCGAGCTGGACGCTCGCCTGCGCTACACCGGCATCGACGAGATCCTCGATGAAGGCCTGCATGAGTGGTTGAACGAATTCATCCCTCTTCTGGCCCAACTGGGTAGCGTCATTCACACTTCTTACCTGGAGGCTGCATGAGACTCTCAATTAGCCACGAGACCACCTATCACTACGACGATCAGGTCCGCGCCAGCATCCAGTATTTGCGTCTGACTCCCCATGACAGCGAGCGCCAGCAGGTGCTGAGCTGGCAATTGGCATTGCCGCGCCCGGTGCGTGCTCAGATCGATCCCTTCGGCAACATTCTCCACGTCCTGACCCTGGACGAACCCCATGAAGCCATCGTCATTGGCGCGCGTGGGCAGGTCGAGATCGACGAGAAGCGCGAGGCGGAACATGAAAGCCAGTCTGCATTGCCGTTCCTGCGCTTTACCCGCCTGACCGAGGCCGACGAAGCGATTCGCGCCTTTGCCATCGCGCAGACCCACAAGCGCACCGACCGCACCGCGCTGATCGATATGATGCACGCGCTCAACGAGCACATCACCTACACGCCAGGCTCGACCGCCGTCGACACGAGCGCCGCGCAAGCGTTCGCCAATCGCGTCGGCGTATGTCAGGACCACACCCATGCGTTTCTGGCCTGCGCCCGCAGTCTGGGGGTGCCGGCGCGCTATGTGTCGGGTTATCTCTGCAGTGACAGCAGCGAGCATCTGTCCAGCCATGCGTGGGCGGAAGCGTGGATTGACGACGCCTGGTACAGCTTCGACGTGACCAATCAATTAGCGATCCCGGAGCGGCATCTGAAGCTCGCCGTGGGCCTGGATTATCTGGACGCCTGCCCGGTGCGCGGCATGCGCCGTGGTGGTGGTTGCGAGCAGATGCACGCCAAGGTGGTGGTGTCGCCCTCGGCGCCGATCGCTATTCCTGCGGCTGCGAAAGAGCCAGCGCCAGCGCCGATGATTCAGGTGCAACGCCAGGGCTGATCAACCCGTAGCGGTCGAGCGTTCAGAAGAACGCTCGGCGGCCATCAGCCGAACGGCGCGCTACTCGGTGCGCCTGAATGCCACCCCCAAAATCCCAAAACTTCGCGAGTCCAATACGCGATACCCGCACGGCCGCCGGTGACCTTCAGGACAAAGGCAAGTCGGGGGTCGGGGCTGCGCTTGCAAGCGGCAGGATGCTCAGCCAAACAGGCGGGTCATGTTGGGCAGGATGAGCAGCAGCGTAGTGGCGAAAACAATTAATCCAGCCTGGCGTATTTTCGAGCGTTTGAACTTGAACATAGTGGATGCCTTTCTTGTTATTCCTGAGCGACAGAAACCCATGGGCCTTGGGTATGACCAAAGCGAGGGTTGGCAAAGGTGAGGCAAAAGAGCAGGTGCCCCGATCAGCAGATCGCAAGCGGCAGGCGCTGGGTGAATCGTTTTTGTTGTAGCGCCACTGCTACTGACTAAACCTTAGAGCCCACGTGCTGTGCGGCTTAGATCGTTAAGGATTAACCCACTCGATTTTTATTGCTTTACCACATTTGGCGAATAGCTATCACTCAGATATTCGCTTGCTAGACACCTGCGTACCAAACCGCCCTGGTTCAATAGCGCGCTACCGTTCGTCAGAGTCCGAAACTTCCCACAACCAGCTACCCTGTTAACCGATCAGGCGAAAGAACGCGCTCTGTGATACCGCTTGTGATAGACAGTGCTCCCATGACAGTTCGACTGTCGATCGCGCCTATAAAAAGACAGTTCATCGGGTTAACGAGGACAGGATGACCGAAGCGTTTATTTACGATGCCTTGCGCACGCCGCGGGGCAGGGGCAAGCCGGATGGCGCCTTGTACAGCGTCAAACCGGTGGATCTGGTGGCGGGGCTGCTGAAAGAACTGCAAGTGCGCAATCACCTCGACACCCACCACGTCGATGACATTGTACTGGGCTGCGTGACGCCTATCGGCGATCAAGGCGCCGATATTGCCAAAACCGCAGCGCTGGTCGCCGATTGGGCCGGCAGCGTGGCCGGGGTTCAGGTCAACCGGTTTTGCGCATCCGGGCTTGAGGCAGTGAATCTGGGGGCGATGAAGATCCGCTCCGGGTTCGAGGATCTGGTGGTGGTCGGCGGCGTGGAATCGATGTCGCGGGTGCCGATGGGCAGTGACGGCGGCGCCTGGATGCTGGACCCGCAAACCAGTCTGCACGCTCACTACACACCCCAGGGGATCGGCGCCGACCTGATCGCAACCCTTGAAGGCTTCAGCCGCGATGACGTGGATATGTTCGCTGTGCAATCCCAGCACAAAGCGGCGCTGGCGCGGGAGCGGGGCGCATTCCGCCGTTCGCTGGTGCCGGTCAGGGACCAGAATGGCCTGCTCTTGCTCGACCATGACGAGTTCATCCGCCCCGACACGACACGGGAGGCGTTGGGCAAACTGCGCCCCAGTTTTGAGGCGATCGGCAAAATGGGCTATGACGCCACGGCGCTGCGCGTTTACAGCCACGTTGAGCGCATTGAGCACGTGCACACGCCGGGCAACAGCTCCGGCATCGTCGATGGCGCCGCCTTGATGCTGCTCGGCACCGCGCAAAAAGGTCAGGCGCTGGGGCTGCGGCCCCGGGCCCGCATTGTGATGACGGCGGTGACCAGCACCGATCCGACCATCATGCTCACAGGTCCCGCGCCCGCTACGCGCAAAGCCCTGGCGCGAGCGGGGCTGACCATCGATGACATCGATCTGTTCGAGGTCAACGAGGCCTTTGCCTCGGTGGTGCTCAAGTTCATCAAGGACTTGGACATCGACCCCGACAAGGTCAACGTGAACGGCGGCTCGATCGCCCTCGGCCATCCACTGGGTGCCACGGGCTGCATCATTCTCGGAACACTGCTCGATGAGCTGGAAGCCCGGCAATTGCGCTACGGCCTGGCGACCCTGTGCGTCGGCGGCGGCATGGGCATCGCGACGATCATCGAGCGGGTATGAACGTGGAGTACGCCAAGCCCTTCGCCGACCGCCTTTATCCGACAACCGTTTCAGGAAGAACGACCGCATGACCGATGCCATCCGCTACGAAACCGGCCCGGATCAGATTGTCACCCTGACCCTCGACATGCCCGGCCAGCAGGCCAATACCATGAACGCGGTGTATCGCCAGGCCATGGCCGAGACGCTCGAGCGTCTTCAGGCGGACAGAGAGGCCATCGCCGGTGTGATCATCCGCTCGGCGAAGAAGACGTTCGTTGCCGGCGGCGACCTCAACGAGCTGAGCCAGGTCGACGCCGCCCGCGCCGCCGCCTTCTACCAGATGACCATGGACCTCAAGGCGCAGCTTCGCGCGCTGGAAACCTACGGCAAGCCGGTGGTGGCGGCCATTGAGGGCTCGGCTCTGGGCGGTGGCCTGGAGCTGTGCCTGGCCTGTCACCATCGCATTGCACTGAGTGGAGGCCACATAAAATTGGGCTTGCCGGAAGTCACCCTCGGTTTGCTTCCGGGCGGGGGTGGCACGGTGCGGCTGGTGCGAATGTTGGGGCTGGAAAAAGCGCTGCCGTTGCTGATGCAAGGCCGGACGATGAGCGTCGACCATGCCTTGAAGACCGGTGTGATCGATCAGTTGGCCAGCGATGCCGAGGACCTGATGGGCAAGGCGCGCGAGTGGATTCTGGCCAATCCGGTGCCGATCAAAGCGTGGGATCAACCAGGGTTTCAGTTGCCTGGCGGCACGCCGGCGCAGCCGAACGTGGCACAGATGCTGGCCATCGCGCCGTCAATCCTGCGCAGCAAAACCTGGGGATGCTATCCGGCGCCGGAGAAAATTCTGGCGGCAGCGGTGGAAGGCGCTCAGGTGGATTTCCACACGGCAGAGAAAATCGAGGCGCGTTACTTCACCGAACTCGCCACCGGCCCCGTCGCCAAGAACATGATCGGCAGCTGGTTTCAGCTCAACCGGGTCAAGGCGGCCGAGGCGCGGCCCAAGGCGCCGCCGGTGTTCAACATGCGCAAGGTCGGCATCCTCGGCGCAGGGCTGATGGGCGGCGGCATTGCCTACGTCACGGCGGTGGCGGGTGTCAGCGTGATCCTCAAGGACGTCAACCTGGCGGCCGCGCAGAAGGGCAAGGATTACTCTGTGCGGTTGCTGAACAAGCAGGTTGCCAGCGGCCGCATCACCGAGACTCAGCGCGACGCCGTGCTGGGCCGCATCAAGCCGACCGGCCGCGACAGCGATCTGGAAGGCTGCGATCTGATCATCGAGGCGGTGTTCGAAAATCGCGAGCTAAAAGCCCAGGTCAGCGCTGCCGCCGAGCAAGTGGTGGTGCCCAATGCGGTGATTGCGTCCAACACCTCGACGCTGCCGATCACCGGACTGGCCAGCGCCATCAGCCGGCAGGAGCGGTTCATCGGGCTGCATTTTTTCAGCCCGGTGGAGAAGATGCGCCTGGTGGAAATCATCAAGGGCGCGCGCACCAACGACATGACCCTGGCGCGGGCCTTCGACTTCGTTCAGCAGATCGGCAAGACCGCGATTCTGGTCAATGACTCCCGCGGGTTCTTCACCTCGCGGGTGTTCGCCACTTTCGCTGACGAAGGCATTGCCATGCTCGGCGAAGGTATCAGTGCGCCGATGATCGAAACCGAGGCGCGCAAGGCCGGTATGCCTGTGGGGCCGTTGGCGGTGTCCGATGAAGTGTCGCTGAGGCTGATGAACCAGATTCGCCAGCAGACGCGCAAGGATCTGGCCGAGCAGGGCTTTGAGCGTGCCGGGCATCCGGCCGACGCCGTCATCGAGCAGCTGTTGCATGAATTCGATCGCGCAGGGAAAACCTCCGGCGGCGGTTTTTACGACTACCCCGACGGCGCGCCCAAGCACTTGTGGCCGGAGCTGAAAACCCGCTTCGAGAAGCCCGACGCTCAGATCAGCAGTCAGGATATTCGCGACCGCTTGCTGTTCATTCAGGCCCTCGAAACCGTGCGCTGCATGGAAGAGGGTGTGTTGCGATCAACCGCGGACGCCAACGTCGGGTCAATGCTGGGTATCGGCTTTCCGGCCTGGACCGGCGGGGCGTTGCAGTTCATCAACCAGTACGGACTCAAGCCGTTCATTACCCGTGCTCGCGCCTTGGCCGAGCGCTATGGCGAACGCTTTCAACCGCCAGCGTTGCTGCTGGAGAAAGCCGAGGAGGGCTCGCTGTTCTAGCGCCGGCTCCCGGTTGTGGCGGATGAAATGCTGCGACAGCCGGGGTTCAGCTGACGACAGCGTGCGGCCACAACTGGGCCTTGCCTTGCCCCGGCCTTCAAGGCAGGCTTGGTCCCACGCATTTTCGCTTTGTCGCTTCAGGAATTTTTATGTCGTTACGCATCTGCATTCTGGAAACCGACGTTCTTCGCCCGGAGCTGGTCGATCAATACCAGGGCTACGGGCGGATGTTCGAGAAGCTTTTCGCCCGCCAGCCGGTGCCTGCGGAATTTGTCGTCTACAACGTCATGCAGGGCGACTACCCGCCGGATGACGAGCAGTTCGACGCGTATCTGATCACCGGCTCCAAGGCCGATTCCTTCGGTACCGATCCGTGGATCGAAACCCTGAAAACCTACCTTCTGGAACGCTACAAGCGCGGCGACAAGTTGCTGGGGGTTTGTTTCGGCCATCAGTTGCTGGCGCTGCTCCTGGGTGGTAAAACCGAGCGCGCGCCACAGGGGTGGGGCGTCGGGATCCATCACTACAACCTCACACCGACCCAGCCGTGGATGACGCCGGCGCTGGACAAACTCACGCTGCTGATCAGCCATCAGGATCAGGTCACCGCACTCCCCGAAGGCGCGACGGTCATTGCCACCAGCGAGTTCTGCCCGTTCGCCGCGTATCACATCAACGACCAGGTGCTGTGCTTCCAGGGTCACCCGGAATTCATCCACGACTATTCGCGCACGCTGCTCGATATTCGCCAGGACGCACTGGGCGAACAGGTCTACGGCAAGGGCATCGCCAGCCTGGAAGAAGACCACCACGGCACGGCGGTGGCGGAATGGATGATGCGGTTTGTGGCGAACAAGCGGCCGGTGAGCTGACAGCGTGGTTGTGCTCGTTTTGCAACCACGCAGGTGCATCTGCTGAACGATCAATTGTGGGAGCGAGCTTGCTCGCGAAGGGGCTGGAACATCCGCTACATCTACGGCGGCTGAAACGCCGCCTTCGCGAGCAAGCTCGCTCCCACAGATTGAGAGTTCGTCAGTCCCCACGCCGAGCCCGGAGGGAGCACCCGGTGAGTCATTGAAGATTCAATACCATGGCGCGCCAACCCGTCAAAGCCACCCCGACCGCTTGAAGCTCGCGAACAACACCCCGCACCCGCCGACAATGACACCCAATACCATGTAGTACCCGTAGTGCCAGGTCAGCTCCGGCATGTTCTCGAAGTTCATCCCGTAAATGCCGGCGATGGCAGTGGGGAATGCCAGAATCGCGGCCCAGGCGGCAAACTTGCGCTGGGTCAGGCTCTGCCGGGAAGACTCCAGCAGCAGGCTGATTTCGATGGTCTGGCTGGCGATGTCGCGCAGGTTGGACAGGTCTTCCATCTGCCGTTTGACGTGGATTTCCACGTCACGGAAGTACGGGCGCATGTTCTTGTCGATGAAGGGGAAGCTGAGCTTCTGCAGCTCCTCACCGATCTCGACCATCGGCGCTACATAGCGGCGCAGGCGCAGCAGATCGCGACGCAGAGCGTGAATGCGGTGGATGTCGGACTCGTTGAGGTCCTTGCGCAGCACGTTGTGCTCAAGCTCTTCGAGCTCGCAGTGAATGGCCTCGGTGACCGGCTGGTAGTTCTCGGTGACGAAGTCCAGCAGCGCATACAGCACGAAGTCTTCTCCGTGCTCCAGCAGCAACGGCCGCGCCTCGCAACGTTGGCGCACCGCCCCGTAGGACTTCGAATCACCGTTGCGCGAGGTGATGACGTAGCCCTTGCCGGCGAAGATGTGGGTTTCGATGAAGATCAGCTTGCCGTTCTCGCGGATCGGCGCGTAGGTCACGATGAACAACGCGTCGCCGAAGGTTTCCAGCTTCGGCCGGCTGTGGACCTCCAGGGCGTCTTCGATGGCCAGCTCGTGCAGGTTGAACTGCCGTTGCAGCGTGGTCAGTTCTTCCAGGCCCGGGTGCTCCAGGCCGATCCAGACGAAATGCCCCGGTTTCGCCGCCCAGGTCGCGCCTTCGTCGAGGGAGATATTGGTGACTTTCTTTCCGGCACTGTAAACGGCAGCGGCAACCACTCGACCCATAATGTCTGCTTCTTCTTTTAGGGAGAACTGACGCGCAGCTTAGCGCGCTCCCTGATCAGAGTCGGCGGATTTAAACGAGTTCGCAGGTTTTTTCAGTGCTGTTCAGCGTCCGTTTGGATGGCGGCCGTGGACCCTCGGAGTTGAGCGTCCATGCTGGCGATGCCGGCCTGCATCTGGCCATGACAGCGGGCGATGAGCTGCGGGAGGTCTTCGCTCGTCAGGCCCGCTGTCGGGATCGCGGGCAGCGTGCGGATGATCACCTCACCACTGTCCCATCGATTCAAATTCATGCTGCGCACGTAGGTGCTCACGCACACGGGCACGATAGGCACACCGGCCTCGATCGCCATCTGAAACGCCCCACGCTTGAACGCCAGCAACCCCTGACCCTTGTTGCGTGTGCCTTCGGGGAAGACCCAGATCGAGGTGTCCTTGTGTTGCAGGGTTTCAGTGGTCTGGAGAATGGCGCGACGCGCCCGCTGCGGGTTGCCGCGATCAATCAGCACGTTGCCCGCCAGCCAGAACAGCTGACCAAAGAACGGCACCCACTTGAGGCTCTTTTTGCCGATGCAGACCGTGCGCGGCGGCACGATGTTGCCGAGCACAAACAGGTCGTAGTTGGATTGATGGTTGCAGATGATCACGCAAGGCCTTGCCTGCTCGAACTGCGGGTCGAGCTGCGCATTCAGGCGCAGCCCGAGAATTTTCATGGCGGGAAGGGCGTAGAGGCGAGCACACAGGCGGCTGTTGTCAGGGCTGAACGGGCGGCACAAGCCCAGCAAAAGCCCCAGCGCGCCGGCGACGAGAAAGTGCAGGCCCATCAATAACATACGCAATACGAACAGCATGCAAAAACCACCCGGTAGGCGAAAGGCCGCGCAGTGTACGGATGTGCACTGGAATCGGCAATCGGCCACAGGCCGGGCGGGGGACCAGGAATTTAACGGGATGTTTCAGGGGAATGCGCTGCGGGGACGCAGCGCGTTGTCGAGGGTTCCTCAGAGCGGGATCTGACGATCCAGCTCGATCGCCCGGTCGAGGGTCTCGAGGAATTCCTTGCGCACTTTCAGCTTGGTCTGCTTGTGGGCACGCATGTTGATCTTCTTCATCTGCAGCGCCACGGTGCGCGCGGCTTCGGTGAGTTCTTCCGGCGCGACCACCTTGTCGAAGAAGCCGGCCTGCAGCGCGCCCTTGGGATCGAACATCTCGCCGCAGATCACCGAGCGACCGAAGGCACTTTTGCGCAGGCGGTCACGGGCCAGTTCGATGCCGGCGTGGTGCATGGTCATGCCGATCTGCACCTCGTTCAGGCCAATGCTGAACGGACCTTCGACGCCGATGCGGTAATCCGCCGACAACAACAGGAAGGCCCCTTTCGCCACGGCATGACCGCCGCACGCGACCACGACGGGGAAGGGGAACGACAGCATGCGCCGCGCCAGCGTGGAACCTTCGGCGACCAGGGCCATGGCGGCTTCCGGCGACGAGGTCATGATTTTCAGGTCGTACCCGCCCGAAAGGATCCCGGGCTGACCGGTGATGATCACCACGGCGCGGTCTTGCTCGGCACGGTCGAGTGCGGCATTGAATGCGGCAACCACCTCGTTGCTGATGGCATTGACCTTGCCGTTGGCCAGGGTCAGCGTCGCAACGCCGTCATCGAGTTGATAGGCGACCAAATCACTCATGGAGCGAGTCCTTTTTGTTTTGAAGTGGCGCAGACGTTACCCACCCGGCAGGGCAAGGTAAAGCGTAAAGGATGACTGGCAAGTCAGGGGATCGGGTCGCCGGGGCTGACGACCCTGAAGGGGAGCGCAAGCAGGGCGGTTAAACCTCGACTTCGTTCAATTCGCAGTACTCTTCCCAGTCCATGTCCAGTGCCTCGGCTGCTTCCTTGTGCGCAGCAAGGCGCAGTTCCTTCAGTTGCTCCGGGGTTTCGGCAATGAAGGTCAGCGCCAGCTCCCAGGTCGGGATGCCCAGATTTTCGGCTTCGTCTTCAAAAGCCCAGAGGGTCTGCTGTTGCTGCTCTTTCGGACTCAAATCCTGGATTTCAGCCTGCAACATCGGATTGGTCACGATGTACTTCGCCAAGGCAGCTTCGGTCCAGTCGTTTGCGTTCATGCGGGGGTGATCTCCTGTGGGTCGAGCTGACGTGTTGCTGTGGGTGGGATGCTGAGGTGAGTCGCGATTGTGCGTGATGTGAATCACTGGCGCCAGCGGCACGCGACCCGTCGGTCGGGGTAGCCTCGCGGGTAAGTTCTCAACGAAAAGGGCCCGCTTTGCAGCGAGCCCTGGGTCAATGGCGTCGGACTGTCAACCGATCGCCATCGGCTTCTTTACGTTGCGATGTGCGTTATTGCCGAGTAACGGGTGCGGACCCATGGCGCCGTACACGCCGACCGGTTCCGGGAAGGTGCGCAGCAGGGTGATGTACAACAGCGCCGCCAGGCCAAGGGTGATCGGCAGACTGATGTCGATGCCGCCCGCGAGATTGCCAAGCGGACCGATGAACTGCCCCGGCAAATTGACGAAGCACAGGCCCACCGCCGCGCTCGGAAGCCACGCGCCCAGTCCCCGCCAGTTCCAACCGTGCTCGAACCAGTAATGACCGCCGCTCTGGCAACGGGTGAACACCTGCAGGTCTGCCGGGTGATAGAAGCCACGGCGAACGATCAGGCCCAGCACCATGATGACGATCCACGGCGAGGTGCAGGTGACGATCAGCACCGCGAAGGTCGACACGCTTTGCACAAGATTGAAGGCGAAACGGCCGATGAAGATGAAGGCGATGGCCGCGATGCCGATCAGAATCGTTGCCTGAGCCCGGTTGAGCAGGCGCGGAAACATGCTCGACATGTCCAGCCCGGTGCCATAGAGCGACGTTGTGCCGGTCGACATCCCGCCGATGATCGCGATCAGGCACACCGGCAGAAAGAACCAGCTGGGCGAGACCGCCAGCAGGCCGCCGACGTAGTTGTTGTCCGCGATGTATTGCGGCGCCTGGGTGGCCACGATGGTCGCCGTGCAGAGTCCGAACAGAAACGGAATCAGCGTGCAGATCTGTGCCAGAAACACCGACGCCATGATGCGTTTTTTCGATGTCTGGCGTGGGATATAGCGCGACCAGTCGCCGAGAAAGGCACCGAAGGACACCGGATTGCTCATCGCCAGAAGCGCAGCGCCTATGAACGCCGCCCAGAATCCCTCGCTGCCACGATTGAGCGTGCCGGCGAAGCCCGCATCGAAGCTGCCGCTGAAGGCAAGGATACCCAGCAGGAACAACAGGCTTGAAGCGAACACCGCGATCTTGTTGACCCAGAGCATGAAGCGGAAACCGTAGATGCATACCACCAGCACCAGCACCGCGAAAATGCCATAGGCCAGCGCCAGGGTGATGTCATTCTCCGGCAGGCCGACCATGCGTTTGGCGCCGCCGATCAACGCATCCCCCGAACTCCAGACCGACAGCGAGAAGAACGCCACCGCTGTGAGCAGCGACAGAAACGAGCCGACGATGCGCCCGTGAACGCCAAAATGCGCGCCGGACGAAACCGCGTTGTTGGTGCCGTTGAGGGCCCCGAATAGACCCATCGGCGCGAGGATGATCGACCCGAGCACAACGCCCAGCAGGATGGCCCAGACGCCGGCCTGGAATGACAGGCCGAACAGCACCGGAAAACTGCCGAGCACGGCGGTGGCGAAGGTGTTGGCGCCGCCGAACGTCAGACGAAACAGGTCGAGGGGCGCAGCGTCGCGCTGATGGTCAGGGATCTGTTCGACCCCGAAGGTTTCGATCGTGGGGGTGGGGTGGCCCATGGGATATTCCTGCGCGCTGTCGTGTTGTTATAAGGCCGGCGCAAAAAACGCTGGCCCGTTATCTCGACCGGTGAACCCGATCGTGGCATTGGCAGTGGTCGGCATTGCGACCATGAATCAGATTGAGC
Source organism: Pseudomonas sp. 1L-C-7-B-C1 (assembly GCF_057291635.1). NCBI lineage: Bacteria > Pseudomonadati > Pseudomonadota > Gammaproteobacteria > Pseudomonadales > Pseudomonadaceae > Pseudomonas > Pseudomonas sp. 1L-C-7-B-C1. The sequence goes on along the minus strand of NZ_JBXAWH010000002.1, from coordinate 408,309 downwards.
AGCGTGTTGAAGGTGGGGCAGCCTCTGAGGGGCTACTCGCCACTGAGCGCGCGTGCGCGCTAGCCTGTCTTCACCGACAGGTGTTCGTGGCACGCCAGCCAGCGCGCGCCATAGTGCCGAAAGACAATGGTTTCGCGCTCGCTGAAATGGCTTTCTTCATCGCCGGAGCGAACGTGGGTGTCGACGTCATGCATGAAAATGGCCACATCGCCTTGCAGACTGATGTGCGCGTTGCGCGACTGGCAACCCAGAACGGCAAAGCCATCGGCTTGCCATCCCGCCCACACATCGCGGTAAGCGGCGCGGGACAGCAAGGGCGCGGGCAGCGTGTGGAAGAGGAAGGTGGCGTCTTCAGCGAATGCCGCAAAGTAGGCATCCGTGTCGTTGCTGGCGAACGCAGCGATGAGCGTTTTTGCCGCGTGCTGAACGGCGTCGTGGCGGGTGTCGGTGGAGGTCATGGCCGGCTCGTTTTTGTGATTCTGGCGATGGGGCCCGACTGTAAGCAGCTCTCACGGGGCATCACATCGGCGCCGGTAAAAACTTAGTTCAGAGAATTGAGAAGTAATGGTGAGCGGCAAGCCTCAAGCGGCAAGCGGCAAGCGGCAAGCGGCAAGCGACAAGCGACAAGCGACAAGCCGCGGGTAATCAGTAAGCAGACGGCGCTGTCAGTTTCCTGAGGATCTCATCAGGCCGCTTTTGACGGGCTGACGAACCCGGCCACCCGAAGGATCGAAGCAGGCGCTGTCGTATCGCGGCGCGGTGCAGGTGGAAGGCAGCGCGGGTGGAGGGGGGCGGATGCTTTGCAGGCGATCGGCAATTTCTCGCTCGTTGGTGATGATCAGCTTTCTGCGTCGGCTCACTTGTAGAATTTCGGTGGCGTTCTTGTTGAGACGGTAGGGGAAATCGGTCTCCTCCCACTCGCTGGAAAGCCGGGACGGAGGCGTCCGCTGCACGCTGGATTCGCCCACGTAGGTCGGGCAAGGGCTTTGGGCGAAACTGATAGCGCCGTTTGCGGCGACGCACTTGAAGACGTCGCCGCTTGCCACGTCGCACAAGAGCAACGTCATGACAGCGGCGGACAGTGCTGGAATTCTGATCATCGGAACCTCCCTGGATGGCGCAAGGCTACCATCTGAGAGGTTCAGCTGTCAGTCACGCTGATGGGGATCAGTGGGTTTCGTGGGCGGCTTTCTGGACTTTCGCCAGCGCGAGTGCTGCGAACATGTCGGCGTCACCTTGCAGCACCTTGAGGTGATCTTCGACATGGTCGGCGCTCGAGCGCGGTGCTTCGGAGTCAACCAGTCGGGTCACTTCGCACAATGCATTCGCCGTGATCCACAGGCTCTGGCGCAACTGGCTGATGATTTTCACCATGCTTTCCGAGCTGTCGAGATCGGTTGCGCTCTCCCTGTCCTGATTCGTCACCACCGTCGAAAATGTGGGTATTTCAGCGCGGGCAGAGGCGTCTACCCCAGTGACAACGCGGTTGATGTCCACTCCCGCGGCGGCGATTTTGAACAGATAATCTGCCCTGGGCAACCGCTGCCCGCTTTCGTAATGCCCCTGAGCGTTGGCTTCCACACCACCGATGGCGCCCAGCGCGCTTTGAGTCAATTTCAAACGTTTTCTTTCTTGGCGCAAACGTTTACCGATGCCATTCATTTACCTTCTCCTGCGAATTCGCACCCTGCATGTCTCTCTCGCGGGTGCGCAATGGGGGCCGGAATACGGACTGTTTTCTTTTGGGGTAGCGCTATCCGTGTACGGGAATTGGAGTCATTCACAGTACGACGGGTAGACCTTAGCTGCTAAGACACCCAAATGGCGATTTTTCCGACGCTTTGCGTGGAAAAATAAACGCGGGGCGATTCTAGTTATTCAGGTGGGTTGGGTCACGCAACGGTTTGCAGGATGGAATGTTGCCAGCAGGGGCGGATACCACACCGCCCTACCAGTCAATGAGGGCGCAGTGGGAACGAGCCTGCTCGCGAAGAGACGTTGTGGCCTGAGAAGATCGGACGGTAGACATGCCGTCTTCGTGAGCACTGTTCACTCTTGCATGAACAGTGTTTACCAAGGGCCAGAAACAAAAATCCCCGCACGCCATGAGCGTTGCGGGGATCTTTTTAATGTGGCGGTGAAGGAGAGATTCGAACTCTCGATACAATTTCTTGTATACACACTTTCCAGGCGTGCTCCTTAAGCCACTCGGACACTTCACCGTATCTCTTCAGACGTTCAGTCTGTCGAGGCGCGCTAATGTAGTCGAAAGCTTTGTTGAAGGCAAAACTTTTTTTCAGAATTTTCATGCGCTTAAGCAAAAAGCGCGAAGCCCCGGCTCCTTACCAGGGTCCGGGGCTTTGCGTCGACGTCGAGGGCGCGTGGATCAGGCGCCGAAGCCGCCGTCGATGGTCAGGCTGGCCCCGGTGACGTAGCCCGCTTCGGGACCGGCGAGGTAGGCGACCATGGCGGCGATTTCTTCGGATTTGCCGTAGCGCGGGATGGCCATCAGGCCCATCAGTGTGTCGGCGAAGTCGCTGTCCGCCGGGTTCATGTCAGTGTCGACCGGGCCGGGCTGGACATTGTTGATGGTGATGCCGCGTGGGCCGAGGTCGCGGGCCAGCCCTTTGGTCAGGCCGACCAGCGCCGATTTACTCATGGCGTAGACGCCGCCACCGGCGAAGGGCATGCGATCAGCGTTGGTGCTGCCGATGTTGATGATGCGACCGCCTTCCTTCATATGCCGCGCCGCTTCCTGGCTGGCGATGAAGACGCTGCGTACGTTAATGGCCAGGGTTCGGTCGAAATCCTCAAGGGTGAATTCTTCGAGCGGGGCAATGGCCAGCACGCCGGCGTTGTTGACGAGGATGTCGAGGCCGCCGAACGTCTCCACGGTCTTGGCGACGGCGCCGCGAATGTCCTCGGCGTTGGCGCTGTCGGCCTTGATGGCCAGGGCTTTGCCGCCGGCTGCGGTGATGCTGTCTTGCAGTTCCTGTGCTTTGGCTTCCGAGCTGACGAAGGTGAAGGCCACTGCTGCGCCTTGTTCCACCAGCCGTTTGACGATCGCGGCGCCGATGCCGCGGGAGCCGCCTTGTACCAATGCCGTTTTGCCGATCAGATTAGTGGGGTGCGTCATGTCGATCTCCGATAGAGGTGAAGAGTGGGTTGATGGACACGAGTATCTGCCGACGATTACCCGTGCGGTAGCCGGTAATCGAGATAGTCTGTGTAAACCGGAAGTTGTGAGTGAGTGCGATGGAAAACTTCAGCAGCATTGAATGCTTCGTGCGCAGTGCCGAGGTCGGCAGCTTTGCCGAGGCTGCACGCCGGCTGAGCCTGACACCCGCCGCGGTGGGCAAGAGCGTCGCCAAGCTTGAGGCGAAGCTCGGCGTGAGACTGTTCCAGCGCAGCACGCGCAAGTTGACCCTGACCGAGGCCGGCCAGCGGTTTCTCGGCGAAGTCAGTGCCAGCCTCAACACCATCCAGAACGCTGTCGCCAACCTGGCCAGCGCCGAAGGCAGTCCCGCCGGCACGTTGAAAGTCAGCGTCGGCACCGTGTTCGGATGCCTGTACGTGGTGCCGCTGCTGGGTGAATTCCTGCGCCGCTATCCGGCCATCACCCCCGACTGGCATTTCGATAACCGGCAGGTTGACCTCATCGGGCAGGGCTTCGACGCAGCCATCGGCGGTGGCTTCGATCTGCCCCAAGGCGTTGTCGCCCGCAAGCTGGCGCCCGCTCACCGCGTGCTGGTCGCGTCGCCGCAATGGCTGGAAGCCCACGAAGGCATCACGCATCCGGACGACTTGCACGACTGTGACGGCATTCTGATCCGTTCGCCGCAAACCGGGCGGATCCGTTCCTGGCCGCTGAGCCATCGCAGTCATGAGCAAAGCCCGCTGCGCATGAAGGTGCGCATGACCCTGAGCGATTCCGAGGCTGCCTGCCGCGCGGCGAGCCAGGGTCTGGGCGTCGCGCTGGTGAGCATGCCGTTCGCGCTGCCATACCTGCGCAGCGGTGCGCTGCAACGGGTGCTGCCGGAGTGGTACGTCGAGGACGGCAACATTTCCATCTATTACAGTGGGCACAAATTACTGCCGGGCAAAACCCGCGCGTTCGTCGACTTCATCATCGAACAGTTCGCCGAACAACAATGGGCGCGGCATTTCAGTGCGGTTTAACGATGGAAACCATAGCTGCTGACGCAGCCCCTGTAGGAGTGAGCTTGCTCGCGATTGCGGTCAGTGGGCGACAAAATATCTGCAGGTGCGCGCTTGCCCGCGAAGAGGTTCTTTCCGCAGACATTGATGTCGCTGAAAAATGGAATCGCGAGCAAGCTCACTCCTACAGAAAGTGCGGTCCCATTGAATTCAACGTCAAACAATCAGCGAAGCGGGGTCCGCCCCTTAAGTCATGAAAGGAAGAGCAGTGGATATCCATCACAAAGCGGCGCTGGTTCTTATTGACATGCAGCAGGGCATCAACCACCCCAAGCTGGGCCGGCGCAACAACCCTGACGCCGAGCAGCGCATGCTGGAACTGCTGAGCGCCTGGCGCGACAGCGGCCGCACGGTGATTCATGTGCGGCATTTCTCCCGCTCACCGGATTCGGTGTTCTGGCCGCAGCAATCAGGTGTCGAGTTTCAACCGGCGTTTATGCCGTGGGACGACGAAGGCGAGCTGCACAAACAAGTGCCCGATGCGTTCTGCCATTCGGCGCTGGAAGGTTGGCTGCGTGCGGACGGGATCAATCAGGTGGTGATCGTCGGCGTGGTGACCAACAATTCCGTGGAGTCGACCGCGCGCACTGGCGGCAATCTCGGCTTCGAGGTCATCGTGCCCCACGATGCCTGCTTCACCTTCGACGGCGCGGACTTCTTCGGTCAGCCACGCAGTGCCGAGGACATCCACGCCATGTCGCTGGCGAACCTGCACGGTGAGTACGCGCAGGTGGTGGCGACCGAGGCGATTGTGCGTGCTATCAGCTAAGCCGCGCTTGAGGCTCGATGCTCATCTCAAGCGTGCTGAACCCCCGCGCGCTTGAGCAGCTTTTTGCAGCGTTCCGACAGATGCACGACACGCAGGTGTTTGCCCGCCTTCTGGTAGCGCTCGCGCAGGGTTTTCAGCGCCGCGATGGCGGAATAGTCCACGAAGATCAAGTGGCGGCAGTCCAGCGTGACGTGCTGCGGATCGTTGAGGTGATCGAACTGATCGAGGAACGGCGTGGTGGAAGCGAAGAACAGCGTGCCGTGCAGGTGATACATCTTGCTGCCGTCGGGCTCGACATGGCTGTCTGCGTACAGCTCGCGGGCCTGTTGCCAGGCGAAGTTCAGCGCCGCGATGAGGATGCCGAACAGCACGGCGGTGGCGAGATCGGTGAGGACGGTGACGATGGTCACGGCGATGATCGCGAAGACATCGTTCAGCGGGACTTTGCGCAGCACCCGCAGTGACGCCCAGGCGAAGGTCTGCTGGGCGACCACGAACATCACGCCGACCAGCGCTGCGAGCGGAATGCGCTCGATGAGGGGCGAGAGGAACAGCACGAACATCAGAATCATCACGCCGGCGACGATGCCGGACAGACGACCGCGGCCGCCGGAGCTCAAGTTGATCACCGTCTGACCGATCATTGCGCAGCCGCCCATGCCGCCGCACAGGCCGGACGCCAGGTTGGCGACGCCGAGGGCGACACATTCGCGGTCGGGGTAGCCGCGGCTCTCGGTGATTTCGTCGGTGAGGTTCAGGGTCAGCAGGGTTTCCAGCAGACCGACCAGCGCCATCAGGATCGCGTAGGGCGCGATGATCCGCAGGGTTTCCAGATTCCACGGCACGTCCGGCAGCGACAGGCCCGGCAGACCGCCGGCGATGTGCGCCATGTCGCCGAGGGTGCGCGTCGGCAGGTCGAACAGGTACACCAGCAGGCCGACGCCGAGAATGGCAACGAGTGCGGGCGGTACCGAGCGGGTCAGCCGCGGCAGCAGGTACACCACGGCCATGGTCAGGGCCACCAGGCCGATCATCAGGTACAGCGGGGTGCCGCTGAGCCAGCTTTCGCCGCTTTTGAAATGCTCCAGCTGCGCCATGGCGATGACGATCGCGAGGCCGTTGACGAACCCGAGCATGACCGGATACGGCACCATCCGCACCAGCTTGCCCAGGCGCAGCAGCCCGAACGCGATCATCACCAACCCGCCCAGCAACACCGTCGCCAGCAGGTATTGCACGCCGTGTTGCACCACCAGCGCCACAATGACCACGGCCATCGAACCCGCCGCGCCGGAAACCATGCCGGGACGCCCGCCGAACAGCGCAGTCAGCGTGCAGATAATGAAAGCGCCATACAGGCCCATCAGCGGGTTGAGGTGCGCGACTAGCGCGAAGGCGATGCACTCGGGCACCAGGGCGAAAGAAGTGGTGAGTCCGGCGAGGACATCGGCGCGAAGACGGGCGGGTTTCATGAAATTCCTGAAGGGCGGGGTGCAAAGGGAGGGGATGTTACGGAATGTGAACGCAGACGGCCAGTCGGTGGGATGCCACACCCTGCCGCGTTTTACTCATTCTTCATGTGTCCCGTTACCCCTGATTGTGTAAGGATGTTTCCCTCAAACAGCACGCCGATTCCCGTCATCAAGGCTCGGCACGTCATGAAGGACAGAACACGGATGCTCGCTGCGCTCAGACACTACCCGGCTTCAGTCAATCTCCTGCTTTCTTCGTCGCTGTTTCTGACGCTGGGCAGGGCAATCACCTTGCCGTATCTGGTGATTTACCTGTCTTCGAATTTCGTTTTGAGCATGAGCGACATCGGCCTGGTCGTCGGTGGGGCGCTGATTGTCGGCTCGTTGCTGAGCCTGTATGGCGGCTACCTCACTGACAAACTGTCCAGCTATCGGTTGATCCTCAGCTTCACCGGGTTCTTCGTCGCCGGTTTCATCGGCATGTGCGTGACCGGCAAGCTGTGGCTGTTCTTCCTGTTTCTGGTGTCCTTCAATTTCGCGTATTCGGTCATCGATATCGTGGTCAAGGCGGCGTTTGGCAAGCTATTGCCAGTGGCCGATCAAAGCAAAGTGTTCTCGGTGCGCTACACCCTGATCAATATCGGCTATGCCGTCGGGCCATTCATTGGCGCAGGATTGGCGCACTGGAACATGAAGCTGCCGTTCGTGATGTCGGCCACTCTGGGCCTGGGTTTTTTCCTGGTTTACGCGATGTACGGGGACCGCAAGCTGAGCTCGGCGGACCCTGCCAACGCACCGATTTCCTTCATCGCCGTCGGACGCATCCTGCTCAAGGATTACCGGCTGGTGTGCTTCACCGTCGGCGGCGTGCTCAGCGCGGTGGTATTTGGCCAGTTCACGGCCTACCTGTCGCAATACCTGGTCACCACAACCACGCCGGAATTCACTTATCAGGTGATCAGCTCGGTGGTCGCGGTGAACGCGGCAGTGGTGATCTGCTTGCAGTACCTGGTCGGCAAACGCATCAGCCATCAGTACCTCAATCAGTGGCTGACTGCTGGTTTCAGCCTGTTCCTGATGGGCGTGGTCGGGTTTGCCTTGTCGACGACGGTGCTGCACTGGTCGCTGGCGGTGGCGGTGTTCACCCTCGGCGAGATCATCGTGTTCCCGGCCGAGTACATGTTCATCGACCGCATCGCACCCCCCCATTTGCGCGGCATGTATTACGGCGCGCAGAACCTCTCCAACCTCGGCGGCGCCCTGGGGCCGGTACTGTGCGGTTTCGCCCTGGCGACCCAGTCGGCGCATTTCATGTTTTATATGCTGGCGGCGTTCATCATTGCCGGCGGCTGTTTTTATCTGTTGGGCGCCTCGTATTCCAGACGCCACGATCAATCTTCCACTGCCGAATGAAGCGTTTTGATGACCGTTCTGTCTCCATTTGAGGCCTGGCAGCAGGCCGTTGATGCCCAGGGTTTTCAGCCTGACGAAGCCCAGCGCAATGCCGCACTGCATTTGCAGGCGTGTTGGCAGGCGCTGAACGACGGCAAGCGCGGCGGCGCGGTCAAAGGCGTTTATCTGTGGGGCCCGGTGGGGCGCGGCAAGACCTGGCTCATGGACCGTTTTTACGACAGCCTGCAGGTCCCGGCCCGGCGCCAGCATTTTCATCATTTCATGCGCTGGGTGCATCAGCGCCTGTTCCAGCTCACCGGCGTGGCCCAGCCGCTGCAGGTGCTGGCCCGGGAACTGGCCCAGGACGTGCGCGTGCTGTGCTTCGACGAGTTGTTCGTCAACGACATCGGCGATGCGGTGATCCTCGGCGGTCTAGTGCGCGCGATGTTCGACGAGGGCGTGGTGCTGGTCTGCACCTCCAATCAATTGCCCGAGCAACTGTACGCCACCGGGCATAACCGCGAGCGTTTCGTGCCCGCGATCACGGCGATCAATCACTTCATGGAGGTGGTCTCGGTCGACGGCGGCGAGGACCACCGGCTGCATCCCGGTCAGGCGCAGCAGCGTTACTGGGTGAAGGCGGAGCAGGGGCCGGGCGCGCTGGTCGAGGTGTTCGAAACGTTGAGCAGCGGCGAGTCGGTGTCGACTCAGCCTGTGCCGCTGGGAAGGCGGCATGTGCCGGTGGTGCGCAGCAGTAGAACCGTGATCTGGTGCCGCTATGCCGACTTGTGCGAGCAACCGCTGGCGGCGATGGATTTCATCGAGCTCTGCGATCGTTACAAGGCCGTTTTGTTGAGTGAAGTGCCGGCGTTGAGCGCACCCCAGCGCGAGGGACGCATTGCCCGTGGCACCGAGGATGGCGTTGAACAGGTCACAGCGGGGGACCGCGAGCTGCCGCAACTGTCGCCCTATGACGATGGCGTGCGGCGCTTCATCGCCCTGGTCGACGAGTGCTATGACCGCAAGGTGCCGCTGTACGTCGAAGCCGCGATGCCAATGGCCGAGCTGTACACCGAGGGCTATCTGGCGTTTGCGTTTCGGCGCACGCTGAGCCGATTGCAGGAAATGCAGCTGGCGCGGTTCGGTCAGTAACGCTGCCAACGAGCAAGCGTCAATTCAAGCGCGATGGCGTCGTCGCTGGGCCAATACATGCTTGGCGCCTTCTCCCACCAGCACCATGACCGCCAGCCAGATCGGCAAGTAGGTCATCCATTCATCGCGGCCGATGGATTCGCCCAGCAACAGCGCAACGCCAACCAGCAGCACCGGCTCGACGTAGCTCAGCAAGCCAAACACGCTGAACGCCAGCAGGCGGCTTGCGCGAATGTAGCTGACGAGGGCCGACGCACTGATCGCCCCCAGCACCGGAATCAGCACATAGAAGCGTGGGAATTGTTCCACGACCGAAGGGTTGCCCTGGCAGATGAACAGCACCGCGACGGGCAGGATCAGCAACATATCCCACCACAGACCGCCAAGGTTGTCGGTCTTGAGCTTGCGCCTCAACACGAAGTACAGCGGATAACCCAGGCAGACGAGCAGGGTTTCCCAGGAAAAACTGCCCAGGCGCAGCAGCTCGTTCCCCACACCGATCAGCGCGCAGCAGGCGGCGATCTTCTGCAGGTGCGACAGGTGCTCGCCGTACACCACACGCCCGGTGAGGATCATGGTCAGCGGCAGCAGAAAATACCCCAGCGACACCTCCAGGCTGCGGCCATGCAGCGGCGCCCACATGAACAGCCACAACTGCGCGCCCATCAACGTCGCCGACAGCGCCATCCCCGCCAGCAATGCAGGCGTCTGGCGCACCCGGACGCCGAGGGCGCGGGCCAGCTTCCAGTCTCCGCTGGAGAGCATGAACAGCGTCACGCATGGCAGGGTCAGCAGCATGCGCCAACCGAAGATTTCTTCACCGCTCAATGGCGTGAGGAGTGAGGTGTAGTAGTACATGACCGCGAACAGGCAGGAGGCCATGACCGATAACGCAACGCCCTTGTACACAGGGGCTCCTTGTTTTCGATTCATCAGGTGTGGGGTGCAGGAATGCTTTATCGGCGGGCTCTGATGGCACGCTTTGACGGCACTTTATGAGGCGCTTTTTGAGGCATGGCGCACTGCAAAGGCGCAGAGTTTATCCGAGGTCGTGCAGTCGGTCCGCAGCAATCTGGTAAACCGTAGGTGGGCTGGCAGTAAACGATGCACGTTTGGCAGAGAACGAGACCGCGCGCCGATTGAGCCGTGATACGCCGTCGCCCAGACTTCTCTTCAACGCGCCACCCCGGTGCGGCCGCTGGAGAGATTCCTATGACTCAATCGATTGCTGGTATCAAGATCCCCGACAGCGCGCTGGCCCGCGCCACCACCGAGTACATCCGCGAGCAGGAAGATGACCTGCTGTTCAATCACTCGCGCCGGGTGTTTTTGTGGGGCGCGCTGACCGGTGAGCGCAAGGGGCTGGCCTACGACGCCGAGCAGCTTTACGTTGGGGCGATGTTTCATGATTTGGGTCTGGTGGCGCAGCATCGCAGTGCGGACCTGCGTTTCGAGGTGGATTCGGCCAATGCGGCGCGGGCGTTCATGCAGCCGTTCGGGTTGTCGGAGGGGGATATGGAGCAGGTCTGGTTGTCGATTGCGCTGCACACGACGCCGGGCGTGCCCGAGCATTTGCGGCCGAACGTGGCGCTGGTGACGGCGGGTGTGGAGATGGATGTGCTGGGCATCAATTACGGGCAGTTCAGTGATGAGCAGCGGGAGGTGGTGACCCATGCTCACCCGCGCGGGGAGGATTTCAAGGAATGCATTTTGTGTGCGTTTGCGGATGGGTTTCGGCATAAGCCTGATACGACGTTCGGGACGGTGAATGCGGATGTGTTGGTGGATGAGGATCCGACGTTCAAGCCGCTGAATTTTGTGGAGATTATTCGGCGGTCTCCTTGGAAGGGGTGATCCTTCATCAAGATCAAGATCAAGGGCGTCGGCCTAACGGCTCGACTGTTTCGCCTTCGGCGAGTTACTTGGAAAAGCACCCCAAGTAACCAAGGGTGCTTGCTCTCGGTTGGGCCCGACTTCGTCGGGTTCCTTCACTCCGGTCTCGCTCCGTGGGCCCGCCGCCATCCGCCATCCATGGCGGGGGGCGGCTCTCGCGGCATCCATGCCGCTCGGCCCACGGAGCGAGACCTGCGTTCAGCCTGCACCAAAGTCGCGATTGGTGTCGTCTGGGCCTTTTGTGTTTGAAGAGCAAAAGCAGATCAAAGGCTTCCCGGCTGAAGCCGGTCCTACAGGATGTACGTGGCGCTTTTCGTGGGACCGGCTTTAGCCGGGAACGCGTCGGGCGCCGCGCTGCAAAATGATGGGTGTACGCACAGGCTTCTTCCCGGCTGAAGCCGGTCCCACTGAAGCAATCGATCGTCCCCACGCTCCGCGTGGGGATGCATCCTTCGACGCTCCGCGTCCGCGTCTTGAGGATCGATTGAGGCGTTTCTGAGGCTGCTGCCTTCAACATCCCTTCTTCGGCATTGTTTCAAGCTTTGTTAGGCTGGTCCCGAGCGGGCCATGCCGGGCCGCTGTTTTCAACGGAGCGGCAATGACTTCCATCAGCACCGCAGCGCCTTTGGTTCCGGGGCGGCTGGAGCAGTTTTCGACGCGTATCGCTTTTTTTGTCACCGGGTTCAGCATGTCGGCCTGTGCGCCGCTGGTGCCTTATGCGAAAAGCCGTCTCGGCCTGGACGACGCCGGCCTCGGGTTGTTGCTGTTGTGCCTGGGCATTGGCTCGATTGTGTCGATGCCACTGGCCGGGGCGATGACGGTGCGTTATGGCTGTCGGCGTCTGATCGTGATAACGGGCGCCATCGCCTGTGTGTGCCTGCCTTTATTGGCGACCCTCAGCTCGGTGCCGCTGATGGTCGCCACGCTGTTTGTCTACGGCGCGAGCATGGGTGCGCTGGGTTGCGTGACCAACATTCAGGCGATCATCGTCGAGCGGGCGAGCGGCAAGACCATGATGTCCGGGTTTCACGGGCTGTTCAGTTGCGGCGGGATTCTGGGGGCGGCGGGGGTGTCGGCGTTGCTGAGTGTCGGCGTCTGGCCATGGCTGGCGATGGCCTTCGTTGCGCTGTTCATCGCCCTTGCGCTTTATAAAGCCGCGCCGCACTTGTTGCCCTATGGCAGCGAGCCGGGCGGGCCGGCGTTTGCGATTCCCCGGGGCGTGGTGTTGTTCATCGGTTTGATGTGCTTCACGGTGTTCCTCACGGAAGGCGCGATGCTCGATTGGAGTGCGGTGTTCCTCAGCGCCCAGCGCGGGGTTGAACCGTCTTACGCGGGATTCGGTTATGCGGTGTTCGCGCTGTTCATGGCCATCGGGCGCCTGTGCGGCGATCCGATTGTCCGGCGCCTCGGTGTACACAAAATCATTCTGTTTGGCGGGCTGTGCGCGGCGGCCGGGATGACCGTCGCGACGTTGATCCCGGTCTGGCAGGCGGCGTTGTGCGGGTACGCGCTGGTGGGCATCGGCTGTTCCAACATCGTGCCGGTGTTTTACAGCGCGGTCGGCCGGCAGAAAACCATGCCGGAGAACGTGGCAGTGCCGGCGATCACCACATTGGGTTACATCGGCATCCTGATGGGCCCGGCCGGCATCGGTTTTGTCGCCCACCTCAGCAGCCTGGGCGCGGCGTTCATGATCATCGCCGTGATGCTGCTGGGTGTGGCGGTCAGCGGGCGGTTCTTGCGGGTGTAAGGCCCATAACGGAAATCAGCTCGGCATCATCGCAAAGCCCACACCGAAGCGGTTCCAGGCGTTGATGGTGGCGACGGCCAGGGTGATGTTGACCACCTCGGCTTCGCTGTAGTGCTTGAACAACGCTTCGTACTGATGCTGCGGCGCGCGGTGCACGGGCAGCAGGGTCAGGCTTTCGACCCAGGCGAGTACGACCTTTTCCTTTTCGGTGAAGAATTCGGTTTCTTCCCACACGCTGAGGGTCTGCAGACGGGCCTCGGTTTCGCCAGCCTTGCGTGCGTCATTGGCGTGCATGTTGACGCAATACGCACAGCCGTTGAGCTGGGAGGCACGCAGACGGATCAGCTCCAGCAGCGAATGATCCAGCCCGGATTTGCTCAGCGCCGTCTCCAGGCCGACCATGGCTTTATAAGTTTCCGGCGATTTCTGGGCCCAGTTGATTCGGTTGTTCATGTTGGGTGCTCTCTTCAAAGTGACCGGCGCAAGCCGCGGGACGTGGCGAAATGTTACGCCCGCGCTGCGGCCCGTCGAATAGCCAATGAAGGAGGTTTAGAGGAGACCAATCACGCCGCTATCGATCTGCGGCGCAGGGTTGCGGGCGGTCGAGCAGACGCTCGCGAATCCGGTCGTACGCCAGGTTGAACAGCATCGTGTACGGCAGAAACAGCAGCAACAGGCCGATGTCCAGCACAAAGGCTTCCAGCAGGCTGATCGACAGCCACCACGCCACCATCGGTACCACCATGAACACCAGCCCCACTTCAAAGCTGATGGCATGCAGTGCCCGCGCCTTGAGATTCAGGGCAAAACCCAACCGGGCGCGCAGACGGTCGAACCCGGCGTTGAACACCATGTTCCACAGCATGGCGACCGTGGAAATCATCACCGTCATCGCGCCCATCTTGCCGATGGACTGGCCGAGCACCCAGGCCAGCCCGGGCGCGAACATCAGCACCCCGATCAGCTCGAACAGCAGCGCATGCAGGGCGCGCTCTTTGAGGGACTTTCGCGAAACGACCGGCTTCGCGGTCTTGTGGGGCATGAGGGTGTTCAGAGGCATGTCGGTGATCACTTTCTCGCGGGCAGGTGTGCATTGTCGGGGCGCAATAGACTAGAGTGAAAATTGGTCCCATCGGAAAAACCGATGGGGACGTCACATGCACTTCAGAGGTGTCCTTCCGTGAGCTATTCCCCCGAAGCCCTTGAAGCCTTCGCGCAGACCATCGCGCTGGGCTCGTTCAGCGCCGCCGCCCGCCGCTTGGGCAAGAGCCAGTCGACCATCAGCGAGGCGATTTCGCGGCTTGAGATCGACTTGGGCCTGGAGCTGTTCGACCGCTCCACCCGTCATCCCGCGCTCACCGAAGCGGGCAGGGCGCTGGAAGGGCGCATCGAGGATGTACTTGCGGCGTCCGATACGCTGCGTCGCGCGGCGGGGCGTCTGGCGGAAGGCATGGAGCCGCGCCTGACGCTGGTGCTGTCCGATGCCAACCAGTTCGCTGAATTTCAGGCGCGCATGACCGAACTCGATCAGCGCTTTCCGGAGCTGGAACTGGAGTGTGTGTTTGCCGAACACGGTGACGCGATTAACCTGATCCAGAGCGGTCGGGCGTCCCTGGGATTGCTGTCGGCCCAGGCCTCGTACCCGCCGGAAGTGGGCTACGCGACCATCGTCGAGCGCGCCGATTTCGGCATCTTCGTTTCCCACAACCACCCGCTGGCCGCAGAAGACGCCGTCGATTATCGCCATCTGGCGCAGCATCGGGCGTTGCGCCTGAACACCATCGTTGACGAGAGCGTGCCCACCGACGACCTGCCCAGCGGCGCGCGACGCAGCTGGTCAGCGCCCAATTACCTGCTGTTGATGGACATGGCGATCTTCGGATTCGGCTGGTCGGCGCTGCCGCGCTGGCTGGTCAGCACCTGCGGTCAGGGCCGGTTGAAGGAACTCAAGGTGCCGGGCTGGCCGCGCAGTTCAGCGGTCGACGTGATCTGGTCCCGGCAAAAAAGCCTGGGCCCGGCGGGGACCTGGTTGCTGGATACGCTGCTGGAGGGTCGGGGAGGCTATTGATCCGGCTCACTCCGGTCCGCCCTCCAAAACAAACCCCTCCGGCATTTCCTGGGCGAAGGCGTTCACCACCTCGCGAGTCAGGCCAACGATGTCTTCCACCAGTTCCATGCCCGCGCCGGTGCGCCAGCTGGCGACGATGTCCATCAGCGGCGGCAGCGGCACGTTCTCGATCAGCGTCAGCACGCCTTGGGCCAGTTCGCCATGCACCAGTGTCACCGGCAGCGCGCCGATGCCGAAGCCATCGCGCACCAGGCGGGTAATGGCCGAGGCCGAGTTCACGCAGTTGATCCGTGGCGTGACGATGTTGGCGGTGTGCAGCATGTTGAGGATGTCCTGGTGCGGCCGCGAGTTGCGCGAGAACGTGACGATGCGCGCCTCGGCGATCTCCTCCAGGGTCACGTCCGGACGGTCGAACGCCGAGCCGGTCGGCACCACCCAGCGCAGGGGGTAGCGCGCCAGCACCGCGTTGCGCACGCTGTCGAAACGCAGCACGTCGGTCTGGAAAATGATGTCCTGATAACCCTTTTCCAGCTGCGAGCAGAGGTTGCTGGCGGTCTCGGCGGTGAGCTCGATTTCCAGATTCGGGTAACACTTCATCAGGCGTGTTACCAAGGGGCTGAGCCAGGTGTGTATCACCGTATCCATGGCGCCGATGCGGATGCGGCCGCGGACCTGGCTCGGGTCCTTGATCGCCGCCTTCATGCTCTGCATCGTGTCCATGATGTGCTCGGCGTATTCCAGCACACGCACGCCCTCGGGCGTCAACGACACGCCCCTGGAATCCCGGACGAACAGGCGCACGCCCATTTCGTCCTCCAGCGCGGCAATGCGGCTGGAGATGGAGGCCTGGGTGCTGAACAGTTTTTCCGCCGTCAGGCGAAAGCTTTTCAGTCGTGCGACCCAGACGAAGGTTTCCAGAAACTTGAGATTCACCGTGGGATTTCCTTGAGCAATTGAGCGCCACTGCAGGCACAGGATGAGGTGCAGACGGCACACCCGGGCGGCACGGCCTGTGCAAAGACAGCACTGGAACAGCAGGTTACATGCCACTCCGGCAACAGAAAATCTTATGGCCCATAGCGGGTTTTTCCCGTTGGACGCCCCGGCGCGACTGCGGTGCCATGGGGCAACGGCGCCGTCACTTCGTTGAATAGAGGCGCCGCGACCGCTCGTTTCTCTAACACGTTCCTTATTCGTGCCCCAGCAAGGTATCGCCACTGCCAACGAGAACCCCAACATGCAAACCGCTATCAACCTCTGGCCGCTGCTTGGCGTGCTGGTCATCGTCCTGGGCTTCGTCCTGCGTTTCAACCCGATGCTGGTCGTGGCGCTTGCGGCCCTGGCCACCGGCCTTGCCGCCAGCATGCCGCTGGAAACCATCCTGGCGACCATCGGCACAGGCTTTATCAAAACCCGCACGCTGCCGCTGATCATCCTTCTGCCGTTGGCGGTGATCGGTTTGCTGGAACGCCACGGCCTGCGTCTGCACGCGCAGAACTGGATCGCCCGGTTCACCGGCGCCACGGCCGGACGCCTCTTGATCGCGTACCTCTTCGTGCGGGAAACCACTGCAGCCCTTGGGCTCACCAGCCTCGGCGGCCACCCGCAGATGGTGCGGCCGCTGCTCGCGCCCATGGCCGAAGGCGCCGCCGAATCCCGCTTCGGCAAGTTGCCCGAGGCTTTGCGCATCAAGCTGCTGGCGTTATGCGCGGCGACCGACAACGTTGGCCTGTTTTTCGGCGAAGACATCTTCGTCGCGTTCGGTGCGATTGCGCTGATGCACACCTTCCTGCTTGGCTCTGGCATTGATGTCGACCCGATGCACATTGCCTTCTGGGGGATCCCGACAGCCATCTGCGCATTCGTCATCCATGCCATCCGCCTGCACCGTTTCGATCAGCGCCTGAACCGTGAATTGACGGTGCTGCCGCCGGCCTCCGCAGTGGATAGGGAGCTGGCGCAATGATCATTTCCATTCAATACCTGTACTGGCTGGCGGGCGTGATTCTGGCGATCACGGCGTTCATGACGGCGACGGATCGGACCAACCCCAAGCGCTGGACCACCGGGCTGTTCTGGGGCCTGTTCGCCATCGCGTTTCTGGTTGGCGAGAAGCTGCCACCGGTGTGGGTGGGCATCGGCGTGGTCGTCATGGCGGTGATCGCAGGCTTCGGCGGCGTGGGTTTCGGTCAGCATGAGAACCTCAACGACCGGGCGCGGCGGGAGAGTGCAGGGCGCTTGAAGAACAAGCTGTTCATTCCGGCGCTGGCGATTCCGCTGGTCACGGTGATTGGCGCGGTGCTGCTGAAGAACATCAAGTTCGGCGAAGTTTTTCTGCTGGACCCGGCCAACAGCACCTTCGTGTCCCTGGGCATTGGCAGTCTGGTAGCGCTGGCTTTGGCCTGCTGGCTGACCCGCGACACGCCGGTGCAGGCCATGCGCGAATCGCGGCGCCTGACCGAGGCACTGGGTTGGGCGCTGGTGCTGCCGCAGATGCTGGCGATGCTCGGCCTGGTGTTCAACGATGCGGGCGTCGGCAAGGCCGTGGCGCAACTGGCAACGGCGTACATCAACCTGGATTTCCGCCTCGTCGCGGTGATGGTGTATGTCCTCGGCATGGCGCTGTTCACCATCGTCATGGGCAACGGCTTTGCCGCGTTTCCGGTGATGACCGGCGGCATTGGCGTGCCGGTGCTGGTGGGCATGTACGGCGCCAATCCGGCGGTCATGGCCGCGATCGGCATGTTCTCGGGCTACTGCGGCACGCTGATGACGCCGATGGCGGCCAACTACAATCTGATACCCGCGGCGTTGCTGGAACTGCCCGACAAATACGCCGTGATCAAAGCGCAAATCCCCACCGCGCTGGCGATGCTGGTGGCGAATATTCTGCTGCTGTATTTCCTGATGTAGATGCAGCGCCCCGCCCGCAGTCTCCTGCGGGCAGCTTTTTGCGGGCAAAACCCCTCCCTCAGCTCGTTCAACTGCGCAAAGTTCGATGATGTTTCATCTTCATCGCAAACGTTTGCGCGAATCCACGGTCTGTACGACCAGTGGCTGCAATCCCTCTGCCTTAGGGCTTCCGACCCGCTTCCCGCGAACGCCGTGTGCGCCCGATACCAAGCCGCATGTCTTCCTCGGAAGAAATAGGTTGAATAGTCACAGAAAATGTTATTTAAATAACAAAAATAAAACCGCGACGGCGGCTCATTCTTCGGGCCCAGCGCGTGAACAAGGTAATCACACACATGAACAAAATCGCGGTCATCGGCAGCAACATGGTGGATTTGATCACCTACATCGACCGGATGCCGGCGCAGGGCGAGACCCTCGAAGCACCGAATTTCGCCATGGGCTGCGGCGGCAAGGGCGCCAATCAGGCCGTTGCCGCGGCCAAGCTGGGGGCTGACGTGCTGATGCTGAGCAAGGTCGGCGACGACATGTTCGCCGACAACACGCTGAGCAACTTCAAGCGGTACGGCATCGACACCCAGTTTGTGCAGCGCGTCCCAGGTGTCTCCAGCGGCGTGGCGCCGATCTTCGTGCAAAGCGATTCCCATAACAGCATCCTCATCGTCAAAGGCGCCAACGCGCACCTGAAACCTGCGGACATCGACGCTGCCCAGGCCGCGTTGCGCGACTGCACGCTCATCGTGCTGCAACTGGAAATCGAGCTTGAAACCGTCTACTACGCCATCGAATTCGCCAAGTCCAACGGCATCCCGGTGCTGCTCAACCCTGCGCCTGCCGTGAAGGGCTTGAGCCGCGAGCACCTGTCGCAGCTCGACTTCTTCATTCCCAACGAAACCGAACTGGCGCTGATCACTGGCCAGACCGTCGACTCCATCGAATCCGCCCGCGCGGCCGCCCTGCAACTGGTGCAGGACGGGATTCGTCACGTCATCGTCACCCTGGGTGAAAAGGGCGCGCTGTACGTTGGTGAGGAAGGCGAATTTCGCGTTGAAGGCATCAAGGTCGATGCCTGCGACACCACGGGCGCCGGCGACGCATTCATCGGCTGCTTCGCCCGCCACTGGAGCGAAGACGGCGACATGCGCAACGCCATGACCCGCGCGGTGGCCTATTCCGCCTGCTCGGTCACCGGCCTCGGCACCCAGAGTTCCTACCCGGACGCTGCCGCGTTCGGCCACTTTCTCGACACCCTTTGAGCCGCCGCGCCCTGCCGATCGCCTGATCGACGGGGCGGGGTATTTCCTGTACTTCCCGGAGAACAACAATGACAAAGCCCGCGCTCCAACAATCCCCGGACGGGTTCTATCTGAACCGCACGCCGTGGTTCGCCTTCCTCCTGCTGTGCTGCTGCTTCGCACTGTGGGCGGCGGCCGCGAGCATGAACGACGTGCTCATCGCGCACTTCAAGAAAGCCTTCCTGCTCAGCGATGTGCAGACCTCGTTCGTGCAATCGGCGTTCTACCTCGGTTACTTCTTCGTGGCGATTCCGGCGGCGATGGTCGTCAGACGTTTCAGTTACAAGACCACCATACTCATCGGTCTGGTGCTGTACATGGCAGGCTGCTCGCTGTTCTTCCCCGCCGCGTCGATGGCCAAGTACGGCATGTTCCTGATGGCGCTGTTCGTCATCGCGGCCGGCCTGGCCTTCCTCGAAACCGCCTGCAACACCTACTCGACGCTGATGGGGCCGCGTGAAACCGGGACCCGCCGCCTGAACATCTCCCAAACCTTCCACCCGTTCGGCGCGATGACCGGCGTGTACGTCGGCAGCTTCGTGATGTTCAAGGACACCGACGCCACCCGCGAGCAGTTGACGCAGATGAGCGCCTCGGAAGCCGCAGTTCAGCAATTGCAGATGATTCAGTCCACGCTGCTGCCGTACAAATGGATGATCGCGGTGCTGGTGCTGATGTTCGTGCTGATCGCGTTCACCAAGTTTCCGGCGTGCAAGGGCAAGGTCACAGCCAACGTCAAATCCAGCAGCATCGGCCAGAGCCTGTCGCGTCTGTGGCGCAACCCGCGCTTCACCTTCGGCGTGCTGGCGCAGTTTCTGTATGTCGGCGCGCAAGTTGGCGTGTGGAGTTTCACCATTCGCCTGGCGATGCAGATGGGCGGGATGAACGAGCGCAGCGCCTCGTGGTTCCTGCTGACCACCTTCGCCGCTTACTTCGTCGGCAAGATGGTCGCCAACCTGCTGATGCGCAAAATGTCCCCGGCCAAGGTGCTGGCGATCTACGGCGTGCTGGCCATCGTCCTGCTGGCCTACACGATTCTGGTGCCTAACATCAGCGCGGTGTATGCGGCGGTGGGGGTGAGTATTTTCCTCGGTCCGTGCTGGCCGACCATTTATGGCCTGACCATCGACGGTCTGGGCGAAGACACCGGTGTCGGCGGTTCTCTACTGGTGATGAGTATTGTCGGCGGCGGTGTGATGCCGATCTTCCAGGGCCTGCTCTCCGACGCCACCGGCGGCAACATGCAGATCGCCTATATCGTTCCGCTGCTGTGCTTCGTGGCGATCGTCGCCTACGCCATCAAGTGCATGCGTGATCCGCTGCCGGCCCAGGCTCCGGCGGGTGCGGTGACCGCATCATGAAGACGGCCGACAAGCGCACCACGATTTCGCTGCACCCGGAGCTGTTCAGTGGCGATGAGAAGACGTTGCTGGAGTCCGCGGACTTTCGCGTGCTGGCCTGGACCTACCCCAGCGGCGTGAAAGCCCTGGCGCTGGAAAATGATCGCGGCCGGGTGGTGGTGCTGCCGTATCAGGGTCAGATGGTCTGGTCAGCGGTCTTCGATGGCTGCGACCTGACCATGCGCAACATGTTTGAGCAACCGCGCCCGAGCCCGACGGTGATCGGCACTTACGGTTGCTTCATGTTCCACAGCGGCTTGCTGCGCAACGGCTGCCCGACGCCGGAAGACGATCATCCGTTGCACGGCGAAATGCCCTGCGCACCAATGGACAGTGCCTGGCTGGAAGTCGGCGAGGACGCGGGCGGCGCGTTTCTGCGCATCGGCGGCGACTACGAATACGTGATGGGCTTTGGCGACCACTATCGCGCCAGGCCCAGCGTGACCTTACGCCCGGGTTCGGCGCTGTTCGACATCGGCATGGACGTGCGCAACCTGGCCGGCAAGCCGATGGAGTTGATGTACATGGCGCACATGAATTACGCCTACGTCGACGGCGCACGTTTCGTCGAGCCATTGGGCATGGCGCGTACGCGGGTTCGCAGCAGCGTGCCCGCCCACGTCAAGCCGACGCCGGCGTGGTCGGCGTACATGGCCGAACTGACGGAAGACCCTTCGCGGCTGGACAGCCTGAGCACGCCTGAGTTGTACGACCCTGAGATCGTCTGCTTCTTCGACGGCGTCCACGCGGACGCCCAGGGCAATGCGCATTTCCTGCTCAAGCACCCTGAAGGTCCGGCGTTTTACACGCGTTACCAGCCGGCGCAGTTCGACCATGCGGCGCGGTGGATTCTGCACAACGCTGATCAGCAGGTGGCCGCGTTTGTGCTGCCGGCGACCTGTGAGCCCGAGGGTTATCTGGCGGAGACGGCCAAAGGCAATGTGCGCCAGTTGGGCGCGGGGGAAACCGCGTCGTTCAGCGTGACGACGGGGTATCTGGGGGCTGAAGAGGTGTTGCAGCTGGAAAGCGATCTGAAACGCTGAAGGCGCCTTCGCGAGCAAGCTCGCTCCCACGAAGATCTGTGTTTATCTGCAGGTATTGCGGCGATTCCCAGACACTTGTGAGTGAGCTTCCTCGCGTGCATCAACCTAAGCCGACCGCCGGAACTTCAGATGATATAGGACTTGTGGGAGCGAGCTTGCTCGCGAATTCGGTATTCCAGGCGATGCAAATGGGCTGATCAAACCACCCACTTAGCCCCATACCCCTCAATCAAATCCCGATAAACCTTGGGCAGCTTCTTGTCGCTGACCACCACATGAAAATCCTGCAACGTCGCGAAATGCGCCGTGCGCACGGCATCGAACTTGGAGTGATCGGCCAGCAACATGCAGTGCCGGGCCTGGCGCAGGACCTTTTGCTTGACCTCCACTTCATTGAAATTGAAGCAGGTCACGCCAAGCGCGTCGCTGACCCCGGCCGCTGAAACGAACGCCCAGGTCAGGCGGATGCCATCGAGAATGGTCGCTTCGCTGTGGTGCTCAAACACCTGATTCTTGCGATGAAAGGTGCCACCGCACAGCACGATGGAGCAGTTGGGCTTCTGCTGCAGCTTGAGCAAGACGTTGAGGGAGTTGCACACGGCGGTGAATTCCAGCTCGTCCGGAATGAAGTCGATGACGAAAGGGATCGTCGTACCGCAGTCGAAAAACACTGTATCGCCGGGTTGAATGAACGCGGCGGCGAGCTTGCCGACCCGGCGCTTCTCCTCGACGTGGCGGGTGCCTTGCTCGGTGACTTTGTAATCGCTGGCCTCGGACGGGTCAAAAGCCAGGGTGATATGCCCGCCCAATAGGTGAAACTTGTCGGGGTGCCGGGTCAGGTCGCGACGCAGGGTCATCTCCGAAACGTCCAGCAGGGCGGCCATTTCCTTCAGGTGAATGGCCTTCTGATCTTGCAAGGCTTGCTGGATCAGCTTGATACGGTCGGATTTTTTACTGTCCACGGGCATTCCGATTGTCGAATGGATATGGTAAAAAAATAACATTCATTGTTATATTTACAACATAAAATGATGCGCTCAGGCATGAAGCTTAAAGCGTGTCGCCGGTTACCGCCTCACTATCAGGAAACGATTGGCCATGAAGATCGAACCCGCAGCACTCGCCCAGTACATCGACCACACCTTGCTGGCCGCTGACGCCAGCCGCGCGCAGATCGCCACGCTGTGCCGCGAGGCGCAAGAGCACGGATTCTATTCGGTGTGCGTGAATTCTGGCCAGGTGCCGTATGCCGCCTCGTTGCTGGAAGGCCAGGCCGTCAAGGTCTGCGCCGTAGTCGGCTTTCCGCTGGGCGCCGGGCTGAGCGACACCAAAGCTTTCGAAGCGAAGCAGGCCATTGCCGCCGGCGCGTGCGAGATCGACATGGTGCTGAACATTGGCTGGCTGAAAGACGGCCTGTTCGACGAAGTACGCGACGACATCGCTGCCGTCAAAGACGCCTGTGGTGCAGTGCCGCTGAAGGTCATCTTCGAAACCTGCTTGTTGGATGACGCGCAGAAAACCCGCGCCGCCGAGATCTGCCGTGACCTCAACGTCGCCTTCGTCAAAACCTCCACCGGCTTCAGCCGCAGCGGCGCAACCGTGGAAGACGTGGCCTTGATGCGCAAGGTCGTGGGGCAGGGCGTAGGCGTGAAAGCGTCCGGTGGCGTGCGCGATTACGCCACCGCGGTGGCGATGATCGAAGCGGGCGCAACGCGACTGGGCACCAGTTCCGGGATCGCGATTGTCAGTGGTGCGGCGGCCTCGGGCTCGGGTTACTGATTCTGCCGGGGGGCGGGGTGGGGTGCTGACCCTCGCAGGGTGCTGACCATTGCAGGGTCCTGGCCTTTCGACAGAAGGAATGACCCACACCGCCAATGAGTGGCAAACTGCCGGTGCACTTACTTCTGCACCGGACACCTTTCTCAATGCAAACATTCTCCCTGTCGCGGCTCAAGGCCCGCTGGTTCTTCTGGCTGTGCATGCTGGTGATCGTCGTCGGTCTGCCGGTCGGTTGCGCGGCGTTGCAACACAAGGAGCGTGAGCTGGTCTTCATGATCGAGCCCGGCACCGCGAGCTGGTACCGCGGCCTGCCGTCCGATGTGCAAGAGCTTGAGCTCAAGGGGCCAACCTTCGGCCTCGGGCAGAACATCCATGCCTGGTGGTGGCCTTCGGAGAAGAAGGACGCCCCCGCCATCCTTTACCTGCATGGCTCGCGCTGGAACCTCACCGGCCAGTTGTTCCGCATCGAACAACTGCGCGCCTTGGGATTTTCCATCCTCGCCATTGATTACCGCGGCTTCGGCCAGAGCAAAGGCCAGTTGCCTTCGGAAGCGTCGGTCTATGAAGACGCGCGCATTGCCTGGGAGCGCTTGAAGCAGATCCAGCCGGACCCGCAAAAGCGCCTGATCTACGGGCATTCGCTGGGTGGCGCCGTGGCCGTCGACCTCGCCGCCGAACTGGGCCGGGACGCGCAGAAGGGTAACGAGCCCATTCAGGCGCGAGGCCTGATCATCGAATCGACCTTCACCAACCTCGCCGACGTTGCGTCCTCGGTCGCCAGCAAACGCACCTCGTTGCCGGTGCGCTGGCTGGTCTCGCAGAAATTCGACTCCATCGACAAGATCGCCGACGTGCACATGCCGGTGCTGATCGTGCATGGCACGGCGGATCAGTTCGTCGCGCCGCAGTTCAGCGAAGCGTTGTTCGAAGCGGCGCAGGAGCCGAAGAATTTGCTGATGGTGCCGGGGGGCAACCACAACAACAGCATGAATCTCGGGCGCCAGGCTTACAGTCAGGCGATCCAGAACCTGCTCAGCGAGAAACCGCCGGCGGTGCATGCGTCCAACGCATCGGCAGCGTTGCTCAAGCAGCCCGGTTAGCTATTTTTTACGACGACGGCGGCTGTCATCCCAGGCATCCGCCGCACGTTGCCAGACACTGCCGCGAGCCCTGCCGATGGACACACACGCAGACGAAGACACCCACCTGACCCACTCCGCACGGGACTGGGTGCTGCGTGCCGCGCCACTGCCGCAGATCGAGCGCATCGAGGCGTACTTTCACGGGCACGGTTTCGAGATGCACCGCCACGACACCTACGCCATCGGTCACACGATGTCAGGGGTGCAGAGCTTTCAGTA
This sequence comes from Pseudomonas sp. 1L-C-7-B-C1, assembly GCF_057291635.1. Lineage (NCBI taxonomy): Bacteria > Pseudomonadati > Pseudomonadota > Gammaproteobacteria > Pseudomonadales > Pseudomonadaceae > Pseudomonas > Pseudomonas sp. 1L-C-7-B-C1. The sequence goes on along the minus strand of NZ_JBXAWH010000002.1, from coordinate 383,804 downwards.
CGGCAAGGAACAGGTAAACAACCTGCCGGGGCAGACGATGGTGTTGCACCCCGACGAAGCCCATGACGGCCACGCCGGGACCGAAGACGGCTTTCGCTACCGCATGTTCTACCTGGAACCGGCGATGATTCAGCAGGTGCTCGGCGGCAAGCCGCTGCCGTTCATCAGGGGCGGGGCGTCGAATGACGCCCGCCTGTTCAGGGCGACGCAGGCGCTGCTTTCAGACCTGAACACCGCGCTGGATCCTCTGGAACTGGACGATGCGATCTACGACCTCGCCATCGCTCTGCAAGCGGCCGCCGGAGTGCGCAAGGGCCGCCAGACCGTCAACTACGCTGGCGCGCAACGTGCGCGGGAAATGCTCATGGCCAGTCTGGAGCAGGGCGTCAGTCTCACCGATCTGGAACAGGCCAGCGACACCGATCGCTGGCGCCTGTCGCGGGATTTTCGCGTGCTGTTCGGCACTACGCCCTACCGCTACCTGACCTTGCGCCGGCTTGACCTGGTGCGTCATTCGATAGCGTTGGGCGTCTCGCTCAGCGACGCGTCGGTGATGGCCGGATTTTCGGACCAGAGCCACATGACGCGGCATTTCGTGAAGACCTTCGGCTACCCGCCGGGGCGGTGGTTGAAGATGTTGGCGGCGCGCGCATAAGGGGATTAAACACACCTTGTGGGACCGGCTTTAGCCGGGGATGCTTCAGGCGTCACACCGATAAATAGATGGCGTACGCACTGGCTTCTTCCCGGCTAAAGCCGGTCCTACAAAACCGCGTATCTCCCTGACACCCCGCGTTTTTAGGACCGGTTTCAGCCGGGAATGCGCCAGTTGCCACACCGCAAAATGGATGGCGTACACACAGGCCTTTTCCCGGCTGAAGCCGGTCCCACTATTTTCACGCGGTCATCCTGTAGGACCGGCTTTAGCCGGGAAAGCTTCAGTTGCAACAACGCAAAACCGGATGCACCCCTCGTGCAATAACGTACAAGACCCCACCCACCCCCAGGTTCTAGATTGGCGCCACATCAACCCTTCGGAGCCGCCCTCGTGTCTACGTCCAACACTCATCACACCCCCGTTAACTTCGCCCAGAAATACAGCCTGTTCACCGAGCAGTGGCAGCCCAAAGTCATTGCGCAGATGAACGACTACCAGTTCAAGCTGGCACGACTGGAAGGAGAGTTTCTCTGGCACAGCCACGCTGACACCGACGAAACCTTCATCGTGCTCGAAGGCCGTTTGCGCATCGATTTTCGCGATGGATTCGTCGAGCTCAATGCGGGCGAGCTGTACGTAGTCCCTAAGGGCGTCGAGCACAAACCCAACGCCGAGAAGGAAGTAAAGCTGATGCTGATCGAGCCGAGTGGCGTCATCAACACCGGCAGCGACACCAACGAACGCACGGCACAGAACGACGTCTGGATCTGACTACGCCTCGGGCGTCGCGGCCTCAGCACCAGGCAACAACACCGCAATCAACGCCCTGACCACCCCCGGCAGGGCGTCCAGTTCGCGGACCAGGATGCTCCGTTCGCGCACCGCCCAGGGCTCGTCGAGCTCGATGGTCACCAACTCCATCGTTCGGCTGTGCCGCAACGCCGCCGACTCCGGGATCACCCCGATGCCCACCCCCGCTTCGACCATCCGGCAGATGGCTTCGAAGCTCGACACCTGAATCCGCAACGACAGGTTCTGCCCCAGCCGCTCGACGTGATCGCGCAGAAAGCTCAGCAGCGTGCTGCCTTCGTGCAGGCCGATGTGCTGGAACGCCAGGGTCTGCTTGAACGTGACTTTTTTCTCGGCCGCCAGCTCATGGCCCACCGGCACGGTCAGGACCAGGCGGTCGGTGCTGAAGTGGATGACCTGCAAACCCGCCGCTTCCACCGGGCCGGCGATGATGCCCATGTCGGTGCTGCCATCGAGCACGCCGCGCACGATGTCCCGGGACAGGCGCTCTTGCAGATCCACCGTGACGCCAGGCCGTTTCGCCAGAAACCCTGCCAGCACTTCGGGCAGAAACTCGGTAACGGCGGTGGTGTTGGCGAAGATGCGGATGTGCCCGGCCGAATCGGTGCCGTAGCGGGTGAACTCACTTTTCAGGTAATCCACCTGGCTCATGATCAGCCGTGCATGTTTGAGCAGGCGCTGACCGGCCGGCGTCAGTTCAACGCCGCGGCTGTCGCGGTACAGCAGGCGCGTGCCGAGTTGGCCTTCCAGCGCTTTGATCCGCGCGCTGGCGGCGGCAGGTGAGAGAAACGCCCGGCGCGCCCCCTGGGTCAGGCTGGGTGATTCACCGATATGAATGAAGAGACGCAAGTCAGCCAGGTCGAAATGCATGGTGGGTGTCCGGATGCTGCAGGAGGCGTTCAGCATACCCGAACGCCGCTATACGCAAATGCAAATTCACAGAATGCCAGCGCACTTCCATGATCGGGCCATAACAACAAACCCAGAGGGTTTTCGCCCATGAGCGCTGCAGCGTCACCCGTGGATTTTACGGCCTGGATTGGCCGCACCGAAGAAGCCCAGGATCACCTGAGCGTCAACCTGATCAAGCGCATCGCGGCGACCTTTGGCGAGCCCACGCCCGCTGTCGGCGACCCGCTACCGCCGCTGTGGCAGTGGTGTTTTTTCCAGGAGCCGGTGTTCGAAGCGCAATTCGGCGGTGACGGCCATCCGGCCCGTGGCGGCTTTCTGCCGCCGGCGGACAATCGCAATCGCATGTGGGCCGGTGGCCGAGTCGAGTTCATTCAGCCGCTGAAAGTCGGCGCTGACGCCCATCGCCTGTCGACCATTCTGCTCATCGAAGAGAAGCGCGGTCGCACCGGCTCGCTGCTGTTCGTAACGGTGCGCCACGACTACTCGCAACACGGCGAGTTGTGCGTGCGTGAAGAGCAGGACATCGTCTACCGCGAACCCAATCCGCCGAAAATCAACAGCGGTGACGCGCCGGAGCAGGGCGAGTGGAGCGAGGTCATCGAACCGACGCCGACGCTGCTGTTTCGCTACTCCGCCGTGACCTTCAACGGCCACCGCATTCACTACGACTACCCCTACGTCACCGGCACCGAAGGCTATTCCGGCTTGGTGGTGCACGGGCCGATGATCGCCACCTTCAACCTGCGCGCGTTCATTCGCGCCCATCCCGACAGGCGTGTGCGGCATTTCGCCTATCGCGGGGTGCGCCCGTTGAACGTGCCTGCGGCGTTCCGCGTCGGTGGGCGAGTCGTCGAGCCGGGCAAGGCGCAGCTGTGGGCCGGTAATGACGCCGGCGTCGCCCAGAGTGCCGAAGTCATTTTCGACTGATCTCCTTCCTTTACACACAGCCCGGCGCGCCGATCCCATGGCCGCCGGTCGATGCGAGTGGACACCATGAATCCCTACGAAAACGAAGACCTCAATGCCATCCGTGACGGCGTTCGCGCGCTGTGTGCGCAGTTTCCGGCCGAGTACTGGCGCAAGATCGATGAACAGAAAGGCTTCCCGGAAACCTTCGTCAAGGCGCTGACCGATGAAGGCTGGCTGTCGGCGATGATCCCCGAGGAATACGGTGGCTCCGGACTGGGTCTGGCGGAAGCTTCGGTGATCCTCGAAGAAGTGAACGCCTGCGGCGGCAATTCCGGCACCGTGCACGGCCAGATGTACAACATGTTCACCCTCTTGCGTCACGGCAGCGACGCCCAGAAAAGTTACTACCTGCCAAAGCTCGCCAGCGGCGAACTGCGCCTGCAATCCATGGGCGTGACCGAACCGAGCACCGGCACCGACACCACCAAGATCAAGACCACGGCGGTGAAGCAGGGCGACAAGTACGTGATCAACGGCCAGAAGGTCTGGATCTCCCGCGTCCAGCATTCCGACTTGATGATCCTGCTGGCGCGCACCACGCCACTGGCCGAGGTGACCAAGAAGTCAGAAGGCATGTCGATCTTCCTTGTCGACCTGCGCGACGCTATCGGCAACGGTCTGACCGTGCAGCCCATCGCCAACATGGTCAACCACGAAACCAACGAGCTGTTCTTCGACAACCTCGAACTGCCCGCCGAGAGCCTGATCGGCGAGGAAGGCAAAGGCTTCCGCTACATCCTCGACGGTCTCAATGCCGAACGCACGTTGATCGCCGCCGAGTGCATCGGCGACGGCCGCTGGTTCATTGAAAAGTCCGCCGCTTATGCCCGAGATCGCGTGGTGTTCGGCCGCCCGATCGGGCAGAACCAGGGCGTGCAGTTCCCCATCGCCGAAGCGCACATCGAAATCGAAGCGGCGGACCTGATGCGCTGGCGTGCCTGCGAGGAATACGACAGCGGCAAGAACGCCGGTGCAAGCGCCAATATGGCCAAGTACCTCGCAGCGAAAGCGTCATGGGAAGCGGCCAACGCCTGTCTGCAAACCCACGGCGGCTTTGGCTTTGCCTGCGAGTACGACGTGGAGCGCAAATTCCGCGAGACCCGTCTGTATCAGGTCGCGCCGATCTCCACCAACCTGATTCTTTCCTACGTCGCCGAGCACCTGCTCGACCTGCCGCGCAGCTTCTGAGGACGCCGACATGAGCCATACCCAGGCATTGGCGGGTTTCCTCGCCGAGCTGACCTACGAGCAAATTCCCGGCGCTGTGCTGGACCGTACCGAAGACCTGTTCCTCGACTGGATCGGCTCGGCGCTGGCCAGCCAGGGCGCGCGGCCGATTCCGTTGTTCGAACGCTACGCCGAACGCATGGGCCCGCAGCAGGGCAAGGCGAAGATTCTGGTCAGCGGTCGCGGCACCTCGGCGTACTTCGCCGCGCTGGTCAACGGCGCGTCTTCGCACCTGGTCGAGCAGGACGATCTGCACAACAGTTCAGTGCTGCACCCGGCGACGGTCGTGTTCTCGGCGGTGCTGGCAGCGGCCCAGGACCTCGGCAAGACCGGACAGGATTTATTGCTGGCGTCGGTCGCCGGTTACGAAGCCGGCATCCGCATCGGCGAATTCATGGGCCGCTCCCACTACCGCATTTTCCACACCACCGCGACGGTAGGGACGCTCGCCGCTGCCGTGGGCGTCGGCAAGTTGCTGAATTTCGACAAAGAGCAGTTCATCAACCTGCTGGGCACGGCGGGCACCCAGGCCGCCGGGCTGTGGGAATTTCTCCGTGACGCAGCCGATTCCAAACAGCTGCATACCGCCAAGGCCGCCGCCGATGGCCTGCTGGCGGCGTACCTCACCGAAGACGGCCTGACCGGTGCGCGCAACATTCTCGAAGGCGATCAGGGCATGGCCGCGGGGATGTCCATCGACAGCGATCCGGCGAAGCTGTCCGATCGCCTCGGCAGCCGCTGGGCGTTGGTCGAGACCTCGTTCAAGTTTCACGCCTCGTGCCGCCATACCCATCCGGCGGCCGATGCCTTGCTGCACCTGATGCAGCGCGAAGGCTTGCGCCATGAGCAGATCGCCAAGGTCGTGACCCGGGTTCATCAGGGCGCCATTGATGTGCTTGGCCGGGTCGATGTGCCGCAGACCGTGCACCAGGCGAAGTTCTCCATGGGCGCCGTGCTCGGGCTGATTGCGGTTCACGGCAGTGCGCAGTTGATCGAATTCCGCGACCTGGCCCTGAGCGATGCCGACGTTGCGGCCTTCCGCGAAAAAGTCACGATGGAACTGGACCCGGAGGTCGACGGTGCTTATCCAGCGCGCTGGCTGGGTCGGGTGATCGTGACCACCACCGATGGCCGCACCCTTAGCGCCGGCATCGATGAGCCGAAGGGCGACCCGGGCAACACCCTGTCGCGGCCTGAGCTGGAGGACAAGGTTCAGCGCCTGCTGGCGTTCTCCGGCGCACGCACGGTGGAGCAGGGCACGGCGTTGATTCAGCGGGTCTGGCAGCTGCGCGATGCGCAGGATCTGGTCAATTTGATTTAAGGCGAACGCCAACCCTTGTAGGAGTGAGCTTGCTCGCGATTGCAGTGTGTCAGAACCATCAGCCCTGACTGACAAAATGCTATCGCGAGCAAGCTCACTCCTACAGGGGATTTGAAGAGGTTTACGAACATGACTCAACAAAACCCGCGTCCTCTGGACGGCATCACCGTCGTCAGCCTCGAGCACGCCATCGCGGCGCCGTTCTGCACCCGGCAACTGGCGGATCTCGGCGCCCGGGTCATCAAGATCGAGCGGCCCGGCGTCGGCGATTTCGCCCGTGGCTACGACCAGCGCGTCGACGGACTGGCCTCGCATTTCGTCTGGACCAACCGCTCCAAGGAAAGCCTGACCCTGGACCTTAAGCAGGACCAGGCCGGCGACATCCTGGAGTCGCTGCTCGCCAAGGCCGACGTGCTGGTACAGAACCTGGCGCCGGGCGCCGCGGCCCGCATGGGCTTGTCGTTCGAAGCCCTGCACGAACGCTTCCCGCGCCTGATCGTCTGCGACATTTCGGGCTACGGCGAAGGCGGGCCCTACGAGAAGAAGAAGGCCTACGACCTGTTGATCCAGAGCGAGGGCGGCTTTTTGTCGGTCACCGGTGGCCCCGGCGACAACGAGATGGCCAAGGCCGGATGTTCCATCGCCGACATCGCTGCCGGCATGTACGCCTACACCGGGATACTGTCGGCGCTGATGCTGCGGGACAAGACCGGGGTGGGCAGCCGCATTGACGTAAGCATGCTGGAAAGCCTGGTGGAGTGGATGGGTTACCCGATGTACTACGCCTACCACGGCGCGCCGCCACCGCCGCGGGCCGGTGCGTCCCACTCGACGATTTATCCCTACGGGCCGTTTCCCACCGGCGGGGGCGGCACGATCATGCTGGGTTTGCAGAATGAGCGCGAGTGGGCGCTGTTCTGCGAGAAGGTTCTGCTTGATCCGGCGCTGGCCACTGACGAGCGCTTTTCGGCGAACTTCAAGCGCTCGGAGAACCGTGAGGCGCTGCGGCAGATCATCGTCGACGGCTTCGCCTCGTTGAGCGTCGATGAGGTGGTTGCCCGTCTGGAAGACGCGCAGATCGCCAACGCCCGGGTCAACGACATGCAAGGCGTCTGGGACCATCCGCAGCTCAAGGCGCGTGATCGATGGCGCGAAGTCGACAGCCCGTCCGGCCCGCTGCCGTCGCTGCTGCCGCCGGGCCATAACACCGCGTTCACGCCGCGCATGGACGGCGTGCCGGGCCTTGGTCAGCACACCGGCAGCATTCTCGGCGAGCTAGGGTTTTCGACTGAAGACCAGGCGCGGATGGCAGCGGGCGGAGTGGTCTGAACCTCTACCTTGCCGCGCGGGCCTATCGTCACCGCTTGCAACTGTAGGCGCGCGCTTTGCCGCGAAATGGCCGCAACATCCGCCACATCTTCAGCGGAGGGAGTGCAGTCATTGCGAGCATGCGCCCAAAGCGTCGGGATGACACCCTTTTTCAGGAGCTTCAACCATGCCACAAACCATCATCCGCTCCGCACTGTTCGTCCCCGGCAGTCGCCCCGATCGTTTTGCGAAGGCGCTGGCGGCGGGCGCTGACGCGGTGATCGTCGATTTCGAAGACGCCGTTGAAGAGCCCCTCAAGCGCCAGGCGCGGGACAATCTTGCGGCCTTCTTGAACGACAACACACCAGCCTCAGTGTGGGTGCGGGTCAATGCGCCGACCCATGCTGAGCATGCGGACGATCTGGCCTTTTGCGAGCAATACGCGGGTGTCGCCGGCGTGCTGCTGCCGAAGGTCGAAAGCGCTGCTCACGTCGCGGCGGTCTGGCAGACAGGCAAGCCGGTCCTGCCGATCATCGAAAGCGCCAAAGGCCTGCTGGCCCTGGAGCAGATCGCCCGTTCCCCGGGGGTTGAGCGTTTGTCGTTTGGCGGGCTCGACCTGGCGCTGGACCTGGACCTGAACCTCAACAGCGGCACCCACGCCGCGCAGATGTTTCTCGATCAGGCGCGTATGTCGGTGCAACTGCATTCACGGGGCGCCGACCTGTTGCCACCGCTGGACGGCGTTCACCCGGCCATCGGCGACCCACAAGGCCTGCATCGCGCCATTCGCCACGCCTACGACATGGGTTACGGCGGCGCGCTGTGCATTCATCCGGCGCAGGTGCCGGTGATTCATGCCGCCTTGGCCCCCAGCACCGATGACCTGAACTGGGCGCAAAAGGTGATCAATGCCAGCGCAGCGGCCAAGGGGGCAGGGGCGTTTCAGCTGGAAGGGCAGATGATCGACGCGCCGGTGCTACTACGTGCTCAGCGGCTGCTGGCGTTGGCGACGGCGTGAACCGCGTTGACTCGGGTTTAACGCATCAGTGCGTTCAGCTAACCCGAACGCCGGCTTACACAAATGCTGATTCTCTAAACACCGGGGCATCGTCATCGTGGGGGTGCACTATGCTCATGCACTCCACCTGCTCCTTCAAACATAAGCTCCTACAAAAATAAAAAGGTGATATCGATGTTGAAGCTGACCAAAGCGCTTTTCTGCGCGGCCGCGGTGTCTGTGGCCAGCCTTGCACAGGCCGCTGACCCGATCACGATCAAGTTCGCCCACGTGGTGGCGGAAAACACGCCGAAGGGGCAGGGTGCGTTGCTGTTCCAGAAGATGGTCGCCGCCGATCCGGCCTTGAAGGACAAGGTCAAAGTCGAGGTCTACCCGAACTCCTCGCTGTTCGGCGATGGCAAGGAAATGGAAGCCCTGCTGCTCGGCGACGTGCAGATGCTGGCGCCGTCCCTGGCGAAATTCGAGCAGTACACCAAGAAAGTGCAGATCTTCGACCTGCCGTTCCTGTTCAACGATCTTGCTGCCGTGGACCGCTTCCAGCAGGGGCCGCAGGGCAAGGCGCTGCTGACTGCGATGGACGACAAGGGCATTCACGGTCTGGCGTATTGGCACAACGGCCTCAAGCAATTGTCCGCCAACAAAAAGCTGGTTGAGCCAAAGGATGCCCGTGGCCTGAAATTCCGCGTGCAGGCTTCCAGTGTGCTGGAAGCTCAATTCGTCGCCCTGCGCGCCAACCCGCGCAAGATGAGCTTCGCCGAGGTCTATCAAGGCTTGCAGACCGGCACCGTCAACGGCACCGAAAACACCTGGTCGAACTACGAAAGCCAAAAGGTCAACGAGGTGCAGCCGTTCTTCACCGAGTCCAACCATGGCCTGATCGATTATATGGTCATCACCAACTCCAAGTTCTGGAACGGCCTGCCGGCGGACGTGCGTGACGAACTGCAGAAGATCATGGATCAGGTCACCGTCGAAGTGAACAAGCAGGCCGAAGCGCTGAACCAGACGGCCAAGCAGAAAATCATCGATTCAAAAACCAGTGAAATCGTGACGCTCACCCCTGAGCAGCGCGCGAAATGGCGTGAAGTCATGAAGCCGGTCTGGGACAAGTTCTCCGAGGAAATCGGTGCCGACCTGATCAAGGCCGCCGACGATTCGAACAAGGCGCCTTGAGCCCTTCAGTCCCTTCTCGCTACAGACCGTGACGGCCCGGCGGCCACCCATGTCGTGGGTGGTCCCCCTTCACGGCCGTCTCTACACCCGGCTAGGTTCGGCTTCGTTCGGAGAATGCTTATGCACCCGCTGACGCGACTGTGGGAGCATCTGGAGGAGGGCATCATTGCCTTCCTGCTGGCTGCCATGACCCTCGTGACTTTCGTCTACGTGGCGTTGAACAACATCTACACCCTGTTTTATTCCCTCAGCGATCAGTGGGCGGTGAGCAGCGACTTTTTCGCCGCGATTGGCGACCACCTGATGGGCTACGCCCAAGGCATGACCTGGAGCGTGGCGCTGACCAAAGCGCTGTTTGGCTGGCTGATCTTCTTTGGGATTTCCTACGGCGTGCGCACGGCGGGCCACCTGGGCGTCGACGCGCTGGTCAAGAAAACCAGCAAGCCGGTCCAGCGGATTCTGGCGATGCTGGCCTGCGCCTGCTGCCTGGCCTACGCCGGTCTGTTCCTCGTCGCCAGTTACAAGTGGGTGTCGGCGCTGTTCGTGGCCGGCATCGGCGCCGAGGACCTCGACCGGTTCGGTATCGAGGTCGCGTACATCGCGATCATCGTGCCGATCGGCTTTGGCCTGGTGATCGCGCGCTACCTGGAAATCCTCTACCGCATTTGGACGCACCGGCAGACCGGGTTGGGTCTGGCCGACGAAGCGGCTGAAGCGAGCAAACTCGCCAACCCTGCCGAGGAGCAGCACTGATGACTGTTATCTGCCTGTTCCTGTTGCTCTTCGTTTTCATGTTCCTGGGCGTGCCCATCGCCATTTCCCTGGGCTTGTCCGGCGCCGTTTCGATCCTGCTGTTCAGCCCTGACTCGTTGAGTTCGCTGGCGATCAAACTGTTCGAAACCTCCGACAGCTACACCTTTCTGGCGATTCCGTTCTTCCTGTTGTCCGGCGCGTTCATGACCACCGGCGGGGTGGCGCAGCGCCTGATAGATTTCGCCAACGCCTGCGTCGGCCACATCCGCGGTGGCCTGGCGATCGCGGCGGTGCTGGCGTGCATGCTGTTTGCGGCACTGTCCGGTTCATCGCCCGCCACCGTTGCAGCCGTGGGTTCCATCGCCGTCGCCGGCATGGTGCGCTCCGGTTACCCGAAGGCATTCGGCGCGGGCATCATCTGCAACGCCGGTACGCTGGGCATTCTGATTCCGCCTTCCATCGTAATGGTGGTCTACGCCGCTGCGACGGAAACCTCGGTCGGCAAGCTGTTCATTGCCGGTGTGGTGCCCGGGATTCTGCTCGGCGTGATCCTGATGGTGGTGATCTACATCGTCGCCCGGGTCAAGAAACTCCCGGCCCAGCCACGGGTCACGTTCCGCCAATGGCTGCACACCGCGCAACGGGCGTTCTGGGGCCTGATGCTGCTGGTGATTATCCTCGGCGGGATTTACAGCGGGATGTTCACCCCGACGGAAGCGGCGGCGGTGGCGGCGGTGTATTCGGCGTTCATCGCGCTGTTCGTCTACAAGGACATGAGCTTCAAGGACTGCCCGAAGGTGCTGCTGGAATCAGGGCGCCTGTCGATCATGCTGATGTTCATCATCGCCAACGCCATGCTGTTCGCCCACGTCCTGACCACGGAGCAGATTCCGCAGCAGATTACCGCCTGGGTCATCTCCGAGGGCCTCACCCCGATCGGCTTCCTGATCATGGTGAACATCGTCCTTTTGGTCGCGGGCAGCTTCATGGAGCCGTCGGCAATCATCCTGATCCTGGCGCCGATCTTTTTCCCGATCGCGATGAAACTCGGCATCGATCCGATTCACCTGGGCATCGTCATGGTGGTCAACATGGAGATCGGCTTGGTCCACCCTCCGGTGGGGCTGAACCTGTTCGTGACGTCTGCGGTGACGGGTCTGACGTTGGGCGAGACTATTCGTGCGGCGCTGCCGTGGTTGTCGATCCTGCTGGTGTTCCTGTTGCTGGTGACTTACGTGCCATACATTTCGCTGGCGCTGCCGAACTGGTTGGGGATGCCATGATCGATGGCGTGGATCTTTAAGATCAAGATCACAAGCGTCTGCCTAGGGGCAGACGTTTCGCCTTCGGCGAGTTACTTGGAAAAGCACCCCAAGTAACCAAGGGTGCTTGCTCCTGGTTAGGTTCCTCCTTCGTCGGAATACCCTCACTCCGACGACGCTCCGTGGGCCCGCGCCGAACGGACATCCATGTCCTGACGGCGCTCTCGCCGCATCCATGCGGCTCGGCCCACTCCGCGTCGTCTGCGCTCGGCCTGCACCCAAGTCGCGATTGGCGGTGTTTGAGCCTCTTGTGTATGAAGATCAAGATCAAAAGCAGATCCAAATCAGATTAAGGGGAGAGCACGGGCAGTCCAAACGCTGAGGACTCGTGGGAGTGAGCTTGCTCACGAAGGGGGCGGTACATTCCCCGAATATCTGGTGTTTGGAATACGGCATTCGCGAGCAAGCTCCCTCCCACAGGAGGGGGCGCTCAGCGAAATTGTTGGCGGCTGGGCTTGCCTCTTCCCGGCTAAAGCCGGTCCCACTAAAGACAACCATTGCAGTTAGCGCGATTGGCTCTTGTAGGACCGGCTTCAGCCGGGAAGCTTTTGCTTTTGATCTTCGTACGCAGAAAGTCCAGACACCGCCAATCGCGACTTGGGTGCAGGCTGAACGCAGGTTTCGCGGAGTGGGTCGAGCCGCATGGATGCGGCGAGAGCGCCGTCAGGGCATGGATGCCCGTTCGGCGCGGGCCCACGGAGCGAGACCGGAGTGAAGGAACCCTGACGAAGGAAGGGCCAAACCAGGAGCAGGCACTTTTGCTTACTTTTGGGTGGTGCGACTTTCGACTTTTCAAATGTAAGTCGCCGAAGGCGAAATGTCTGCCCTTAGGCAGACGCTCTTGATCTCTCCAACGGGCAACTTCTCTTCCTGCAGACGAAAAAAATCCGCGCTGCCTCTGGGAGAACAGCGCGGATTTTTAATCAATCACTCAATCAATGCACAAACAGCGCAATCAAAATGATGATCGGGATTGGGATGCCGAGGAACCACAGAAGTAGTGAACGCATGATGACTCTCCTTGATTAGCGAATGCTGGAAGTAGTGGAATAAGCACGGGTTTCGACATACGTGACTGCATCACGACGACGACCACCCCAGATAGCGGCAAGGCTTGCCACGAACGCGCCGCACAGCAGCGAAACGAAAGTCCACAGCGCAGCGGTTGCAGCGGCCTTGGCGGCAGCATCAGCAGCTTGTTGAGCTTTCAGCTTGGCGTCGGCCACAGCTTGTTTGGCCTGACCGTAAACCTGATCTACGCGCGCCTGGGCATCGGCCTGACTCAAGTTGGTACGCTGAGCGACCAGCTGTGCCAGGTAGGTGCGGTCTTCCGGAGCCAGCTGACCATCGTTGGCCATTGTCTTGGTGAAGATACGCACCACAACACCGTGGGCCGCATCATCGCTAACAGCAGCAGGGCGGTCATCGCGGAACAGCGAATCGATGTAGTAACCGTATTGATCACTGCTGGTATTGCCGGCTGCAGAACCAGCGGCAGTGGCGGCAGTAGCGGCAACGCCCGCTACCGCAGTGGCGCCGGCTTTCACGCCGCTTCCGACGACGCCGCTGACAGAGCCCACGACCAGCACGGCAGCTACCAGCGTCGCGACAGCCCAGGACAGGAAGCCGTGCGCGGTGTCACGGAAATAAACTTCGTCGCCGTGCATGTTGGCCCATTTGACGCGCAGTCGACCAGCGAGATAACCGCCAAGACCGGATGCCACGATTTGCGTCAGCGCGAGCCAGACGACCGTCGAGATACCGATTGTCTTGGCGCTGGCGCCTTCGTTGGCCCAGGGCGACATCGCTGAAAAACCAAGGCCCGAGCCCAGCAAAATCAGGATAAGGGATAAGGCAGCGGCGCCGGCAGCGCCAGCAAAGATGGCACCCCAGGACACGCCCGAGACTGTGGAGGATTCTTCTACAGCGGCAGGATAAGAATCAGGTGAGACGTTCATGGTGCTGCTCCGTGCGAATGATGTTGTGCTTCTCCCCATTACGGTGCACTGCCTGTGCCAATCGCTCACCCAGATAAAAACGTAATAAAATCAATGGAATGAAGAATTCAATCGCGAATGTCGTCGTGCAAAATGCATGAGTCGCTAAAAGGGCGGAGGCGTTCTGCCCGGTGAGAGCATTTCCATGACTGTCAGGGGTTTGCGACAATGTTCTGCGGCGGATTCAGGCCATTTGTAACATTTCGGCACATTCATGCCCGGATGGTGTCTTATACCGTCAGCTCTAAGGGATGACATTTATAGTCCGCCCACGGCTCCTGTTTCTTCGAGAGGTAACTCACCATGTTTATCCATCGCCCCCTGGAAGAAAAAGACGTCCCTTTCATCTGCGATATGCCCCAGAGCATTGATGAGCTCTTCTATATGTTCCCCAAGGCGGTATTCCCGCTGACCCCGGAGCAGCTCAACGAGTCCATTGCCCAGCGTTCGGACAACACGGTCATCGAGCTGGACGGCCAGGTCGTGGGATTCGCCAACTTCTCCCGCTACGATTTCAGAGGCCGTTGCTCGATGGGCAACGTCATCATTGATCCGCGCTTTCGCTCCAAAGGCGTTGGCCGCTACATGATCGGCTGCATGATGGAACTGGCTTTTGGCAAACATGAAGCGGCGGAGCTGACCGCTTCCTGCTTCAATCATAACGTCCCGGGATTGCTGTTTTACCCCAAGCTGGGCTTCAAACCCTTCGCCATTGAAGAGCGTCAGGACAAGAAAGGCGCGCGCGTTGCACTTATTCACCTCAAGTTGCTACGCAGCTAACTCCGTAGACCGGTAAATGACGTCGCTCGTCGGGCCTTTGACTTATGTCCGACGGATGGCTAAGCAGATATAGCACTCATTCGTCCGGTTATTCAGCCAATTAAAGCGTGAACGGGCCGAGTTGTACCGCAGTGAATCGATTTACCTCGGCATTCTGGCGGCGGGTGGCCTGAGATGAGCGCGACAGAGGCTGTTTGCTTCACTTTGGGGCGCGGCGTATAACTTGGATATCCCTGTTTGTCGACTGGCGAACGGGGCGCCCGGGAAACGTTTTCCCGTTGGTGTAAGTGCTGATTTATGGTCAGGCGAGCGGCTGAAGGCGTCACCCAGTCCTGCCTGCGGAGGATTGGAAAATGATTGCCTGTACGCTCTCTAAACTTGAACTGCGCAACATTATAGAAAGTGCGTTTCTGCCTTTGCGTTGCAACTGCACGGTGATAGAGGATCGGATGACGGTTGAAGTCGTAGACCCTGCCACCGAGCGCGTCGAGTTGTTCGCTTGCAATATTGCTCTGGACTCGCTCGATAATAGCCATGCCTTGTGCGCACTTATCCGTGACCTTCAGGCCGAACTCGGGAAAGCCAGGCGTTACCCGCACGCGTTGGTGAGTTGAGCGCAGGCCTCTAGCAATAATCACCGTTCCGCCTTATGTTGGTCTGCATCGGCCACGGTGGCCAGGCGGGACATTGAGGATTTGCATGGCGTACGCGCAACCCGAGATCGATGCAGTACCAGAGCACAACCGAGCGGCGCCAGCGCGCCGCCGTCGCAAGGTCATCATCGGCGTCAGCTGCCTGCTGGGCATTGTTGTGGTTGGCGCTGCGTCGATCATCACGATGCTCGATCGGCTCGAAATGCGGAACGCCAGCTTCCGACCGCCGATGACGTCCCTGGAGCGAGAGCAACTGCTGCCACCGGAGCCGGTGCTGGAAATCAAGCCTCAGGTTGAAGGCCTGCGCTACGGGACCGACGGGCTGCCCGCACGTCAAGGTGCGGGCGGGGAGGCCACAGCGCTTGATACAGCGCCGCCCTCTGCAGCAGTGCTGCTTTTCATCCCTCCGACCCTCGGCATTCCTCCAAACGTGGAGCCCCGATCCGGCAAACCCCTTGGCATCGCTCAGGCCGTCCACGTCCACAACGGCGCGCAGTAGCGCGAGCGTTTTCAATGCGTCCGGTGTGGGTGCTCATTCTCGAAGAGCAGTTTGAAATGCTCTTCGCCGTTGCCTTTAACCGCATAGTGCTCGCGAACGGGCCCCGCCTCAATGCGGCCGTCCATCGCAATGCGAATGATCGATGACTTGGGCAAATAATCCGGCACATCACCGAGGATAGTCAGCTCGCGCAAGCTGTGCCCCTCGTGCTCTATCGTCGCGAGACGTACTCGGCAGGTCGCCTGCATCGGAATAGGTCCGAACAGCGTGTCCCGCGAATAATCAATTTCGGCGATGCTGGACTGATCGGTTTTATCATCATTCATAGGTCACCTCTCTGTCCTTGGGAAAGTGCTAACACACCACAATGGAGGTACGGCAGGGCCGAATAGTTCTCAGCTGGCCATACGAAAGTATTCCATTCATCGGATCCGGCAGGGTCCTCTTGCCATTGCAGCCAGCTCAATTCACTTAAGAAGATGGGTAATTCTGGCGTCAATAAATGCTGGGGAACATTAATGATCATAGAAAAGTACGAGCAATAAATGACTCAAGGCGCATTGCATGTTGCGAGCAGAGTTAGTTAATGCCGCAGCGACCCGCCATTCGCAGTTAAATTTCAAGGGGCAGTTATTTTATAAATCCATGGGCTCAGCATGGAGCGCCGATTGGATGGCGTCAAAATAAAAATTCCTATAAAAATCAGTTATTTATACTACCTAAAGCTCGGAATCGTCTTTGTCTCGTAAAATTGACACCTCGTCAGTTCTTTGCAACTATCACTTTACGTTTTCGACTTCGCTGAACGGCGCTTAGTGCAAGCGCCCGATACTTCTTGTTCCAGGATAAATCCGTTCAGGTGCGCGATGAGTTGGCGGTAGCGTCCCTTGGGGAAAACTGACAACAGGCGGCGCGGACTGTGGGATCGACGGAGCCTCGGGAAGGGTGTGCGGCCCTTAACGCGGCGTTCCAGAGCCTGCGCCGGATCAATTGACCCGGGTCGATGCTCCTGTTGTCACTGCCGCCAATGTGTCGCTCCTCATTGCGGCATTCATGCCTGCCAAATTTAGTCATTTAGTAAACAGCTCATTTTTTTTCAACTAGAAAGTTCAGACATCGTCTCAGCGATAGCGGTTGAACGCGCACGGAAGTGCGGCTGTTCATAACGCAGGCGGCGATACGGTAACGACCCAGCGTGGAGTGACAATTATGCAAGGAGATCATCTGGAAACCGATTGCGGTTGTGTAGTAGGAGGTGCCGGACCTGCAGGAATGGGGCTGCTGTTCAACGCATTGAAAAGCGGCGCCATGCCAGAACTGGCCAAGGAAGGTTTAATCATTGTCGACGCAAGTCCCACGCCGGGCACGGGGCGTCTGGGCGATTACCGAATCACCGCCAACTCGGTGGGCGATGTGTTTCTGGATTGTCTGCGCGACCCGGCGCTGCGTGATGTATTTGAACCCCTGGAACATTCGGCCGCCTATTGGCGCATCAGACACCAGGCGCAAAGCGCGCCGCAGTTGGCGGACGTCGCTGAACTGCTGGCGGAAGCCTCGAAGCTGGTGCTCGACTTTATCGTCGAGCGCTATGGCGTGAAGTTATGGAGCAGCACGACGATCACCGAGATCGTGCGCGAAGACGATGAGTATCAGGTGTGGGTCGAGTCAGATGGCCGCAGTCGGCGTATTCGTAGCCGCGCAGTCGTCCTCAATCTGGGCGGCTGGCAGGACCCTCAGCACCTGCTCGACAGCCTGGCGGATCAAGGCCTCGCGGTGCCACCTTCGGCGCGGATCGAGAGCGCCGACGCGCTGCTGAGAATGAACGCCGTGCAGTTGCGCCACCTTTTTGCGACGACGCTGGCGGGCAAAGGGCGGGTATGCGTCGTGGGCGGCTCCCACAGCGCGTTCTCGGTGCTGGAAAACCTGGCCGACGCGCTGGAGTTTGCCGGCCTGGAGGAGGTGACGCTGGTGCACCGTTCGCCGATCCGTCTGTTTTACGAAACTGCTCAGGCCGCGCTGGATGCGGGCTATGCGTTCGATGCGGCGAGGGACGTCTGCCCGGTTTCGGGTCGGGTCAACCGCTCCGGCGGTTTGCGCTACCGGGCGCTGGACGTGGGACGTGAAGCCCTGTCCAAGGGCCAGATCGGCAAGACCGGCGTGCGCGTGCAGTTGCTGCAAACCCATCAGGGCCCGGCCGATCAGTTCGAGCGAGCGCGTCAAGCGCTGGCGGAAGCCGAGATCGTCGTGCAGTGCACGGGCTACCAGCCGGTGTTGCCGGCCTTGAGTCATGCCGGTGGCGAGGCCATCACGCTGATGGAGGTCAAGGGTGGGCTGGATTCCGATCCCTCGGGGTGTCCGCTCGACGCCAGCGGTCAGCGCTTGCATGGTCTGCACTTGTTCGGTCTGGGCGCAGGACTGGGCGTCGATCCACGACTGGGCAGCGAAGCGTCGTTTGACGGCCGCATCTACGGCGTCTGGCAGTTCCATCACGACGCCAGCGGCGTCGTGATCGACTCGGTCCTGACCCGCCTGCAGACCCCGGCCGTGCAGCCTGTTCCTGCAGCGCCGCGACTGGTGTCCAGTCGCAGCGAAGAGCGTCTGCCGTTCCTCTGGCCCGTGCTGGCCAACGCGCAATCCTGACTCTCCTTGCAGCACTTGTATCCCGGCGCACCTTTGTTTGGGTGGTCCGGGATTTTTTTTGCCCGAGAGACGACCAGGCGTTGGTCACTTGCCCGGAGTGCGCGTCGCCAGCTCCATGATCATCCGCGTCAACAGGTAAATGCGCGGCGACACACTGTCGACTTCGGCATATTCCTCGGGCGTGTGAATGTTGCCGCCAACAATGCCGAAGCCGTCCAGCGTCGGCACACCGACCCCGGCCGAGAGGCTCGCATCGGCCGCGCCGCCGCTGCCTTCGACGGTCAGCTTGCGGCCGATCTCGCCGTAGATGCCCTGAGCGATATCGACCAGTTTGTCGGTTTCCGGCGTCTGCGGCATCGGTGGCAAGCCGCGCTCCAGACGGGTCGTCACTTGGGTGTCGGGGATCAGTTTGTCAGCCGACACCCGCGCCAGATCCTTCTCGATACGATCAAACTCCTCCGGCACGGCGGCGCGGACATCGGCCTTGGCGGTGGCTTGATCGGGGATCACGTTGGTGCGATCGCCGGCGTTGAGCACGGTGAAGTTGATCGTGGTCTTCTTCTCGGCATCGCCGAGTTTGCCCAGTTGCAGGATCTGATGTGCCGCCTCCATGGCCGCATTGCGCCCCAGTTCCGGCGCGACGCCGGCGTGAGATGCCTTGCCCTTGACCTCAACCACGGCGGTGGCGCTGCCTTTGCGCCAGATCACCAGGCCGTCGGCAGGGCGTCCCGGTTCCAGGTTCAGGGTCACATCGTGCTGTTTGGCGACCTTTTGAATCAGTGCCGTAGCGGCGGCCGAGCCGGTTTCCTCGCTGGCGTCCAGCAGGAAGGTAATCTGCGCGTAGTCCTTGAAGTCGAGCTTCTTCAGAATCTTCAGCGCATAGAGCCCGGCAACGATGCCGCCCTTGTCGTCCATCACCCCCGGCCCGTACGCACGACCGTCCTTGATATGGAATGGCCGGGCGGCGGCGGAGCCTTCCTTGAATACGGTGTCCATGTGCGCCATCAGCAGAATCTTCGCCTTGCCGGTGCCCCTGAGCGTCGCGACCACATGCTGGCTCTTGTCCGGCGCGGTGTTAGGGACCATTTCGATAGTCGCGCCCAGCGCCTTGAGTTGCGCGACGACGATGTCACGCACTTGGGTCAGTCCCGGCTCATAGCCGGAGCCCGAATCGATATTGACCAGTTGCTCCAGCAGCTTCAGCGCTTCGTCCTTGTAATGCTCGGCATCCGCCTGGACCTGTTTGTTGGGCTCGGCGAAGACAGGCGCTGCCGCGGAGAAGGCGATACCGAAGGCCAGAGCGCTGGCGAGAAGAGAACGAGAAAACGGCGAGGTCATGGTCGATCCTTGAAATGGCATGAAAAGGGTTCGACCGATACCCTAGCCCGTTGTACAGGATCGTGCATGTCAAAGCGCGTTATTCACATCGGCAAAAACGCCGAACCTTTAAGCTGGGCTACCCTCAACATGCCTACATCAGTCATCAGAGGAGAGGCATCCCATGCCGGTTAAGCACGATTTGTACGCGGACCTGAGCATCACCAAAGAAGACCTTGCCGAGCGCAAAGGCGGCGACGCGAAGCTCAATGCCTTGGTCGAGCACTACGATGAGCTGGACATCCAGATTGTCAGCGCCGAAGAGGCGGGCGATATTCCCGATGACGAATTGAAAAAACTCAAGGAAAAACGCCTGCAGGCAAAAGACACCATCGCCAGCCACCTGAACACGGCGGGCTGATCGGGTTAAACCGGTTGATAACTAAAAACGGCCGATCTCTTATGGAGGTCGGCCGTTTTAGTTGGCGATACCGGATGTCTGACAACTTGTCGCGACATCCGGAAGTGCATCGTCCGATACGCAGATTCTCTGCATTCGCTCACGCTTAGTTATCAGCGAAGCTGACTTTGATGGATCCAAAGTGCGGACGAAAAAAACGGCGCCTTGTCAGTCGCCGTCGCCGATCTGTCAGCACCTGATGGCCGCTGACAGTTATCGAATAAGCATAAACCGGTGGGTTTATTGCGGATCCTGGTCGGTTGCAGTTTCGGCCTTGATGCGTTTGTAGATTTCTTCGCGGTGTACGGAAACATCTTTCGGGGCGTTGATCCCGAGACGGACCTGGAGGCCCTGAACGCCCAGAATGGTAACGGTGATGTCGTCACCGATGTTTATGCTTTCGCCGACTTTACGGGTGAGTATCAACATAATCTTTTCCTTGATGGCCTCATGAAGCGCCTCTGCCGGGAGGCTGGCGTGAGCCTTTGGGTGATGGTAATTGCCGATTGCATCCAAATGCGGTCATCAGTATGACGCCATTGGTACGATTTTAATTCCCCAGGTTCATCGTCTCGTCACAGTGAGCGTCGCTCCTGGGGCAGAACGGCATGGGAATCTTGCCTGATGCTGGCGGTAATTTCCCGTACGAATCGGCTATCGCATTGATAGCCGGATTCAGAGCGGCGCCTATTCCACACTCCTTTGCCCTTTATTGCAAAGAACTCGTAGCGGCCGGCGATGAAATTTTCATTAGATTGCCTCGTACGAGTTCTCTGAGAGGAGTGTAGGAGACTTCCTAAATGAGTACCGGCAAAACGCCGTAACTTTAATCGAATTGATGACGGGATGTGTGAACGGTTTTGTATCAGGCCCGGCTGGGCTGCACCGAAGACTCGGGTGGCGTCATCAGCAGAGCGGTGGTGAGCGCTTTGAGTGGGTCAGAAATGACATGCCCACCGTAGAGGTGGGCATGGGAACAGCGGCAAGGATCGCAGCGTCAATTTGCCGCGATCAACCCATCAGACCACCATCGATAACAGCATGATCAGGATGATGCCCACGACCGACAGGATGGTTTCCATCACGGTCCAGGTTTTCAGCGTCTCGGACACGGTCATGTTGAAGTACTGCTTGACCAGCCAGAAGCCCGCGTCGTTCACGTGGGACAGGATCAGCGAACCGGCACCGGTCGCCAGTACCAGCAGCTCACGGTTCACGCCCGGCACCATGCCGACCACCGGCGCAACAATCCCGGCACCGGTGATGGTGGCGACGGTCGCGGAACCGGTAGCGATACGGATGACCGCAGCCACCAGCCACGCCAGCAGAATCGGCGAGATCTGCGCCTGCACGGCCATGTGGCCGATCAGGTTACCGACGCCACTGTCCACCAGCATCTGCTTGAAACCACCGCCGGCACCGACGATCAGCACGATTGCGGCGACGGGCGCCAGGCTCTGGTCGAGCAGCTTGATGATGTGGTCGCGGCTGAAACCACGTGCCGAACCAAAGGTGTAGAACGCCAGCAGCAGGGCAAACAGCAGGGCAGCGATCGGGTGACCGATGAAGTCCATCCAGATGCGGAAGATGTGACCGGCTGGCAGCGCCACGTCGGCAAACGTCTTGAGCAGCATCAGGAACACCGGCAGCAGGATCGTCACCAGGGTAATGGCGAAGCTTGGCAGGTTGTCGTTGGTCGACTCCTTGGCAATCTGATCCATCAGTTCTTTCGACGGGTTGCCCGGAATGCGCTGGGCAATCCACTTGCCGTAGATCGGGCCGGCGATGATGGCAGTCGGGAAGGCCACGATCAGACCGTAGAAAATGGTCTTGCCGATGTCTGCGTTGAAGATGCCGATGGCCAGCAACGGACCCGGGTGCGGAGGCACCAGACCGTGGACGGCCGACAGGCCTGCCAGCAACGGGATACCGATCTTGACGATGGACACGCCGCTGCGACGGGCAACGATGAACACCAGCGGGATCAGCAGCACAAAGCCGATTTCGAAGAACAGCGGGATGCCTACCAGAAACGCCGAAAACATCATGGCCCAGTGCACGCGGTCCTTGCCGAAGCGACGGATCAACGTCTGGGCGATCTGGTCAGCACCGCCGGAATCGGCCATCAGCTTGCCGAGCATGGTGCCCAGGCCAAGAATGATGCCGACGAAACCCAGCACGCCGCCGAAACCGTCCTGGAATGATTTCATCACTTTTTCGACCGGCATCCCGGAGGTCAGCCCGAGAAAACCTGCCGCGATGGTCAATGCAATAAAGGGGTGGACTTTGAACTTGGTGATCAAAAGCACAAGGCCAATGATGGTCACCAACGCATCGACCAGCAGATACGTGTCTTGAGTCATGCCGAACATGGGGGTGTCTCTCCGTTGTATTTTGTTTTTTTGGAGCTACTGCTTGACGCTGTTGCTCTCTGCCCTGTGAAGCGAGGGCAGCGTCATCAGAGACAGCGCTACCTTTGTCGCTCACGCCTGATCGAGGATCAAGAGCCGGTGCGCGCGGTGACAGATGGGGTTTGTGGCTCGGCGCTGGACTCGCTCCACCAGGTGGCCGCTTCCTTACCGATGGTCTCGATGGATTTGGTCGCGTCCACCACCAGTGTGCGGTCCTCGTTGTAAGGAGGTTCGAGGGTCGCGAACTGGCTGTCGACCAGACTGGCCGGCATGAAGTGCCCCGGGCGATGGGAACAGCGTTCGGTGGCGAGTTCTTTGGTCAGCTCCAGAAACACGAAACCCAACCCCGGCACGGCCGCACGCAGACGGTCACGGTAGATGAGCTTGAGGGAGGAGCAGGTGAGAACGGGTTTTTCGCCGTTCTTCAAGGCGGTGGCAACTTCTTCGCCGAGGCGGGTCAGCCAGCCGGCGCGATCGTTGTCGTCAAGCGGATGGCCCGCGCTCATCTTGTCGATGTTGGCTTGAGGATGGAACGCATCACCCTCGATCAGGCGGCCGCCGCTGTTGTTTGCGATGGCCTCGCCGACGGCACTCTTGCCGCAGCCGGAAACACCCATTACCACGATGGCGGAAATAGCATGTGGAGCAGTAGTCATAAAAACCTCGTCCCGGAGACAGCGCTGTCTTCGCCGAATGGTGTGCAAGTCCGGCGAGACTGTTTCCAGGTGTAGTCATTGTTATGGGTATCTCGCTGATCCATGAGATGCAAAAACCCGGTCGTGGAATCGATCGAAAAGTTGCGGGCCTCCGTGAGATAGCGCTACCTTAGAGCCCATCCCACACAATCGCAACCCCCTCAGCTTTCTTCCAATCAGTTGGCAACGCATGACACGTATTGGTTCCCGTTCCACCGGTCGTCCCACCCTTAATGAAGTCGCCAAACTGGCCGCCGTCTCGCCGATTACCGCGTCCCGAGCCTTGCGTGGCGTGACCACCGTGGCACCGCAGTTGGTGGAAAAAGTCCGCGCTGCTGCGCTGAGTCTAGGCTATGTCGCCAATCCTGCTGCACGGGCCCTGGCGTCTTCGCAAAGTCAGTCGGTGGTAGTGCTGGTGCCGTCGCTGTCCAACCAACTGTTTATCGAAACCCTCGAAGCCATTCAGACGGTCTTGCGCCCGCGCGGGCTTGAAGTGGTGATCGGTAACTATCACTACTCGCCTATAGAAGAAGAGAACCTGCTGCGCAGTCATCTGTCCCACCGGCCTCGGGGGATTCTGCTGACCGGTTTCGACCGCAGCGTGGCGGCGCAGCAATTGCTCGCCGCCAGTGGCGTGCCGTGCGTGCACATGATGGAACTCGACCCGACCCGCGCCGAGCCATGCGTAGGGTTTTCCCAGCAACAGGCAGGTGCCGAGGCGGCGCGTCATTTGTTGAGCCGTGGCCGGAAGCGATTGGCGTACGTATCGGCGCAGCTCGATCCACGGGTGATTCAACGGGGCGTTGGCTTTCGCGGCGTGCTGGAGCAGGAAGGGCTGTATGACGAGGCATTGCAAATGGCGTCGCCGCTGCCGTCGTCCATCGGTCTGGGCAGTGAGCTGTTTGCCCGATTGCTGGAAGCACATCCGGACGTCGACGGGGTGTTTTTCTGCAACGACGACCTGGCCCAGGGCGCATCATTGGAGGCCCTGCGACGGGGCGTCCGCATTCCGGAACAGGTTTCGCTGATCGGCTTCAACGACCTGCCGGGTTCGGCGCACATGGTCCCGCGCCTGACCTCCATCCGAACCCCGCGCGAACAGGTCGGCCAGCGCGCCGCGCAACTGTTGCTCGGCCTGCTGGACGGTACGGTTCATGAGGCGCAGGTTGATCTCGGGTTTGAGCTGGTGGTGCGAGAAAGCACTTAGGACCTTCGTGAGCAAGGTGGAACGCCACCCCGGTCACTCCCACAAATCCTCCATCCACCCCAAAGCTTGAGTCAGACGCTGAACCTGTGGGAGCGAGCTTGCTCGCAAAGGCATTCTGTCAGCCAGCCTGAGTGCTGCTGACCCAGCCCATTCGTGAGCAAGTCACCCCCACTTCAAAATCCCCAGCGCTTCCGCTCGATCAATGCTCCTTCTTGAACGCCAACCGGAATTCATGCAACAGCGGTTCGGTGTAGCCGCTCGGCTGTTCGCTGCCTTTAAACACCAGCGCGCTGGCGGCCTGGAAGGCCACTGACTTTTCGAAATTGCCGGCCATTGGCGTGTAAGCCGAGTCCCCGGCATTTTGTCGATCGACCACCTTCGCCATACGTTTCAACGCATCTTTCACATAGTCCTCGGAGATCACACCGTGGCGCAGCCAGTTGGCGATGTGCTGGCTGGAAATGCGCAGCGTCGCGCGGTCTTCCATCAGGCCGACGTTGTGGATGTCCGGCACCTTCGAACAGCCAACGCCTTGCTCCACCCAGCGCACCACATAGCCCAACAGACCCTGAGCGTTGTTTTCCACTTCTTCGCGAATCTGATCCTCGTTCCACTCCGCCTTTTCGACGACGGGGATGCTCAGCAGGTCCAGCAGAATGTCTTCGCTGATGCTTTCGAGATCGACCTGTTCCAGCTCCTGCTGCACCGCTTTCACGTCCACCTTGTGGTAATGCAGTGCGTGCAGGGTAGCGGCGGTCGGCGAGGGCACCCACGCCGTGGTCGCGCCGGATTTCGGGTGCGCGATCTTCTGCTCCAGCATGTCGGCCATCAGGTCCGGCATCGCCCACATGCCTTTGCCGATCTGCGCACGGCCGCGCAACCCGCACGCCAGGCCGACCAGCACGTTGTTGCGCTCGTAAGCCTTGATCCACGGCGTGGCTTTCATGTCGCCCTTGCGCAGCATCGGCCCGGCTTCCATCGAGCTGTGCATCTCGTCGCCGGTGCGATCAAGGAAACCGGTGTTGATGAAGGCGACCCGAGAGGATGCGGCTTCGATGCACGCCTTGAGGTTGACGCTGGTGCGCCGCTCCTCGTCCATGATCCCCATTTTGAGGGTGTTGCGCGGGATCTTCAGCGCGTCCTCGATGCGGCTGAACAGCGTGTCGGCGAACGCCACTTCGTCCGGGCCGTGCATCTTCGGTTTGACGATGTAGACGCTGCCGGCGCGGGAGTTGGTGCGGTTGTGCAGGTCGTGCAAGGCAATCAGGCTGGTGATGACGCCATCAAGAATGCCTTCGGGGATTTCCTTATTGCCGTCGTAAAGGATCGCCGGGTTGGTCATCAGGTGGCCGACGTTGCGGATGAACAGCAGCGAGCGACCGTGCAGGGTAATCGCGCTGCCGTCGGCCGCCGTGTATTGGCGGTCGGCGTTCAGGCGACGGGTGATGGTCTTGCCGTTCTTGATCAGGGCTTCGGTCAGGTCGCCCTTCATCAACCCCAGCCAGTTGCGGTAGATCACCAGCTTGTCGTCGGCATCGACCGCGGCGACAGAGTCTTCGCAGTCGATGATGGTCGACAGCGCAGCTTCCAGCAGCAGGTCCTTGATCCCGGCCGGGTCAGTGGCGCCGATCGGGCTGGCGGGGTCGATCTGGATTTCGATGTGCAGGCCGTTGTTCTTCAGCAGGATTGCGTTCGGCTGGCGCGGCTCGCCCTGATAGCCGACGTATTTCTCGGGCTGTGCCAGGCGCGACTGGCTGCCGTCGGCGAGGGTGACCAGCAATTCGCCGCTGTCCACCGCATAGGCCTTGGCGCCGACATGGGTGCCGGACGCCAGGGGCGCGGCTTGATCCAGCAGGGCGCGGGCGAAGGCGATGACCTTCTCGCCCCGCAACGGGTTGTAGCCCGCTTTGATTTCGGCGCCGTTGGCCGAGGAAATGGCATCGGTGCCGTACAGCGCGTCGTACAGCGAACCCCAGCGCGCGTTGGCGGCGTTCAGGGCGTAACGGGCATTGGCGGCAGGCACCACCAGTTGCGGACCGGCCTGCTCGCTGACTTCGATGTCCACCTTGTTAGTGGAAACCTTGACCTCCGCCGGCACCTGCTTGAGGTAGCCGATGCTGTCGAGGAAGGCGATGTACGCCGGCATGTCGGTGACCGGGCCAGGGTTGGATTTGTGCCACTTGTCCAGTTGAGCCTGTATGCGGTCGCGCTCTTTCAGCAGCTCCCGGTTGACCGGGGCGAGGTCATGGACCAGCGAGTCGAAATCGGCCCAGAACAGTTCCGGGGTCAGGCCTGTGCCGGGAATCACTTCCTCGTCGACAAAGCGCTTGAGGTTGGCCGCCACTTTAAGGTTGTGGCAATTGACGAATTCGGTCATCTGGGGTCTCCATCGTGAATAGGGGTTGGCACCCTTGGGCGCCGGCGCGTAGAGGGTTATCGCGGGTGGCGTTATTGCGCGCTTACCGCGGCCACCCCGGCCTTGGCCACTTGCGCATCCTGGTCGCCCTTCACGCCGGACACACCCACGGCGCCGATGGTCTGGCCATCGATGATCACCGGTACACCGCCTTCCAGCGACGTCAGCAGCGGGGCAGTGACGAATGCGGTGCGGCCGCCGTTGACCATTTCCTCATAACCCTTGGATTCGCGACGCCCCAGCGCCGAGGTGCGGGCTTTTTCGATGGCGATATAGCCGCCGATGGGCGCGCAGCCGTCCAGGCGCTCGAAGCCCAGCAGGTGACCGCCGTCGTCCGTCACGGCGATGGACACCGCCCAACCGTTGTTCTGCGCCTCGGTACGGGCGGCAGCGAGGATCTGGGTGACTTCGGTCTGGGTCAGTACGGATTTGGTTTTCATGCAGTTCTCCTGAAGGGCAAGGGGTGTCATGCGTGTCGGTCTGATACGGAGCCAGGGCGCCTGCAATCAACTTGGAGGCAGCGCGTCCTCGATGAGTTCGATCCAGTGTTTGACCGGCGTGCGATTGGCGCTGGCCAGGTGAGTCTGACAGCCAATGTTGGCCGTCGCGATCACGTCCGGGTTGCCACTTTCCAGCGCATTCATCTTGTTGTCCCGCAGCTGTTTCGCCAGCACCGGCTGGGTGATCGAATAGGTGCCGGCCGACCCGCAGCATAAGTGACTGTCGGGCACCGGTGTGAGATTGAAGCCCAGCCGGGTCAGCACAGACTCGACGGCGCCGCCGAGTTTCTGCGCGTGCTGCAGCGTACACGGGCAATGGAAGGCCAGGGTCTGGCGGGTACAACCGCCGAGCTGCTCCAGGGGTTCGGCGCGCAGCACTTCGACCAGATCCTTGGTGCGCTCGCTGATCATCGCGGCTTTTTGCGCGTAAGCCGGGTCGTGGCGCAGCAGGTGGCCATAATCCTTGACGAAGGCGCCGCAGCCGCTGGCGGTCTGCACGATGGCTTCGGCACCGGCCTGAATGCTCGGCCACCACGCATCAATATTCCGTCGCGCCCGCTGCAGGCCTTGTTCCTGGGCGTTCAAGTGGTAATCCACGGCGCCGCAGCAACCGGCCTGGGCGATGGATGTGATGCTGATGCCCAGCCGATCCAGCACCCGCGCCGTGGCCGCATTGGTGTTGGGCGACAAACCGGGTTGCACGCAGCCTTCGAGAATCAACATTTGCCGTGCATGTTGCCCGGTCGGCCGCGCCTTGGCCGGGCGGATGTTGCCGGGCAGCTTGGTCTTCAATGCGCCGGGCAGCAGTGGCCTGAAGGAGTTACCCAACTGGGTCAGGGATTTGAACAGCCCGGCATTGGGAACAACGGCGCGCAGGCTGTCGCGCAGTAATTGTTGGCCCAGCGGGCGCGGCACGGCGGCGTCGACCACTTCCCGGCCGATGTCCAGCAGGTTGTGGTAGTCGACGCCGGAAGGGCAGGTGGTTTCACAGTTGCGGCAGGACAGGCAGCGGTCCAGGTGCAGCTGGGTTTTCTCGGTGACTTCCTTGCCTTCCAGCACTTGTTTGATCAGGTAAATGCGCCCGCGTGGCCCATCCAGCTCATCGCCGAGCAGCTGATAGGTCGGGCAGGTCGCGTTGCAGAAACCGCAGTGCACGCAGCTGCGCAGAATGCTTTCCGCTTCTTCGCCACGGGGCAGGCTTTTGGCGTGTTCGCTCAGGGTCGTCTGCATGGTTCAGATCTCCGCGTACATTCGGCCCGGATTGAACATTCCGTGCGGATCGAGTTGCGCCTTCAGCTGGCGGTGGTAGCGCAGCAAGGGCGTGGCCAACGGCTGAAAAGGACTGTCATCGAGGCCGTGGCTGTAGCAGGTGGCGTGACCGCCTGCAGCGCTGACGATGCGGCGAATCTCGCTGCCGCTGGCGTCGGATTTGAGCCAGCGTTGCGCACCGGCCCAGTCGATCAATTGATCCCCCGGCAGGTCCAGCGCCGCCGTGCTGACGGGCAATGACACGCGCCACAGCGGCCGGCCATCGGTGAAGAAATCCAGGCGGTGTTCGTTCAGCGCGCGCCAGTAAGCCGGGTCGATGGATTCGCCGCCGAGGCGGTCATGGGCCGCCGCGACTGAACCTTCACCGCCTTCAAGGCGCAAGCGCAGCACGCGGCCGTCGTGGCTGGCGGCGCTGATCGGCAGCGGTTGCTGACCCCACTGCGCGAGGCGGGCGAGGGCGGTGGCGCTGTCCATCTCCAGTGCGATGCTGGTGCACAGCCTCGGTTTGGGCAGGACTTTCAATGAGACTTCGGTGATCAGGCCCAGGCAACCGAAACTGCCGGCCATCAGGCGTGACAGGTCGTAGCCGGCGACGTTCTTCATCACCTCGCCGCCGAAGCGCAGATGCTTGCCCAGGCCGGTGATCACCCGCGTGCCCAGCACAAAGTCCCGCACCGAGCCTGACCATGGCCGGCGTGGCCCGGACAAGCCTGCGGCGACCATGCCGCCGACGGTTCCATCACCTGCGCCGCCATCGCTGTAGCTGGGTGGCTCGCAGGGCAGCATCTGACCGGCGTCTTCCAGCGCGGCGTTCAGCACCGACAACGGCGTGCCGGCGCGGGCGGTGATCACCAGCTCGGTCGGGTCGTAGGTGACGATGCCGCAGTGGCGGCGGGTGTCGAGCACCTCACCTGCCACCTCGCGACCCAGAAATGCCTTGCTGTTGGCACCTTGAATGCGCAGCGGCAGGGCGGATTGAATCGCCTGGTTGACCTGTTCCAGCAGCGCATCGCTGGCATCGCGCTCCTGGGCCACGAAGGGCGGCTGACGTTGGGCATCCATCAGAAACGCTCCAGTTCAGGGAAGGGCAGCTTGCCCATGTGCACGTGCATGGCACCGAATTCGGCGCAGCGGTGCAGGGTCGGGATGTTCTTGCCGGGGTTGAGGGTGCCGGCCGGATCGAAAGCGGCTTTTACCGCATGAAACAACGTCAGCTCGTCACTGTTGAATTGCGCACACATCTGGTTGATCTTTTCGCGGCCTACGCCGTGCTCGCCGGTGATGCTGCCGCCGACTTTCACGCACAGCTCCAGAATCTTCCCGCCCAACGCTTCGGCGCGGTCCAGTTCACCGGGTTGATTGGCATCGAAGAGGATCAGCGGGTGCATGTTGCCGTCGCCGGCGTGGAAAACGTTGGCGACCCGCAGTCCGTATTCCTCCGACAGCGCGGAAATGCCCTTCAACACGCCGGGCAATTCCCGACGCGGAATGGTGCCGTCCATGCAGTAGTAATCCGGCGAGAGCCGACCGACTGCCGGGAAAGCGTTCTTGCGCCCGGCCCAGAAGCGCACGCGTTCGGCTTCGTCCTTGGCCTGACGGATTTCGGTCGCCCCGGCGTTTTCCAGCACCCTGCGAACCCGGTCGCAATCGGCGTGTACGTCAGCTTCCACGCCATCGAGTTCGCACAACAGGATGGCTTCGGCGTCCACCGGATAGCCGGCGTGAATGAAGTCTTCGGCGGCGCGAATGGCGAGGTTGTCCATCATTTCCAGGCCGCCGGGGATGATGCCCTCGGCAATGATGTCACCGACCGCGCGCCCGGCTTTTTCCACCGAGTCGAAGGCGGCCAGCAACACCCGTGCGACTTGCGGCTTGGGCAACAGTTTGACGGTGACCTCGGTGATCACGCCGAGCATGCCCTCGGAACCGGTGAACAGCGCCAGCAGGTCGAAGCCCGGCGAATCCAGCGCGTCGGAGCCCAACACCATGTGCTCGCCCTCGACCGTCAGGATGTCGACCTTGAGCAGGTTATGCACGGTCAGGCCGTATTTCAGGCAATGCACGCCCCCGGCGTTTTCCGCGACGTTGCCGCCGATGGAGCAGGCAATCTGCGAGGAGGGATCAGGGGCGTAATAAAGGTCATAGGGCGCCGCGGCCTGGGAAATGGCCAGGTTGCGCACGCCAGGCTGCACGCGGGCAAAGCGCCCGGCGGGGTCGATATGCAGGATTTTGTTGAAGCGCGCCATCACCAGCAGCACGCCTTTTTCCAGCGGCAGTGCGCCGCCGGACAGTCCGGTCCCGGCACCACGGGCCACCACCGGCACGCCGCGCTCGTGGCAGACCTTCAGCAGCGTCTGCACCTGCTCGATGCGCTGGGGCAGCACCACCAGCATCGGCGTCGTTCGGTAGGCGGAGAGACCGTCGCATTCGTAGGGGCGCAATTCTTCCTCCCGATGGAGGATGTCCAGATCGGGCAGGCGGGTTTGCAGCGCTTGGAGCAGCTGTTGTTTGTCGATGGCCGGCAGAACGCCGTCGACGCGTTCGTCATACAGGATATTCATGGTGGGTTCGCAACCCTGTCTTGTTTTTATTGGAGGCCCGTTCCGTGGCGGAACGTGAATGGCTAGCTTGCATCATTGGCTCAGCGGGGCTTAGTGTCTACCGGCTGGAGAAGTGGTCGAACCAGTTTCGCGATGCGGGATCAGGAAATTTTCGGCTAATAAACTTGAATATCAACTAGATAGCGCTGGTCGCGCTCTTTGCTGTTCAGGTTGATATCCGCGGTCATACCAGTGCGGGGCCCGTTGTAGCAGTTGGCTTGTCGGGGAACCGGGCAATCCAGTTTGTTGGGATGCGACTGAAAAAATGTGTTTGCCAGCAAGCCGGCTTCTACGGATCGATTCGACCGAACGGACTGGACCCAGCGCTAACCCGAGGAACACTTAGCCATGGAAACTACCCAAACCCAGCGCCCGCAGCAGGTCGCCGATGTCGTCAGCGAGCGCATTGAGCGGCTGATTGTCGACGGGGTGCTCAAGGTCGGTCAGCTGTTGCCTTCCGAGCGGCGACTGACCGAAAAACTCGGGGTGTCGCGCACCGCCCTGCGCGAGGGCCTGCAGTTGCTGCGCGCCCGGGGCATCATCGAAACCCGTCATGGTAAGGGCTCGTTCGTCGCACAGATGGGTGGGCTCGGGCTGACCGCTGCCTCGCCGCTGATGCATTTGTTCGCCTCCCAGCCGCGCACGCTGTACGACCTGTTCGAGGTGCGCAGCCTGCTGGAGGGGGAGTCCGCGCGGCTGGCAGCGTTGCGTGGCACCGACGCGGATTTTGTGCTGATCACCCGGGCCTACAACGCGTTGGTGGCCGGCCATGACCACCCGATGCCGGCGTCCGAACACGCCCGTCTCGACCATGCGTTTCATCTGGCCATCTGTGAAGCGTCCCACAACCCGGTGCTGGTGCAGACCCTGCGTTCGTTGACAGATCTACTGCTCAACACGGTGTTCGCTTCGGTCAACAACCTCTATCACCGTGAAGCCCAGAAGCGGCAGATCGACCGTCATCATGCCCGGCTTTACAACGCGGTCACCGGGCGCTTGCCCGAGCAGGCGCGCAAGGCGGCTGTGGCGCACATCCAGAACATCTGCGACAACCTGCGGGAGATCGAAAGCGAGGAGCAACGGCTGGTGCGCGCCACTCTGCGGCTGGAGGGCTGGGCTTGAGCCAGCTGGAGCTGAACTTGACAGCCATCCCGCATTGCCGCAGTTTACGCATTGCGTAAGTCGCTTACGCCGTAGTGAAAACCAAAACAACAATAACAGGCCTTTCCCGTGGATCTTTTCACCTACTACCGATCGACTTCGAGCTACCGGGTGCGCATTGCCCTGGCGCTGAAAGGTCTTGCGTTCGACGCACTGCCGGTCAACCTGATCCGCGACGGCGGTGAACACCACCGGCCCGACTACCTGGCGATCAACCCCCAGGGCCGCGTTCCCGCTTTGAGGGTGGATGGCGGTGAGGTGATCATCCAGTCCATGGCGGTCATCGAATACCTCGAAGAATTATCCCCCGAATTCCCATTGCTCCCCGAAGCGCTGCTCGCCCGCGCGGGCCATCGGCAGGTTGCCGCCCTGATCGGCTGCGACATTCATCCGTTGCACAACGTGGCGGTGCTGAATCGCCTGCGCGGCATGGGTCACGACGAAGGCGATGTGAAGGCGTGGATCGGCCACTGGATCAACGAAGGCTTCGCCGCAGTGGAGGCCCTGATTGGCGATGCTGAGTTTTGTTTTGGCGCGGTTGGCCTGGCCGATGTGTATGTGCTGCCTCAGGTGTATGCGGCGCGACGCTTCAACGTCGACATGAGCCCGTACCCGCGTATTTGCCGGGTCGAAGCGCTGGCGTTGCAGCATCCGGCGTTTCAGACCGCCCATCCCGATGCGCAATCGGACAAGCCGGAGTAATCTTTCCCCCATGAAAAGCTTCGGTCTGCAATTGATCTTCGGCGACTTCCTCGCCCGCACCGTGCGGGGGATTTCCTGCGCGCCACCCGCTGAATCGTGATCCGAGCCGCTGTGCCTCTCACTTTTCAGCAGGAGCAAGACCGTGACTGATCTCTACGAAAATCCAATGGGCCTGATGGGCTTCGAGTTCATCGAATTCGCCTCGCCGACCCCGAACGTGCTGGAGCCTGTGTTCCAGATCATGGGCTTCACCAAAGTCGCCCAACACCGTTCCAAGAACGTGTCGCTGTACCGCCAGGGCGCGATTAACATCATCCTCAACAACGAGCCCAATAGCGAAGCGTCCTACTTCGCGGCGGAGCATGGTCCTTCCGTGTGCGGCATGGCGTTCCGCGTCAAGGACTCGCAACTGGCCTACAAGCGCGCGCTGGAACTCGGCGCGCAGCCTGTCGAGATCGGCACCGGGCCCATGGAATTGCGTTTGCCGGCGATCAAGGGGATTGGCGGCGCCCCCCTGTACCTGATCGACCGTTTCGGCGAAGGTACCTCAATCTACGACATCGATTTCGTGTACCTCGAAGGCGTCGACCGTCACCCCAAGGGCGCCGGCCTGCAGTTCATCGATCACCTGACCCACAACGTCTATCGCGGGCGGATGGCCTATTGGGCAAACTTCTACGAGAAGCTGTTCAATTTCCGTGAGCTGCGCTACTTCGACATCAAGGGCGAGTACACCGGCCTGACCTCGAAAGCGATGACAGCGCCGGACGGCATGATCCGCATCCCGCTCAACGAGGAATCGTCCAAAGGCGCCGGGCAGATCGAAGAGTTCTTAATGAAGTTCAACGGCGAGGGCATTCAGCACGTCGCGTTCTTCACCGAAAACCTGATCGACACCTGGGACCGGCTCAAGGCGCTGGGCATGCGTTTCATGACCCCTCCGCCGGACACCTATTACGAAATGCTCGAAGGCCGTCTGCCCAACCACGGCGAACCGGAGCACGAGCTGAAAGCGCGGGGGATTCTGCTGGACGGCAATTCCGACGGCGCAAGCAAGCGACTGCTGCTGCAGATATTCTCGGAAACCCTGATGGGGCCGGTGTTCTTCGAATTCATCCAGCGCAAGGGTGACGACGGCTTTGGCGAGGGCAATTTCAAGGCGCTGTTCGAGTCGATCGAGCGGGATCAAGTGCGCCGGGGCGTGTTGGCGGTGGATTGAGGCTGACGCCTCGTAGTCATGTGTTAACGCAATACCTGTAGGAGTGAGGCTGACGCCTCGTAGTCACGTGTTAACACGATACCTGTAGGAGTGAGCTTGCTCGCGAAGACGCCAATCCGGCCACTGAAGATTTAGCGGCTGTACCAACGTCTTCGCGAGCAAGCTCACTCCTACAGTATGACCATGATCCTGAAGAATCACGCCAGTCGCGGCATTTCCCCACCCATCCGCGCGCTGATCGCCTGGGCCGTCTGCAGCAGTTTCTGTGCAGCGAGGGCCTGACGCTGATCGGTAAATACTGACGCCGAACCCACCACCGTCACCACACCCACCAGCTTGTTGCCCATGGCAAACACCGGCGACGACACTGCGTTGACCCCGGCCATCAACATCCCATGAATCTGATGCACCCCGGTGCTGCGGATCTCTTGGAGGTGCCGATCAATCTCCTGCAACTGCGCCTCGTCCAACGATGCCGATTCCGCCTCCCTCAACCCGGCGGTTTCAGTCGCAGACAAGAAGGTCTCGAACACCAGCCCGGTGGACGAACTGAGCAGTGGCAGCACCGAACCGATCTGTGTGACCAGGGTGACCGCCCCCAGCGACTGCTCGACGTACACCACCGTCGGGCCTTTGTTGCCCCACACCGCCAGAAAGCAGGTTTCGTTGAGTTCATCGCGCAGTGCGATCAGGGCTGGGGCAGACGTTTTCAGTACATCCAGTTGGCTCAGTGCGGCCAGGCCGACCTGTAACGCCGAACGGCCCAGTCGGTAATGATTGTTGGCCGGGTCCTGCTCGGCAAAGCCGCTGTCCACCAGCGCTTGCAGGTAGCGATGCACCTTGCTGGCCGGCATGTCGACGTACTCGGCGAGTTTCGACAGCGACGTGGCGGGGGCCAGTTCGGCCAGCGCCTTGAGGATGCCGACGCCGACTTCAGCCGACTGGACTTTCTGCTGGCGCGGCGCGGCGGCGGGGGTGGAATCGTCGGTCATGGCAAGGGAGGCCCCCGGTCTGGAAAGGCTGCTTTATAGCTTGACCCTTCTGCAAACTCAAATTACGTTATGCGTAACACGCTTACGATAAAAACAATAAGAGGTCGTCATGTCGACAGCACCCCGCTCCGACTCCATGCGCTACCAGTGCGGCTTCGGCAATCAATTCAGCAGCGAGGCGATGCCGGGCGGATTGCCCCGCGGGCAGAACTCCCCCCAGCGCCACCCGCTGGGCCTTTATGCCGAGCAATTCTCCGGGACCGCATTCACCGTCCCTCGCGCCGAAGCCCGGCGCACCTGGCTCTACCGTATTCAACCGTCTGCCGCGCACCCTCGTTTTCAGCGACTTGAGCGGCAGATTACCGGTCAACAGCAAGGCCCCGTCACCCCCAATCGCCTGCGCTGGAATGCGTTCGACATCCCCGCCGAACCCACCGATTTCATCGACGGCCTGCACGCGCTGGCCAGCACCTCGTCTGCCGAGCAGGCCGAGGGCGTGAGCGTCTACGTCTACACCGCCAACCTTTCTATGCAGCGCGCGTTCTTCAGCGCTGATGGCGAATGGCTGATCGTCCCCCAGCAGGGTCGCCTGCGCATCACCACCGAATTGGGCCTGCTAGAGCTTGAGCCGCAGGAAATCGCCGTGCTGCCGAGGGGTTTGAAGTTCAGCGTCGAGTTGCTCGACGGCGCCGCGCGAGGCTATCTCTGCGAGAACCACGGCTGCGCCCTGCGCCTGCCTGACCTGGGTCCGATCGGCAGCAATGGCCTGGCCAATCCCCGGGATTTCCAGGTGCCCCACGCCTATTTTGAAGACAGCGTGCAGCCCACCGTGCTGGTGCAGAAATTCCTCGGCGAACTGTGGGCGACCACGCTGGGTCATTCCCCCTTCGACGTCGTCGCGTGGCACGGTAACAACGTTCCGTACAAATACGACCTGCGCCTGTTCAACACCTTGGGCACGGTGAGTTACGACCATCCCGATCCGTCGATCTTCACCGTACTGACCTCGCCGGGCGTTGTCGACGGTCAGGCTAACGTCGATTTCGTGATCTTCCCACCGCGCTGGATGGTGGCGGAAAACACCTTCCGGCCGCCGTGGTTTCACCGCAACCTGATGAACGAATTCATGGGCCTGATCGATGGCGCCTACGACGCAAAGGCCGCAGGTTTTATGCCCGGCGGCGCATCACTGCACAACTGCATGAGCGCCCACGGCCCGGACAATGCCAGCGCCGAGAAGGCCATGGCCGCCGAGCTCAAGCCGCACAAGATCGAACAGACCATGGCGTTCATGTTCGAGACCGGCAAGGTCCTGCGCCCCAGCTACCACGCGCTGGAAAGCCCACAGCTGCAAAGCGATTACGATGCCTGTTGGGATGGCATCGCCAGAACGTTCAAGCCTTTCGACACGGACAGCCAACGATGAGCATTTCACAGCACCTGCGCAGCTGGGTTGCCAGCGCCAACGACCATCCCGACTTTCCCCTGCAAAACCTGCCGCTGGGCGTGTTCAGCCGCCCCGGTTTCGGCAAGCGCGGCGGCGTCGCGATCGGTGATTTCATTCTGGACCTGCAAACGGCCCTGGAGGCCAGCCTGTTCAACGGCGCCGCGCGCGTGGCAGTCGAAGCCGCCAGCCAGGGGCAACTGAACGACTTTTTCGCCCTGGGCGGTTCGTCCCGGCAGGCGTTGCGCCATGAACTGCTGCACCTGCTCGACGAAAAAAGCCTGCAACGTGAGCGCTTGCAGGCCATGGGCGAGCGTCTGCTGGTGCCGATGGCTGACTGCCAGATGCACATGCCGGCGCAGGTCGGCGACTACACTGATTTCTACGTCGGCATTCATCACGCGATGAACGTCGGCAAGCTTTTCCGCCCGGACAATCCGCTGTTGCCGAACTACAAGTACGTACCGATTGCCTATCACGGGCGGGCCTCGACCCTGGGTGTGTCCGGGATGCCGGTCAAGCGCCCCAGCGGGCAAACCTTGAAGCCGGGTGCCGAGGCGCCGGATTTCGGGCCGAGCAAACGTCTGGATTACGAACTGGAAGTGGGCGTGTGGATCGGGCAGGGCAACGAGGCGGGCGAACCTGTCGCCATCGGCAGGGCGGGCGAGCACATCGCCGGTTTCTGTCTGTTGAACGATTGGTCGGCCCGGGACCTGCAAGCCTGGGAATACCAGCCGCTGGGGCCGTTTCTGTCGAAGAGTTTTGCGACGAGCATTTCGCCCTGGGTGGTCACGGCCGAGGCGCTGGCGCCATTTCGGACGGCCCAACCCGCGCGTCCCGAGGGTGACCCGCCGCCGATGGCCTATCTGTTCGACGAGCAGGATCAGGCCGGCGGCGCGCTGGACATCGAGCTGGAAGTGCTGCTGCTCACCGCGCGCATGAAAGAGCAGGGTGTCGCGCCCCAGCGTCTGTCCCTGAGCAACACGTTGAACATGTACTGGACCGTTGCGCAGATGGTGGCTCACCACAGCGTCAACGGCTGCAAGCTGCAAGCCGGCGATCTGTTCGGCACCGGCACCTTGTCAGGCCCGCAGCCCGGCCAGCTTGGCAGCCTGCTGGAAATGACCGAAGGCGGAAAGCGCGCCGTCGAGTTGTCCAACGGCGAGACACGGACCTTTCTGGAGGCAGGCGATGAGGTGATCCTCAAAGCGCGCTGCCGCAAGGACGGAGAAGTGAGCATCGGGTTTGGCGAATGCCGTGGGGTGGTGATTGGCTGAACCCAGTCCTACGGACACAGCGCATGCTTTTAGTAGGATCGGCTTCAGCCGGGAAGACGCCAGTGTGTGCAGCCCAGATTTGCGTTGTCCCGCCTGACGTCTTCCCGGCTAAAGCCACTCCTACAGACCGCGTGCTTTTAGTAGGACCGGCTTCAGCCGGGAAGAGGCCAGTGTGTACAGCTCAGATTTGCGGTGTGCCGCCTGACGTCTTCCCGGCTAAAGCCAGTCCTACAAAGCTTAGCTAAACCCGCCCATCAGCGATCCGCTTCGCGGCAAGAACCGTCCCTGCCGTTCCCCCTGAGGCTTGCCCTCGGCATAGCTCAAATGCCCGTTGACCCACACTGCATCAATCCCCTCCGCCGGGCGCTTGGGCTCTTTGAAATCCGCCACATCGCGCACGGTGTCAGCGTTGAACAGCACCAGGTCCGCGCAATACCCTTCGCGCACAAAACCGCGATCCGTCAGCCCGAAGCGCGTTGCGGTCAGGCCGGTCATCTTGTGCACGGCGGTGTGCAGCGGGAAAAGCCCTACGTCCCGACTGAAATGCCCCAGCACCCGAGGGAACGCACCCCATAGGCGCGGGTGCGGGAACGGGTCTTCCGGCAGGCCGTCCGAACCGATCATCGACAGCGGGTGCTTCATGATCCGCTGCACGTCGTTCTCGTCCATGCCGTAATACACGGCGCCAGCCGGCTGCAGCCTTCGCGCGGCGTCCACCAGTGAAAGGCCCCAGTCGGCGGCGATGTCTTTCAGATCACGGCCGCCCTGATCCGGGTGTGGCGTTGACCAGGTGATGGTGATCGGGAACGCATCGGTGACCTGCTTCACATCCAGCGTCGAAGAACTGGCCGCATAGGGGTAGCAATCGCAGCCCACCGGGTGGCTCAGCGCGGCGTTTTCCAGGGACGCCAGCAATTGCGGGCTGCGGCCCCAATTGCCGGCGCCAGCGCATTTCATGTGGGAAATCACCACTGGCGATCTGGCGTGACGGCCGATCTCGAACGCCTCGTCCATGGCCTCCAGCACCGGCTCGAACTCGCTGCGCAAGTGCGTCGTGTACACCGCGCCAAACGCTGTCAGCTCCTCGGCCAGTTGTTTGACTTCGTCGGTCTCGGCCGAAAAAGCCGAGGCATAGGCCAGACCGGTAGAAAGCCCCAGCGCGCCGTCCGCCAGGCTGTCGCGCAATTGCCCGCGCATGGCGCTGATTTCATCAGCGCGCGCCGTTCGAAAAAGATCGTCCATGTGATTGCTGCGCAGCGCGGTGTGGCCGATCAGCGCCGCCACATTGACCGCCGGCCGCGCCGCGTCCACTGCATTGCGGTAGTCGATGAAGCGCGGATACACGAACGCGGAAGCGGGGCCCAGCAGGTTCATCGGATCCGGTGGATCCCCCGCCAGGGAAACGGGTGAGGCGCTGATGCCGCAGTTGCCAACGATCACCGTGGTCACGCCCTGGGTGATTTTCGGCAGCATCGCCGGCTGGCGAATCACCACGGTGTCGTCGTGGGTGTGCACGTCGATGAAACCCGGGGCCAGCACGCGGCCGTCGGCGTTGATTTCTTCGCGGGCGGAGACGTCGTGCAGGTCGCCGATGCGCTGGATGCGGCCGTCGCGCAGGGCCACGTCGGCGCGGTAGCCCGGCGTATTGCTGCCGTCGATCACCAGCGCGTCGCGAATGATCAGGTCGTAAAGCATAAGTCAGTCTCCAAGGGGCAGGCCGTCGTCGCCGCCGCGGTAGTCATCCAGGGCGAGCTTGATCCGCCTTAGCCGTTCGCGGTTGGCGTCGGGCGCCGTCAGCGCCAGTTCGGTGGCCAGCACGTCGATGGTCAGCAGCATGCCGTATCGCGCGGCGGTGGGTTTGTAGATGAAATGGGTTTCGGCGATCTGCAGCGGCAGCAGGACATCCGCCCGTTCCGCCAGCGGGGAGCCGGGCAGGGTGATGGCGAGAATCTTCGCGCCGTAACTACGGGCCAGATCCACTGCGTCGAGCAGTTCAGGGGGGCGCCCGCTCAGGGAGCAGACGATCACGCTGTGCTCGGGCCCGAGGGTCGCGGCGATGAGCCGCATCATCACCGGGTCGCGGCTGGCGGCAATCGGATAACCGAGCCGCACCAGCCGGGTCTGCAGTTCTTCGCTGCACAGGCTGGACGCGCCGCCCATGCCGAAGCTGTGGATCATCCGCGCCGGCGCCAGCAGGGCCACCGCCGCCTGAAAGCGCGACTCGTCAAATCCAGCCAGGTGCTGCCGCAGGGTCGACTCGATGTCGCCAACGATCTGGCTGAAAAACGCCGACTGTTCCGGCGCCTGCTCCGCGGTCAGGAAGCGGTTGCCCACGGCGCTGGCCTGAGCCAGTTGCAAGCGCAGGTCGCGCAAGTCCTTGCAGCCCACGGTGCGGGCGAAGCGCGACAGCGTGGCACTGCTGACCTCGGCGCGGGCGGCAAGGTCGTCGAGGCTGGCGCTGGCGGCAAACGCCACGTCGCTGAGCACCAGTCTGGCGATGCGGCCTTCGCCGGCGCTGAACGACTCCTGACGGGCGCGGATCTGGTAAAGAATGTCCACTCAGATCACCTGCGCCAGCCCGAGGGTCAGCACGAAAGCGATCACCGAAATCAGCGTCTCCAGCACCGTCCAGGTCTTGAAGGTCTGTGCCACGGTCATGTTGAAATACTCCTTGATCAGCCAGAACCCGCCGTCGTTGACGTGGGAAAAAATCACCGAGCCGGCGCCGGTTGCCAGCACCAGCAGCTCCGGATGGGGATAGCCCAGGCCAAGCGCCACGGGGGCCACGATGCCGGAGGCCGTGGTCATTGCCACGGTGGCCGAGCCGGTGGCGATGCGCATCAATGCCGCAAACAGCCAGCCCATCAACAGCGGCGACAGGTGAAAGTCCTGCGCCAGGCCGACGATCTCGTTGGTCACGCCGCTGTCGACGAGAATCCGGTTCAGACCGCCGCCTGCGCCGACCAGCAACGTAATGCTGGCCGTTGGCGCCAGGCATTCCTGGGTGAACTTGAGGATCGAATCGCGGGAAAAGCCCTGGGCGATATCCAGTGTCCAGAAGCTTAGCAACGTGGCGAGCAGCAGCGCGATTACCGAGTTGCCGATGAACAGCAGGAAGCTGTTGAAGCCGCTGCCCGGCGTGGAAATCAGGTTGGCCCAGCCACCCAGCAGCATCAGCACCACCGGCAGCAGAATGGTTGCCATGGTGATGCCGAAACTTGGCAGCTGGGCGCGGGGTTCACGGTCGAGAAACTGTTTGGCGAGCGGGTTTTCGTCGGGCAAATGAATGTGCGGCACGATGAAGCGAGCGTAGACCGGGCCGGCAATGATCGCGGTGGGGATGCCGATGAGGATGGCGTAGAACAGGGTCTGGCCGACCGACGCCTGGTACGCCTGCACCGCCAGCATCGCCGCAGGATGCGGCGGCACCAGGGCGTGGACCACCGACAGGCCGGCGACCATGGGCAAGCCGACCATCAGAATAGACACGCCGACCCTGCGCGCAACGGTGAACGCGATCGGCACCAGCAGCACGAAACCCACTTCGAAGAATAGCGGCAGTCCCACCAGAAACGCGATGCATACCATCGCCCAATGGGCGTTACGCTCGCCGAAGCGGTCAATCATCGTGCGCGCTACCTGTTCGGCGCCGCCGGACTCGGCCATCATTTTGCCGAGCATGGTGCCCAGCGCCACCACCAACGCAATGTGTCCCAGCGTTTTGCCAACGCCGCCCTCGTAGGACGCGACGACAGCATTGGCCGGCATGCCGGCGACCAGCGCGAGGCCGACGGACACCAGGGTGATGACGATGAACGGATTGAGACGAAAGCGCGCGATGAGCACGATCAGGGCGATGATCGCGACGGCGGCGTAGACCAACAGAGACAGGCCGGTTGAAGGAGGCATGCAACGGATTCCTTGCTGAGAATGAGGAGGTCAGGGCTTGGTGGCGACGGGGCTGGCCCGCCGTAAGGGGTTAATCCCAGCGGATTAACCAGTGCGCAACCAGGCGGTGAAGACAAACTCGGCAGTGGGTGTTGCAAGCGCCATCATCGGCGAAAGAGAAGCGGGGGCGGGACGATCACAGGCAGTCATTATTGTTATCTCTGATTTCGTGATGAAAATTAAATTACACGAAATAGGATAAAAAGATCAATTAATGAAAATTAATTTCTCGCTGATGTTTTGTCTTTCGACCAGCCAATTTCGTGAGAGCGAGCTTGCTCGCGCAGGGGCCAGGACAGCCAGCCACTTTCTCTGGTGATTGACAGTCAGCCTTCGCGAGCAAGCTCGCTCCCACAGGATCTGAGCCCACTCGAAATTTCGGCCAGTTCGTTGGACTCGTGGGAGCGAGCTTGCTCGCGAAGGCGGTTTATCCGCAGCTGCTTCATGCCGCAGTGAACCGTTCCCGATACGCTTGGGGCGTCACTGATACCGCGCGCATGAAGCTGCGCCGCAACGTCTCTTCCGTGCCAAACCCGCAGCGGTCGGCGATGCGCTTGATCGGCAGCGCGCTGTCTCCCAACAAACGCCGCGCCGCTTCGACGCGCAATTGCTCGATCGCGCGAGCCGGCGTGTTGCCGGTGTGGGCGCGGTAGTGGCGGACGAAACTGCGCTCGCTCATGCCCACCTGCGCCGCCAGTGTGGCAACCGACAGGTCACTGGCCAGATTGTCGAGAATCCAGGCGTGCAGGTCGCCAAAGCGGCTGCCTTGATCGCGGGTCTGGTGCTGCATCGACAATGCCGTGCTGAACTGCGACTGCCCACCCGGGCGCTTGAGAAACACCACCAGATCCCGCGCGACCGCCAGCGCGATGTCCCGCCCCAGGTCCGCTTCAACCATCGCCAGTGCCAGATCAATCCCCGCCGTCACCCCGGCGGACGTCCACAGTTTGTCCTCATTGATGAAGATCGGGTCCGGATCGACGCGCAGGTGCGGAAAACGCCGCGCCAGTTCTTCGCAACTGTCCCAGTGGGTGACCACCCGATGGCCGTCCAGCACGCCGGCGGCCGCCAGCAAAAATGCGCCGGTGCACACCGACGCCACGCGCCGGGCACTGAGGGATTGCGTTCGCACCCAGGCCACGAGAACCGGGTCCAGCAGCGCAGCATGGACCCCTCCGCCACCGGCGATGATCAGCGTGTCCGAGGGCGTGGACGGCAGCGGGTGAGTGAGCAGGCCGAGCCCGGCGGAAGACACGATGCTGCCGGGTTCGCTGGCAATGACTTCGGGCCGGTAGGGGATTTTTTTCAGGCCGGCTTCGTGCGCCATGACGTTGGCCGAGGCAAACACCTGCAGCGGTCCGGTGACGTCGAGCAACTGAACGTTGGGAAAAGCCAGAACATGAACCGGCCGGGGCTGATGAGGCATGGCGCTCTCGCTGTAAAGATTGGCGTGAATTGTTGGCTTTATGGCGTATCCGCCAGAGGCTAGCTCGCTACAGTGGTTTCGTCCAGGCGCTGGCCCGAGTCCCATCGGCAGCGTCACTTCATACCGTCAGATGTATCACTTCTCGTACAAGGAAACACACCATGACCCTGCATATCGGCCTGCTGGTATTCCCCAACGTCCAGCAACTGGACCTCACTGGCCCTTACGATGTTTTTGCCACCATGCCTGGCGTGGTCGTGCATCTGGTCTGGAAGAACCTCGAGCCGCTGCAGTCCAGCACCGGCCTGACCCTGGTACCGACCGCTACCTTCGCCGACTGCATTGACCTCGATGTGATCTGCGTGCCGGGCGGGGTAGGCGTCGACGTATTGATGGAAGATGCGCAAACCCTGGCGTTCATTCAGCATCAGGCCGCCACGGCGCAATACGTGACGTCGGTCTGCACCGGCGCGCTGGTGCTCGGTGCGGCAGGAC
Source organism: Pseudomonas sp. 1L-C-7-B-C1 (assembly GCF_057291635.1). Classification (NCBI taxonomy): domain Bacteria; kingdom Pseudomonadati; phylum Pseudomonadota; class Gammaproteobacteria; order Pseudomonadales; family Pseudomonadaceae; genus Pseudomonas; species Pseudomonas sp. 1L-C-7-B-C1. The sequence goes on along the minus strand of NZ_JBXAWH010000002.1, from coordinate 340,225 downwards.
TGTTGAAAGGCCGCCGCGCCACCACTCACTGGGCGTCCCATTCGTTGCTGGAGCAGTTCGGCGCGATTCCGGTACGCGAGCGCGTGGTGCGCGACGGCAACCTGATGACCGGCGGCGGCGTGACGGCGGGGATTGATTTTGCCCTGACGCTGATCAGCGAAGTGTTCGACGCCGATACCGCCCGGACCATCCAGCTGCAGCTGGAGTACGCGCCGGCACCGCCCTACGATTCGGGCCGCCCGGACTCGGCACCCGCCAATATCCTTGCCGTCGCCACTGATCGCGCCATGCAGGGGTTGCTCGCACGTCGGCAGATTGTCGAGCGCGTCACGGCGGCCATGGATAACGGGCGGGTTTAGATCGAGGATTTATCGAGCGGGATTTCATACCAGCAGAGGAACATGTCCAGCGCAGACTCGACCACTTCGCGCTGCTTGTCCGGCGCGAGCAGGGGTTCGTTGAGGGTGACTTGCGGCCAGAAAGCAAAGGCCTTGAGCAGCGCATGAATCTGCGACGCGGCGAACACCGGCTCGACGGCCTTGAGGCGGCCGTCCTGCTGGGCGCCGCGGACCCAGACGGTGAAGGTTTCTTCCCGTTGATTGAGCCGGCTGACCCAGACCTGCGCGCGGTCGGGAGAGTGGATGGTCGCGCCGATGGCCACGCGAGCCAGGTCAATGAAGTTACTGTCGCCGAGGGTCTTCATCTTCGCGTCGAGCAATTCGTGCAGTTGATCTCGCAGGGGAACCCCGGGCTTGTACACCGCATCAGTCTGCGTCGCGGCACTGGACCACAGGCGGTGAAGCATTTCGGAGAACAGTTCTTCCTTGCTGGGGAAGTGGTTGTAAACCGTGCGCTTGGAGACCTCGGCCCGTGCTGCAATCCGGTCCATGCTCGTGACCTCGAAACCGTTATCGCGGAACTCGGCTATCGCCGCCTGAACAATGGCTTCGCGTTTACGGTCGGTCAGTCGCAATGGGGCAGTCATGAATTCGCTTCTGTGAGGTGACGCGGACGACTCAGCCGCCCGGCAGGAAAATTACACCGGGCAGTTTACTTCTCTTTGCCCATCGTGCAAGCTTGAAACTACACTGTGTAGTGTAAGAGCAGTTGGAAGCTTCAAGTTTTGAGCTCCAAACTAAAGCCACAGCGAAAGCTCAAAGCGTACGCCATGCTCTTGCAGCTTGCAGCTTGCAGCTTGCAGCTTGCAGCTTGCAGCTTGCAGCTCCCGCAACGCCACCTTCACCCGTTTTATGGAGTCAGCACCCTCATGGCCTCGATCGAAAAAAACCTGGATTCAAATCCTGCGCTGCCTGTCCTGACTCGGCGCGAAGGTCGCTATTTCAATATCAAGCCAATGGCGCGCTCAACCGTTGGCAAGACCTTGCGTATCTTCTGGAACGCTCTGTTCAACAAACCCCATCACACCCGCCCGGCCGGGGAGATCCCGGTGCAGCCGCTGTCGCGCCAGCAGCTATTTGCCGCGCCTGACAACACGGTCTACCGCCTCGGCCATTCCACGGTGCTGCTGAAACTGCGTGGCGCATATTTTCTGACCGACCCCGTATTTGCCGAGCGTGCGTCACCGGTGCAGTGGGCCGGCCCCCAGCGCTTTCACCAGCCGCCGATCCTTCTGCAAGACCTGCCACCGCTCAAGGCGGTGATCCTTTCCCACAACCATTACGACCATCTTGATCACATGACCATTCAGGTGCTCAAGGACAAGGCCGAGCATTTCATCACGCCGCTGGGGGTAGGGGACACGCTGATCGAGTGGGGAGTGCCGGCGGCCAAGGTTCAGCAATTGAACTGGTGGCAGTCGACGGATATTCACGGCATTCGCTTTGTAGCGACCCCGGCGCAGCATTTTTCAGGCCGCACGCTGCGGGACGGCAACCAGACCCTGTGGGCGTCGTGGGTCATCCTCGATGGCGAGCAGCGGATCTTCTTCAGCGGCGACACCGGCTATCACGACGGTTTCAAGTTAATCGGTGAGCAGTACGGCCCGTTCGACCTGACCCTGATGGAAACCGGCGCGTACAACGAAGATTGGCCGGACGTGCACATGCAGCCTGAAGAGACGCTGCAAGCGCACATCGACCTGCGCGGCAGGTGGCTGCTGCCCATCCACAACGGCACCTTCGACCTGGCGATGCACGCCTGGCATGAGCCGTTCGACCGGATTCTCGCGCTGGCGTGGGACCGCAGCATCTCCATCACCACGCCAGAAATGGGCCAGCCGTTTTACGTTCAGTACCCCAGCCGAGGCGAGGCGTGGTGGCTGAAAGTGGACAAGGCTGCCGAGCCGGCGGCAGGCCGCTGCGCTAAACAGCGGCACGATCGCCAGCAGGCCACCAGCCAGGGCTAGAGCGGCTGCCTCAAGGCTTGGCGTCCGTAGGGTCTGCCGGGTGCTCGGTTTCCGGTGGTCGCTGTTGTTCACCACTTTGGTTGGCTTGTTTGTGTTCTTCGCCGACCTTGCCTGCGTTTTCAGGCTTGTGGTCGAGGTCTTCGCGGTTGGATTCTTTATCAGGCATGGTGCCCTCCGGTGTGCGGGTGAATAAGGGATTTTCGTCGTGCATCTCAATCGTCGATCTGATTAATCAGCATGAGCGCTTCGTCTTTGAACAGCGGTTGTTTCATGCGTTCGGCGAGCATCGCCATCGGCCTTTCACGTTCACAGCTGACCACGGCCGCGACGACGCCTTGCTTGCAGATGAGCGCCAGGAAATCAAATCGCTCCGGCTCGCCGAGGTAAACGATGTCGTCCCAGTCTTCGGCGTGGCCGAGGTAGTCCAGACGCTTTTCGAAATGGTAGGTCCAGAAATACGGCACGTCGGCGTAGTGCAGGTCATCGCCGAGCATGTTGCCCGCTGCGATGCGTGCTTGCTGTTGGGCAAGGCGCCAGTGCTCGATGCGCCGTGGCTGATGACTGAGGGGGAAGGTGGCAATGTCGCCCGCCGCCCACAGATCCTTGCCCGCGCGCATGCCGTCGTCGACCGCCAGTGAGCCATCGTCTTCCAGCTGAAGGCCGTCGATGAAATGCGTCACCGGGCTCACGCCGACGCCAACCAGGGCCAGGTCCACTTCCACCCGTTCGCCATTGCTGAGTACGGCTGCTCGCAGCACCTGCTGGCCATCTTGTTCATCACCCTCGAACCGGCTGACGTCGAGGTGGGTGCGGAACAGCACGCCGTTTTGCTCATGCAGCGCGCGCAAGGCTTTGCCGACGCGCTCGCCCAACTGGCTGGCAAACGGCACCTCGTGATGGGCCAGAACGGTCACGTCGACACCCTGAGTGCGCAACGCCGACGCCGCTTCCAGCCCGATAAAGCTGTCGCCGACGATCAGCGCGTGGCTGCCGGGATGGACTGCTGCCAAAATTCGGCGCGCGTCATCACGGCTGCGCAGGGTCAGCACTTGCGGCAGATCGGCGCCTTCCAGGGGCAACCCACGCGGCTCGCCGCCGGTGGTCACCAGCGCCGCGTCGTAGTCAAAGCGGCGCCCGTCCGCCAGGGTCACGCGCTTGTTGACCACATCCAGCTTCATCACTTCGCCATGAACCTGATCGATTCGGTTGTTCAGATAGAACCCGTCGTCGCGCAGGGCAGGGATCTCATCGGTTTCCATTTCGGCGGACAGCACAAATTTGCTCAGCGCCGTGCGGTCGTAGCCGGGCGCGACGTCTCTGTCGATCAGCAGCAACCGACCATTGAAGCCTTTTTCCCTGAGCGCGCAAGCGGCAGCCGTGCCCGCCGCGCCGGCGCCAATGACGACGAAGCAGCGGCTGTCTTCGGCCAGGACCGGCGCATGAACGGTGATGGGTTGGTCCTCGACATGCACATGGCCGTCGATGACGTGGACGGGGTAACGAGTCAGGGCATCCAGCGCAGGCGGTTCGCAGAGATGGCCGTCGTCGATGGAAAATTCGGCCTTGTGCCAAGGGCAGATGAGATGACCGTTGCAGATGGCGCCGTCGGCCAATGGCGCGCCGGCATGGGGGCAGAAGGCTTGAAACGCGCGGACTTCGTCGCCGTGCAGAACCAGCAGCGCCTTGGTTTCGCCAAACTCGACCTGGAGACCGCGATCTCGCTGAATGTCGGTCAGGCTGGCGACTCGATGCAGAGGCATGTGCGCTTCCTCGTGGGCTTTTTTATTGGGCTTAGGGGCTTTTAGTTCGGAGTCGGCGCTCAGGGGAGAGGTTCAGGGAATTATCGGGTGGTCGGTTGGGCGGGTGCTCCATCTGCATTAACTGCAGAAGGAACGCCCGGAGGCCGTGGTGACTTGACCCGGCCAGGCTACCGGGTCAAGTTCAGCCGCTCATGCCAGTCGGCGATCGACTCCTCAGGGAATTCCTCGAACTGCTGGTCATTCGGCCCTGCGGCGATTTCAACCCAGGGCGCCTTGGAGTTCAGCAGCAAGTGCGTGTGCTCTGGCGGGACCGGCAACGGAGTGTCGATGGCCGATGCGAAGGGATGAATCAGCTCAGGCCACTCGGGGCTGAACAACCACAGCCCGCTGCCGCACTGTTTGCAGAAATGCCGTTCGGCGCTGCTGATGTGGGTCTGGTGACCCTTATCGTCGCGCATCTTCGCGTGGTAGATGGCGATGCTGTCCTTGCCTTTGACCTTGAGGCTTTTGGCATCGCCGCCCAGGTTGATTGCGTAGCCACCGCCGCCTTGGGTCTTGCGGCAGATCGAGCAGTAGCAGCGTTGATAAGGGTAGGGATGGGCGCTTGTCAGGCTGAATTCGACGGCGCCGCAATGGCAGGAACCTTCCAGATGCATGATTCACCTCCGCTTAAATGTGTGATCGGGCGTAAGGGTCTAGACCGCTCAAGCGGGCGGGGTTCGATGTTTTCTCGAACGGGCGTTCGGATTCTTCACGTGCGGTTGGCTAAAGAAGCCTGCGGCAGCGTCGATAAGCGGTAGTCATATGACGACTTTGCGTCCCGACCCTACAAGAATGAGCCGACCGTTATGAGCCTACGCAACCTGACCATCGCCCGCCGCGCCGGCCTTGGGTTTACCCTGATTTCCCTGTTGGTCGCGTTGCTCGGCTGGTTCGCCCTGAGCCAGATGTCGACGATCCGCCACAGCGAAGTGGCCGTCGAAAGCAACTGGATGCCGAGTATGCGTCTGGTCAACGACATCCGCGAGGCCATGCTGCGCATTCGCACGATCTCGCTGCGGGTTGCTCTTGATGCCGATCCGAAAAACGTCAGCGTCTACAAGGGTCAGATGGACGCGCGCGCCAAGATCCTTGACGAGAAACTTACCAGCCTCGACGCCTTTATCGACACCCCGGAAGAGAAGGCGCTGTACGGCAAATTCCGCGCGACCCTGGTCGACTATCAGCGGGGGTTGACCCAGTCTTTTGTGCTCGCCGAGAGCGGAGACCTCAAGGCGCTTAACAAGCTGTTGCTGGTGGACATGAAGACGGCGGTCGACAACTCCGGCGCGCAATTGGGCGAACTCGGTGACTTCTACTCCCATCAGGTGGAACTCGAAGGCGCCGCCGCAGAAACGCAATACGGCAACTCCCGAAACGTGGTGCTGGTGTTCGTGCTGATCGCGGCACTGGCCACGGTGGTCCTCGCGGTGTGGCTGACCCGCAGCATCGTTCGCCCGCTGCAGGAAGCGGTTGATGCCGCCGAATACGTCGCCAAGGGCGATCTGACCCATGACATTCGCGTCGAGGGCAATGACGAAGTCACTCGCTTGCAGAGCGCGTTGCAGCAGATGCAAGCCAATCTGCGCTCGACCCTGAGCCTGATCGGTAACTCGGCAAGCCAACTGGCGTCGGCCGCCACAGAGCTGAATTCGGTGACCGAAGACAGCCATCGCGGCCTGCATCAGCAGAACGCCGAAATCGAACAGGCCGCCACGGCGGTGAACGAGATGACCTCGGCCGTCGAGGAAGTCGCGCGTAACGCCGTGTCGACGTCCCAGGCGTCCAGCGAATCGAACACCGCGGCGCGCGACGGCCAGAGCCGGGTCATCGACACAGTCAATTCGATCCAGACCCTGTCCGGCAACGTGCAGCACACCTCGGAACTGGTGCAGAACCTCGCCGATCAGTCCCAGGACATCGGCAAGGTGCTGGACGTGATTCGCTCCATCGCCGAGCAGACCAACCTGCTGGCGCTGAACGCCGCCATCGAAGCGGCGCGGGCGGGTGAGTCCGGACGCGGCTTTGCCGTGGTCGCCGATGAAGTGCGCGCACTGGCCCACCGCACCCAGCAGTCGACCCTGGAAATCGACAAGATGGTCACGACCATGCGCAGCGGTTCTACCGAGGCGCTGGAATCGATGTCGATCAGCCGCACTCGCGCGACCGAAACCCTGGGACTGGCCCAGGGCGCCGGCGAGTCGCTGAACCGGATCACCACGTCGATCAACGAGATCTCCGAGCGCAACCTGGTGATCGCCAGCGCGGCTGAAGAGCAGGCCCAGGTGGCGCGGGAAGTGGACCGCAACATCGTCAACATCCGTGACCTGTCGATGCAATCGTCGTCCGGCGCCAACCAGATCAGCGCGTCGAGCAACGAGCTGTCCCGGCTGGCGGCGGAGTTGAACCAGGTGGTCACGCGCTTTCGGGTTTGATTGCAAAACTATGGCTGCTTGCTGCTTGCTGCTTGGCGCTTGCAGCTTGTAGCTGGCCAACCCTTTCACCTCATTCACTTGCCTGTCGCTGCCCTCGGCTTGCATGATTCGCCCCGACTAATAATTCCTGGCGGGCCGAACCTGCCGACGAGATAGGTGAAGGGCAATGGATGACGTGAATCGCGATTTCAGCAGTTGGCTGCGCTCCCCGGGTCACACGGCCTGGCTGATGCAGGAGGGCAATCGGCTGCTGGCGTTTGCCAAGGCCTCGAAACTGCCCCAGGGCTTCGGCAATCTGGATGACCTCGGCCGGCTCCCCGCCGATGCCGTCGCCGAAACCATGAACACCGCACGCATGACCCACAGTTTCGCCATGGCCCACATCAACGGTATTCCCGGTTGCGCCGCGCTGGTTGATCACGGCATCGCGGCGCTGGCCGGGCCGTTGCGCGATGCCGAGCATGGCGGCTGGTTCGCCAGACCGCTGGAGCACAGCGCCGAAACGGGCAAGAACGCCTACCTGCATGCCTTCGTTGCATTGGCGGCCAGCTCGGCAGTCGTCGCTCGACGCCCCGGCGCACAGGCGCTGCTGGAAGACGCGATTCAGGTGATCACCGGGCGTTTCTGGAGCGAGGAAGAAGGCGCCATGCGCGAGTCCTTTGACCGCGACTGGCGTAACGAAGAAAGCTATCGCGGCGCCAACAGCAACATGCACAGCACCGAGACGTTCCTCGCCCTGGCCGACGTCACCGGTGATGCGCACTGGCTGGATCGGGCGCTGAGCATCGTCGAGCGGGTCATCCATCAGCACGCCGCGGGCAATAACCATCAAGTGATCGAGCATTTCACCCTGCAGTGGCAGCCGATTCCCGACTACAACGTCGACAAGCCCGACGACGGCTTCCGCCCCTACGGCACCACGCCTGGCCACGCATTCGAATGGGCGCGGCTGGTCTTGCACCTGGAAGCGGCACGGCGCAAAGCCCGGCTGGAAACGCCCGCCTGGCTGTTGGAAGACGCGCGCGGGCTGTTCGAAAACGCCTGCCGCTATGGCTGGGACGTCGATGGCGCGCCGGGGATCGTTTACACCCTCGACTGGGAAAACAGTCCGGTGGTTCGCCATCGTTTGCACTGGACCCACGCCGAAGCGGCCGCTGCCTCCGCCGCGCTGCTGCAACGCACCCACGAGCAGCAATACGAAGACTGGTACCGGACGTTCTGGGAATTTAGCGAGACGCTGTTCATCGACTACGAAAACGGCAGCTGGCGCCACGAACTCAACCCGCAAAACCAGCCCAGCGCCGATATCTGGGCCGGCAAGCCGGATCTGTACCATGCCTATCAGGCGACGCTGCTGCCGTTGCTACCGCTGGAGCAAAGCCTGGCGACGGCGTTGGCGAGCCGGGCCTAGTCCGCGGGATACTGTGCGGTCTCGAGGTCAACGCGATCTGTGTAGGAGGGACCGGGGTGGCGCTCCACCTTGCTCGCAAAGACGCCAGTACATCCGCTATATCGTTAGCGTCTGAACTGCCGTCTTCGTGAGCAATCTCACTCCCACAGGTTTGTGCGTGTGCCTTCTGTTGTGCGTCCGCCACAAAACCGGTGGTGTGCACCACCGCCGCTACTGGATCAGGCGCAGTTCCATGTGGGAGCCGAGCTTGCTCGCGAAGGCGGTGTCTCAGCCGCTGAAGATGTAGCGCATGTCCCGGCCTCTTCGCGAGCAAGGTGGAGCACCACCCCGGTCACTCCTGCAGGTTATGTGTTATTTGAGGATTTGCGCATCTCGGTCAAACCTTCAACTCAATCCACGTCGGTGCATGGTCGCTGGCGTGGGGCAGGTCCCTGACCCAGCGGTCCACACCCGCGTTTTTAAGCTTGGGCGCCAGGTCCTTGCTCAACAGCAGGTGGTCAATGCGCAGCCCGGAGTTGGTCTTCCAATGGTTGCGGAAGTAATCCCAGAACGTGTAAATCCGCTCGTCCGGGAATTTCGCGCGCAGGGCGTCAGTCCAGCCTTGCTCCAGCAAACGCTCGAAGCATGCGCGGCTTTCCGGTTGCAGCAAGGCGTCCTTTAGCCATGAGCGGGTGTTGTAGATGTCGTTGTCGGTGGGGATGACGTTGTAATCCCCGGCCAGCACCACCGGATGCTCGCTCTTGAGCAGCGAGTCGGCGTGGGTGATGAAGTGCTCGAACCAGTCCAGTTTGTAGTCGAACTTCGGCCCCGGCTGCGGGTTGCCGTTGGGCAGGTACAGGCAACCGACGATCACGCCCTGCACGGCCGCTTCCAAATAGCGGCTGTGTTTGTCCTTCTCATTGCCCGGCAAGCCCCGGCGGATCTCCAGCGGCTCACTGTCCCGGGAGAGAATCGCCACGCCGTTCCATGACGGCTCGCCCTGCCAGATCACGCCGTAGCCGGCACTGCGGATGTCGTCGGCGGGGAAGGCTGTGTCAGCAGCTTTCAGCTCCTGCAGACAGACGATGTCGGGTGCTTCCTTTTCCAGCCATTGCAACAGAATGGGCAAACGCGCGCGGATGCCGTTGATGTTGAACGTGGCGATTTTCAACTTGGCCATGGCGTTCCCCTCCAATGAGTGTGCAGCGTTGGAGGTCGCCGGATCGCCGAAGATTCCATCGGCGTACGTGCCGCTGGATTTGCCTGGGTTCATTCAGGCGAAGCGTTGCGACACACGAATCACTTGCCGGGCGATGTATGCGCCCGTCACGATCACGGCGAACAGCCGCAGGGTCTGCATCGCCAGCACGAAACCGACGTCCGAGTGGGTGTCGATGGCAATGATCGCCATGGCATCAAGGCCGCCGGGGCTGGTGGCGAGATACACCGAGAGAAAGTCCTTGCCCATGATTTCCGCGATGCCCCAAGCCGACAGGGCGCAGAGCAGAATCAGCACCAGCGCGCCGACGATCATCGCCGGCAGCCGCCGCCAGACATAGCTGATGGTCACCCGATCAAAGCGCAAGCCGATGTAACTGCCGATCGCGCCGTAGGCAATCGCCAGTACCCAAGTGGGCAGGGTGATCTGCAGCACGCCGCTCAGCTGCAACGCGCCGCCAAGCAACAAGGGCACCAGCAACGCCCCGGCTGGCAAGCGACTGCCGAGCGTCACGCCGACCCCGATCACCAGCAGGCTCAATCCCAGATTGAGCAGGTTCATCCCGTGCAGCAGTGCGTCCGTGCTGTGAGCCTCCGAACCGCCAGCATCGGCGCCGAGCAGCCGACTGACCAGCGCGCCGACCATTACCACGCAGACCACCCGCACGTATTGCATGGTGGCGACCACCCGCGAATCGGCGCCGTAATCCTCGGACATCGCAACCATCGCCGACGCTGCGCCCGGCGAAGTGCCCCACGCCGCGGTGCTGCTCTGAATGCCGCCCCACCGCGCCATGGCAATCCCGACCACCGCGCTCAGCGCGACGGTGAGCAAGGTGGCGAAGACCATCACATGCCACGACTGCATCGCCGCCAGCAAAACGCCGACCGTCATGGAATGGGCGACCAGCACCCCGACCGTGCCCTGACCGAGACGGAACACGTGCTTGTTCAGGCGAATGCTGGCCCCGGCGACGCCGAAGCCGATCGCCACCAGCATGGGCCCGAGAAACAGCGCGGCGGGTACGTGAAAGTATTTGAACAGTTGGCCGGCGCTACCGGCCATGAGGATGAGCAGCAACCATTGGATAAGCGGGTGCTGGTGGGCGAGGGCGAACGAGGTGGGGCGTGGCAACGCGGATCTCCAGAGCATTGGCGTTTCCTGATAGGTGTTTTCCAATGACGCCCAGTATCGACAGCGCAATCGATCAAGTCTATTTTCTAATAATCATGAATTGATAACTTTGGTTGATATATGGACCTGCGTGACCTGACCTATTTTGAAACCATCGCCGAGCTCGGTCACTTGGGGCGCGCGGCGGAAAAGCTCAATCGCAGCCAGCCGGCCTTGACCAAAAGCATCCAGCGGCTGGAGGAATCTTTCGGTACCAAACTGTTCCAGCGCGACGGCCGCAGAATCAAGCTCACCCCCGTGGGCGAACTGCTGCAGGCGCGGGGCAAGGTGTTGCAGCAAAGCATCGCCCAGACCCAGCGCGAGGTGCGGGATTTTGCCAGTGGCGCGGTAGGGGATATCCGTTTGGGCTGTGCGGCGACCATGGCCGAGTACCTGCTGCCGGAACTGACCAGTGCGCTGCTCAAACGCTCGCCGCAGGTCACGCTCAAGCTGGTGATCGGCCAGGACGACATGCTCCGCGAGCAACTGCGCTCCGGGCACCTGGACATGATCATCTGCGCCCAGCGCAGCGCCGAAGAGGAATTCACCTACTACCCGATCCTCACCGACGAAGCGGTCGTGATCGCCAGCCGCAATCATCCGATCTTCACTGCGCCATTCGAGATGCGCGACTTGAGTCGGTACCGTTGGGTGTTGCCGCCTGCGGGGGTGTCGTCGCGGATCTGGGTCGACGACGCCTTCGCCCGCCACGACCTGCCGCTGCCGGAAGTGCAGATCGAGTCCAACTCGATTTCCCTGCTGCCTCGGCTGATCGCGCAGACCAGCCTGCTGAGTTTCATCGCCCGGGAGACGCTGGAGTTCGGCAAGAACATGCAGGACCTGCGCGAGGTGCCGCTGGAACAGACCACCATGACCCGGACCATTTGCGTGATGCTGCGCCGCGAGGGCTATCTGTCGCCTGCCGCCCACGCCATGGTGCAGATGCTGCGCGATGACGGCGGATCTTTCCTCAATTGGTCCTGAGCTGTGCTTTTACCCCGCCGATTGGGTTAGCCTGCGTGGAGCCATTCACTTTCGGAGCCTCAATGATGCAGGTACAGATGCAGGTACAGACCCTCCAGCCAGACACCCAATCAATGGCCTATCTGGCACACGATGGCGATCATTTCGGCGGTGATCAATCGCCCCTCAACGACGCCGATTCCGATGAAGACCGCGATCCCGAGGGCGAGCTGGATTTAAGCGAACTGGACCTGGACGAGTTTGCGGACACTGACAAGCTGGACATTAGTTCGTCGAATCTGGAATAGGCGAGGGCGTTGGGGCTCGATTGTCGGATATCTCCAGTCGTGAACCGCTCCGCGGTCTCTCAGCAGATGCAAACCTTGTGGGAGCGAGCTTGCTCGCGAAGAGGCCAGTACATCCGCTGGATATTCAGTGGTAAATACGACGCCATCGCGAGCAAGCTCACTCCTACAGGGGTTGGGTTCAGTCAGCGAGATGCGCAGCCAACGACTCAATCGCTTCTTCGGCCGTCTCGCTACTGCCGGCCCAGGTGCAGGCCAGCATCAAGTTGCGCGGCAGACCGAAATCCTCCACCTGAAACCCCTGCGCATCGAAGCCCGCCGCGTCATGTTCGATCTGTTCGCGCAGCGACCCGTCTGCTTCAAAATACGCCCATACCGGCTTGCCCAGCGCAACGGCCATGCCCACTTCGAAGGCGGTGCCTGAATCCGGCTCGGCACCACGAAATGCGTTTAGATTCGCCAGCACCCCGTCGCAGCGTTTGATCATTGCGATATTGGCGTTGCAAATGGCCGCGGCCGCTTCTTCAGGCGTAAGCCCTTCGGGCACGTCGTTATCGAAAGGGTACAACCCCTCCAGACCGTGCTGATCGCACAACGCTTTCAACGCGCGGCCGTGCTCGATGGCATCAGCACGAAACACGTCGAAGCCCGCGAGATAAACAAAGGGTTTGCCGGCGGAAGGCATGGCGATCTCCTGAAAATACGTTGAGGGAGTGTAGCGGGTGGACAGGGCTCTTTGGTCTGCGCCGTTGATCGGGCGGGCGCCATCCTACAGCAGGCAGGGCTGGAATCTGTACGGATAACCAGTATCCTGACGCTCTTCCGTCAGCCTTTACGTGACCTCGCCGTGAGCCTTTCTCCCCTCGACAATCCGTTTTACTACCTGGAAAACTTCCGCCAGGTGCTGAACTGGATCGCCCAGCGTTACGACGACCTGCTCGATGAAGACGAGCGGCGTTTCATCGACGATTTTGCCTTGCTGCCGCAACCGGCACAGGCGTTGCTGGTGCGCATGGTCATGCGCAAAGGCACGCTGTTTCGCGCCAGCAAGCTGGACTACGCAGAAATCGGCGATGTCCGACTGGCCGCCGCGCCGTTGCTGGAAACAGGCTGGGTCGACGGCCAACCCCATTTGGACCTCCAAGCCCTGTTCGCATTGCTGCGCAAAGATGAGCTGGGCGAGTGTTTCAAAGCCCACGGCGTCAAAAGCGCCGAGAAAAAATCCGACCTCTTGCAGCGCCTGTTGCCGATCTACGAAGCTCCCCAACGACTGGAACACTGGTTTGCCGGCTTCGAAGAAGTGATCTTCGCCCTCCAGGTCATGCCCCTGTGCGACCGGCTTCGCCTGCTGTACTTCGGCAATCTGTATCAGGAATGGTCGGAGTTTGTCCTCGCGGACCTGGGCATCTATCGCTACGAGAAAGTCGAATTTTCCGTCGAGTCCCGCGGCATCAATCAACGCGCCGACATCGACATCTGCCTGCACCTGCACACCTGCCGACAGGCGCTGGACGACGGTATGGCACTGGCCGACCTGGCGCCTCAAGCGCTGGCCGTCGAGACCGACAACCCCTGGCTGGCCATGCGTCGCGCCAAGTTGTTGTTCAAGATCGGTCAGCAGGCCGAACGCGAACAGAACTGGCCGCTGGCATTGAGCGTCTACGCGCAGTCCAGCTACCCCGGCGCCCGTGTGCGCAGGATTCGCGTGCTCGAACGTAGCGAGCAATTCCTCGACGCAATGACGTTGCTGCTGCAAGCGCAATCGGCGCCGGAAAACGACGAAGAAACCCAACACCTGCTGCGCATACAGCCGCGTCTCAAGCGCAAGCTGGGCGAAGGCAGTGTGCAGAAAAGATTGAAGCGTACGGTCAGCCGGCTTGATCTGAGCGTGCTGCCGCTGCCCGATCACAGCGTCGAACGGTTGATCCAGCAGCACTTGGCGGAAGAGGGCAGCGAGGTGCATTACGTCGAGAATGCGCTGGTCAATTCGCTGTTCGGTCTGCTCTGTTGGCGGGCAATCTTCGCGCCGCTGCCGGGAGCGTTTTTCCACCCGTTCCACAGCGCCCCCAGCGATCTCTACAGCCCGGACTTCTACCAGCGCCGCGCAACCCTGTTCGACGAATGCCTGGCGCAACTCGACGACCAGCGCTACGAAGCGGTGATCCGCGACACCTACGCCAGCAAGTTTGGCCTGCAATCACCCTTCGTGTTCTGGGGCACCCTGACCCCCGAACTGCTGGACCAGGCGCTGCATTGCCTCCCGGCGCAGCACCTCAAACGCTGGTTCCGCCGCCTGCTGCAAGACATCAAAGCCAACCGCACCGGCATGCCCGACCTCATCCAGTTCTACCCCGAACAACGCCGCTACCGAATGATCGAAGTCAAAGGCCCCGGCGACCGCCTGCAAGACAACCAACTGCGCTGGATCGACTTCTGCGCCGAACACGAGATGCCAGTGGTGGTGTGTTACGTGAAATGGGTGGAAGAAGACGTGCGGGCGGCGGGATGACACCGGTTTCCCCGACCCCGTACATCCGCAACATTTCCAGCACCCACACCGGCCTCTTCCCGGCTAAAGCCGGTCCCACTAAAAGCAACGCGTTCAGCCAGTTGGAATGGCCTCAGCCGGGAAGCCGTTGATCTGCTTTTGATCTTCTTACGCAAATAGCCCAGACGACACAAATCGCGACTTTGGTGCAGGCTGAACGTAGGTCTCGCGGAGTGGGCCGAGCGGCATGGATGCCGCGAGAGCCGCCCCCCGCCATGGATGGCGGATGGCGGCGGGCCCACGGAGCGAGACCGGAGTGAAGGAACCCCGAGGAACGAGGGGCCCAACCAGGAGCAAGCACCCTTGGTTACTTGGGGTGCTTTTCCAAGTAACTCGCCGAAGGCGAAACAGTCTGCCCCCAGGCAGACGCTTGTGATCTTAAGGATCTTGATGTTGATCTTGATCCTAAAAACACCCGCCTTAGCGCTTGAGCTTCTTCGCCACCACCGGCAACGGCGCAAACAACGCCGCAATATCCTCATCCTGCAACTTCCAGTCCCCGGCCTTGCGCCCATCCAGCACACCGGCCGCCAGCGCCGCCTTCTCCTGCTGCAAATGCTGAATCTTCTCCTCCACCGTCCCCCGCGCAATCATCTTGTACACGAACACCGGCTTATCCTGACCAATCCGATACGCCCGATCCGTCGCCTGATTCTCCGCCGCAGGGTTCCACCACGGATCGTAGTGAATCACCGTATCAGCCGCCGTCAGATTCAGCCCCGTGCCGCCTGCCTTCAGACTGATCAGAAAAATCGAATGCTTGCCGCTCTGGAAATCCTGCACCGGCACCCGCCGATCCCTGGTCTTCCCGGTCAATAGCGAATACGCGATCCCGCGTTGCTTTAACTCCGCCTCGATCAACTCCAGCATCGAGGTGAACTGCGAAAACAACAGAATCTTGCGGTTCTCCGCAAACAACTCCTCCAGCATCTCCATCAGGCTATCGAGCTTGCCCGAACTGGACTGCCGCGGATTGACCGGCGCACTGTTCACCAGCCGCAAGTCGCAGCAAACCTGACGCAGCTTGAGCAACGCTTCAAGAATGATGATCTGACTGCGCCCCACGCCTTTACGGGTGATCTCGTCGCGGACTTTCTTGTCCATCGCCAGACGCATGGTCTCGTACACATCGCGCTGGGTGTCATTGAGCTCGACCCAATGCACGATCTCGGTCTTCGGCGGCAATTCGGTCGCCACCTGCTCTTTGGTCCGGCGCAGCAGGAACGGCTTGATCCGCGCGTTGAGGTGCTCCAGGCGCTGCTCGTTGCCCAGCTTCTCGATCGGCGTGCGGTAATTGCTGTTGAACTGCTTGGCATCCCCCAGCCAGCCGGGCATCAGGAAATGGAACAGCGACCACAGCTCGCCTAGGTGATTTTCCAGCGGCGTGCCACTCAGGCACAGACGCTGCCGCGCATTCAACTGCCGCGCCGCCTGGGCCGCTTTGCTGTTGGGGTTCTTGATGTATTGCGCTTCATCGAGCACCAGCACATGCAGCAGTTGCTGGCTGAGCACGTCGACGTCGCGGGGCAGCAGCGCGTAAGTGGTCAGGATCAGGTCGTACTCCTGCAGATGCTTGAAATCCTGATGCCGCTGGGTGCCGAACAGCGCCAGCACGTTGAGTTGCGGCGTGAAGTGCTTCGCCTCGTCCATCCAGTTGGGAATAAGGCTGGTGGGCATCACCACCAGCGCCGGCCGGTCCAGTCGCCCGGCCTGTTTCTCCAGCAGCAGGTGCGCCAGGGTTTGCAGAGTCTTGCCCAGGCCCATGTCATCGGCGAGCACGCCGCCGACTTCCAGCTCGCGCAGTGCCTGCATCCAGCTCAGACCCTCCAGCTGATAAGGCCGCAACGTCGCATTCAAGCCTTCCGGCACCTCGCCGCGCACATCCTTGATGTTCACCAGTCGCTCGGAGAACTGCCGCAGCCGGTCGCCGCCTTGCCACACCAGCGGCAGGTCATCCAGCTGCCGGAGCCGCGTGGCGTCGGCGGTGCTCAGGCGAATGGCGTTGTTGCCGTCCTCCCGCCAATAGAAATCGCCGAGGGTCGCCAGCACCGGTTTCAGCCGGCCATAAGGCAGCGCCACCTGAATCGGCACGCCGCCACGCTGGGTGAAATGGTTGAGCTGAACCAGCAACTGCTCGTCGTCCCGACGCTTGGCAATGCCGCTGGCGGTCATCAACTCGGGGTGGGTGCGCAGCAGGTTTATCAGGATCGGCAGCAGGCTCAGCCGCTCGCCGTTGACGATGATCCCCAGCTCCAGATCGAACCAGTCGCGCTCCGGCTCGTCGTCGACCACGGCGTACCAGTCGTCCACCGGGGTCACGTCGAAGCCGAAGTCTTCGCTCATTTCGATCTGCCAGCCTTCGGCGCGCAGCCGGGGCAACTCGTCGAGAATGAAACTCAGCCAGGCCTTGTCGGTGGGCAGCTCGAACATTTCGCCGGCACTGTCCGGCAGCGCCTTGCTCTGCCGGGTGGCGATGCGAAAGCCCAGTTCCTGAAGCTGCTTGCGGTATTCGCCCTCACGCTCCGGATGGCGGCGCGTGCGCAGAATTTCGTCCGGCAGATGCCAGAGGATGTCGCCGCCACGACCAGGGGCGGGCACGCCGGACACATAGGACTCGCGGTAGCGAAACGCCAGGGCGGCGCGGTGCTGGATGTGCCGCTGCATCTTGCCGTTGCGCGGCTCGTAGGCGCTGTACTCGAAGCTGGCGAGAATCAGCCGCGGCTCGGGCTTGATATTCTTTTCCAGACGCTCGGGCAGCTTGGGTTTTTGCTCGACGACTTTCGGCCTGCGCGCAACCGATTCGCCGTCGACCGCTGCCAGAATCCCGGGGCTGTTTTCCGGGTCCTGCATAAAGAACAGCGCCGCCGCACAATGCTTGCAGTTGTTTCTGACCGGGCAGGTGCATTTCCCGACGATGAAATTGCGCGTGCGCTCCGGGTCCTTGAACAACAGCGTCTGGGTGTAGTTCTCCAGGCTCGAACCTCGGCACACCGTGCGCACGATGTCTGCGCTCAGGTGTTCGAGGATGACGCGCTTCTGCCGCGCGTACTCCAGGCCACGCTCGACCGCCTGGGTTTTGAACAGCGGTTCCCACGGCAGGGCGAGGGCTTTTTCCAGGTTGGACGCCACGTCTAGGCCTGCGTCAACGGGATGGCTGGACAGGAGAAACCTTGATCAGCAGGGCGAGGCTTCCGTTGTCCATATAGGTGAGTTCTCCGTTTCTGACCCGGGTCGCCTGACGCATGCGCTCGCTGGTCACCAGCACGCCGTGGCTGTCCAACTGGTTGACCCAGAAGTTCGCATCGATGTCGGTAAAGCGCGCCAGACCCAGGCTTACGGTGCCCTCAATGGGGAAGTGGCCGAACTGTTCCTGACCGTCGCTGATCGCCACCTTGCTCGGGGTGGCGCTGAGGTCCTGTTGCCAGGCGGTGTGCAGCAGCACTTTATAGCCGTCGCTTGATTCCAGCTTGTTCGCCAGCGTGTCGAGCGCTGTGGGCGTCTGTCTGTCCGCGTCCAGTGGTTGCGCCCCGCCGGCCCAGTCTTCCGGCGCGGGTTGATTGGTCGCCGCCGGTTCGCCGTTCTGGCGGAACAGGATCAGTTCCACCTGATAGGTGCCATCGGCGAAGGCCGCCGGGGCAAACAGCACCAGCAGCAGGGTGAAGGAGCGGATCAAACCCATGGTGAATCCTTAAGCCGATTTTTTGGATGGCGGTGGGGTCAAGCGTTCGAACAGCGCCTCCAGCGTGGCGAAGCGTTCCTCGGGACGCTCCATCGGCACCATGAATTTGAACAGCGTGGCGCCTTCGAACTTGTAGCGTTTGGGCTGGCTCTGGATCAGCTTGATCAGTGTCAGCGGGTCGACCGGGGTTTCCGCCGCGAATTCGATGCGCCCACCCTGTGGCCCGGCGTCGACTTTCTTGATGCCCAGTTGCTCGGCCTTGAGCTTCAGCGACGTCAGGCGCACCAGATTCTTGGTGGGCTCGGGCAACAGACCGAAGCGGTCGATCATCTCGACCTGCAGGTCCTTGAGGCCCTCTTCGTCGGCGGCGTTAGCGATGCGCTTGTACAGAATCAGGCGCGTGTGCACGTCCGGCAGATAGGCTTCCGGAATCAGCCCCGGCACCCGTAGGTTCACCTCGGGACCGCCACCCAGCGGCTGGTCGAGGTTGGGCTGCTCGCCCTTGCGGATCGACTTCACCGCGCGTTCGAGCATTTCCATGTACAGGGTGAAACCCACCGCCTGAATCTGCCCGCTCTGGCCGTCGCCGAGCAGCTCGCCGGCGCCCCGGATTTCCAGGTCGTTGGTGGCGAGCACGAAGCCTGCGCCGAGGTCCTGGGTGTTGGCGATCGCCTCCAGACGCTTCTCGGCATCCGGGGTGATCTGCTTGCGCGGCGGCGTCAGCAGGTAGGCGTACGCCTGGTGGTGACTGCGCCCGACCCGGCCGCGCAGCTGGTGCAGCTGGGCCAGACCGAACTTGTCGGCGCGCTCAATGATGATGGTGTTGGCGCTCGGCACGTCGATGCCGGTCTCGATGATGGTCGAAGCAATCAGCACGTTGAAACGCTTGTGGTAGAAGTCGCTCATCACCTGTTCGAGATCGCGCTCGTGCATCTGCCCGTGGCCGATGCCAATGCGCGCTTCCGGCACCAGTTCGGCCAGGTCCGCCGCGCATTTTTCGATGGTCTTTACGTCGTTGTGCAGGTAGTACACCTGACCGCCGCGCAGCAACTCACGCAGCAACGCCTCTTTGACGGTCGGCTTGTTCTGCTCCATGACGAAGGTGCGCACCGACAGACGACGCGCCGGCGGGGTGGCGATGATCGACAGGTCACGCATGCCGGCCACGGCCATATTCAGAGTGCGCGGGATCGGCGTCGCGGTGAGGGTCAGAATGTCGACCTCGCTGCGCAGGGCCTTGAGCTGTTCCTTCTGACGCACACCGAAGCGGTGCTCTTCGTCGATGATCACCAGCCCCAGGTTTTTGATCTTGACGTCGTCCTGCAGCAACTTGTGGGTGCCGATGACGATGTCAATCTTGCCCTCAGCCAGATCGGCCACGGCCGCATTGATTTCTTTCGCCGATTTGAAGCGGCTCATGACTTCGACCGTCACCGGCCAGTCAGCGAAGCGGTCGCGGAAACTGTTGTAGTGCTGCTGAGCGAGAAGGGTGGTCGGCACCAGAATCGCCACCTGGCGGCCGCCGTGCACGGCGATGAACGCCGCGCGCATGGCCACTTCGGTCTTGCCGAAACCGACGTCGCCGCAGACCAGACGGTCCATGGGCTTGGGCGCGAGCATGTCAGCGCGCACGGCCTCGATGGTGGTCTGCTGATCCGGGGTTTCTTCGAACGGGAAGCCGGCGCTGAAGGTGTCGTAGTCAAGCTTCGGATCGGCGAAGGCATACCCTTCGCGCGCTGCGCGGCGGGCATAGATGTCGAGCAGCTCGGCGGCCACATCGCGCACCTGTTCGGCGGCCTTGCGCTTGGCTTTCTGCCAGGCTTCGGAACCCAGACGGTGCAGGGGCGCAAGCTCGTCATCGCTGCCGGTGTAGCGAGCGATCAGGTGCAGGTTGGCCACCGGCACGTACAGCTTGGCTTCCTCGGCGTAGGCCAGCATGAGGAACTCGGCGACCTGGTTCTCTACCTCCAGCGTTGCCAGCCCCAGGTAACGGCCGACCCCGTGGTCGATGTGCACCACCGGGGCGCCTTCACGCAGCTCGGCCAGGTTCTTGATCACGGCATCGCTGGCGTGACTGTCGGCGCGCTTGTCGCGACGACGACGCTGCATCACCCGCTGGCCGAACAACGGGCTTTCCGCCACCAGCGCCAGCGCCGGCTCTTCCAGCACCAGGCCTTCGTCCAACGGGGCGATGGTGATCGCCAGACGCTCCTTGCTGTCGACGAACTCCTGCCAGCTGTCCAGGGTTTTCGGGCGCAGCTTCAGGCGTTCGAGCAGCTCCAGCAACACTTCACGGCGACCGGCGGATTCGGCAGTAAACAGCACGCGTCCCGGGAACTCGCCGAGGAACTTCGACAGCGCCGCCAGCGGTTGATTTGCTTTGGCTTCGATGGCCAGATCCGGCAGGACCTGCGCCGGAAAACGCTCGCGACCGACACCGCTTTCGACGTCGTCCTGGCTCGCGACCACACGGGGCCAGTTTTTCAGGCGGGCAAAGCAATCGTCTACCGGCAGGAACAGCTCGGCCGGCGGCAGCAACGGCCGCTCGGGATCGACCCGGCGTTCTTCATAGCGGTTGCGCACGTCCTTCCAGAAGGTCTCGGCCGCCGCTTCGATCCCTGGCATCGAGAACACCTGGGTGTCCTGGGGCAGGTAGTCGAACAGCGTCGAGGTTTCTTCGAAGAACAACGGGATGTAGTACTCGATACCCGCGGGCGTGATGCCACTGTTCAAGTCCTGGAAGATCGGGCTGCGCCGGAAGTCCACGTCAAAGCGTTCGCGGAAGCGCGCCTTGAAGCGTGTCACCGCTTCCTTCTGCAGCGGGAATTCCTTCGCCGGTAACAGACGCACCGAATCGACCTTGTCGATGGAGCGCTGGGTTTCTGGCTCGAAGGTGCGCAGGGTTTCGATCTCGTCATCGAACAGGTCGATGCGGTAAGGCAATTTGCTGCCCATCGGAAACAGGTCGATCAGCGCGCCACGGACGGTGAACTCACCGTGCTCGTACACCGTGTCAACGTAACGATAACCGCTGGCTTCAAGGCGGGTGCGCATGGCGTCGACGTCGAGCTTCTGGCCCACGTCGAGGACCAGGCTGCTGCCCAGCAGGAAACTGGTCGGCGCCAGACGGTGCAGGGCGGTAGTGATCGGCACCACCACCACGCCGTGCACCAGCTCCGGCAGCCGGTAAAGGCTGGCGATGCGCTGGGAGATGATGTCCTGATGGGGCGAAAACAGGTCGTAGGGCAGGGTTTCCCAATCGGGGAAATGCAGCACCGGGAGCTCGGGGGCGAAAAACTTCAGTTCCTGTTCCAGGCGCTCGGCGCTCTGGCTGTCTGCGGTGAGCAGCAGAGTGAAGCGTTTCGCGGCGCTGGCAGCCTCGGCAATGGCGAGACTCAGGGCGGCACCGGGGAGGTTACCCCAATGTTGTTTGCCTGCTGCAGCAGGCAGAATCGGTAGGCGCAGAACGGGCACGGAAGTTAAAGCTCCAGGCGTTGCGGCAAAGCCGGGGAGTGTAACTAATCCGCAGAGACGCTGTCAGTTTTGTGCGCTCGCAATTATGTAGTGCTCCAGGTCGTGGAAAGTCTGGATTGCTCATAAACAAAGGCCTGTGCATAATGTAGTCCCTTTTTTCAGCCCCTACATGTGGAAGGTTCCCGTGACTCAGAAGCCCGACCAGTGTCTTGGTGAATGGATCGATCGTGAAGCCCTCGCCGAGGCGATGATCCCGCTTATCGGTCAGCTCTACCGCAATAATAATGTGGTGAGTTCGATCTATGGCCGCAGCCTGATCAACCGTTCAGTCATCGCGATTCTCAAAGCACACCGCTTTGCGCGTCACCGCCAGGCCGACGCCAGCGAGTTGTCCGTACACGAGACATTCCCCCTCGTCAAAGCCATGAGCGAGCTCAAACTGGGCGCCGCTTCGGTGGACCTGGGCAAGCTGGCGGTCAAGTACAAGGCCGAGGCCAATGGCCGCACCCCTGAAGAGTTCGTCCGCGAAGAAATGGCCGAAATCATCGGTCAGCAGAACTCCGGCGAGCGCAAAGGCACTGACGTCGTGCTGTACGGCTTCGGTCGCATCGGTCGTCTGCTGGCACGCATCCTGATCGAAAAAACCGGTGGCGGCGACGGCCTGCGTCTGCGCGCCATCGTGGTCCGCAAGGGCGCTGAAAACGATCTGGTCAAGCGCGCAAGCCTGCTGCGCCGTGACTCGGTCCACGGTCCTTTCGACGGCACCATCACCATCGATGAAGCCAACAACACCATCTGCGCCAACGGCAACCTGATTCAGGTGATCTACGCCAAGAACCCGGCCGAGGTGGATTACACCCAATACGGTATCAAGGACGCGCTGCTGGTTGACAACACCGGCGTATGGCGTGACGCCGACGGCCTGGGCCAGCACCTGCAATGCCCGGGTATCGATCGCGTGGTCCTGACCGCACCGGGCAAGGGCAAGCTGAAGAACATCGTGCACGGCATCAACCACCAGCAAATCACCGCCGATGACAAGATCATCTCCGCGGCATCCTGCACCACCAACGCCATCGTGCCGGTGCTCAAGGCAGTCAACGACAAGTTCGGCATCGTCAACGGTCACGTGGAAACGGTTCACTCGTACACCAACGACCAGAACCTGATCGACAACTTCCACAAGGGCGATCGCCGTGGCCGCAGCGCCGCGCTGAACATGGTTATCACCGAAACCGGCGCGGCGACCGCCGCAGCGAAGGCGCTGCCGGAGCTGGCTGGCAAGTTGACCGGCAACGCGATCCGCGTTCCAACGCCAAACGTCTCGATGGCCATCCTCAACCTGAACCTGGGGACGGCCACCACCCGCGAAGAGATGAACGAGTACCTGCGCCACACCGCGCTGTATTCCGATCTGCACAAACAGATCGACTTCGTGAACTCCCTGGAAGTGGTCTCCACCGACTTCGTCGGCTCGCGTTACGCCGGCGTCGTCGATGCTGAAGCGACTATCGCCATGGATAACCGCGTTGTGCTGTACGTCTGGTACGACAACGAGTTTGGCTACAGCTGCCAGGTGGTCCGCGTGATGGAAGAAATGACCGGGGTCAATCCGCCGGCTTTCCCGAAGTAGGTTGAAAACAGCGGTAAGCGGTAAGCCTCAAGCTGCAAGCTGAACTGCGAAGTTAAAAAACGCCCTGACTGGTTCGGGGCGTTTTTGTTTTTACTTGCTGCTTGAAGCTTGCCGCTTGTCGCTTATAGCCCTCGACGATCAGCCGACCGCTGTCACGCCTTGAATCCGCGTCTGACCCTTGCGGAACAGCACCAGCGTGGCGATCAGGCCCAGCACTGCCGCGCCACTTAGCCAGATGCCCGGTGCGGCTTTGTTGTCCAGCACGTGAATCAGGTAGGTACAGGCCGCCGGCGTGAAACCGCCGAACGTCGCGGTCGCCAGGCTGTAAGCCAGGGAGAAGCCGGTGGTACGCACTTCGACCGGCATGATTTCGGTCAGGGAAACCACCATCGCGCCGTTGTACGAGCCGTACAGGAAGGACAGCCACAGCTCGACCATCAGCAGGTTGCCGAAGCTCGGGTTGGCGGTCAGCCAGGACAGGGCAGGGTACGCCGTGATGATCGCCAGAATGGTCGCCGCCAGCAGCAGAGGCTTGCGGCCGATCCGGTCCGACAGTGCGCCCATCACCGGCAGCCAGATGAAGTTGGAAATACCCACGCAGACCGTTACCAGCAGGCTGTCCAGATCAGACAGGTGCAGCTCGTTTTTGCCGAACGTCGGGGTGTAAGCGGTAATCAGGTAAAACGACACGGTGGTCATGACCACCAGCGCCATGCCGGCGATGACCAGACCGAAGTTCTGACCGATCGACTTGACCACTTCGCCCAGGCTTGGGCGGTGGTGTTGGGCACGAGCTTCGAACTCGGGGGTTTCTTCCAGCGAACGGCGAATCACGAAGATCGCCGGAACGATCAGGCAGCCGATCAGGAACGGCACACGCCAGCCCCATTGACCCATGTCTTCCGGGCTCAGCCAGTGGTTCAGGCCAACACCCAAAAGACCGGCGAAAACCACTGCCGCCTGTTGGCTAGCCGACTGCCAGCTAACGAAGAAGCCCTTGCGGCCCGGCGTGGAAATCTCCGCCAGGTACACCGACACACCGCCCAGCTCAACCCCGGCCGAGAAGCCTTGCAGCAGACGCCCGATCAGCACCAGCAGCGGCGCGGCGACGCCCAAGGTCGCGTAGCCCGGCACGCATGCGATCAATACCGTACCCATGGCCATCATCGCCAAGGTAATCACCAGGCCTTTTTTCCGGCCGTGGTGGTCGATGTATGCACCGAGGAAGATGGCACCCAGCGGGCGCATGAGGAAGCCGGCGCCGAAAGTGGCCAGCGACAGCATCAGCGATGCGAATTCACTGTCAGCGGGGAAGAAGGTTTTGGCGATAGCCGTGGCGTAGAAGCCATAGACCATGAAGTCAAACATTTCAAGGAAGTTGCCGCTGACAACGCGAAATATCGCCTTGCCTTTGCCTGGGGTCGAGGCCATCTGGAATTACTCACTTAAGCTGTCTAGCTGGGGGGATCCGTTGTATTTATGCGTCCTCTGCTGCGGCGCCCGAGCCTGGCCTCGCGTGCCGCAGATTTGTAACGATATGTGTAAAGCTGGCGGTTGGCAATCAGAACGCCCCGCCCATCGACCACGGACCTCCCGCTGAGCCCGTGTGAAAACAATATTTATGTATCCCATCGATGGGCTTATTCCCGGTTTAACTCCTCGCAAATTCTCTCAGTGCCTGACAGGCCCCTGAGCGATCCTCAATCCATTGCACGAGTTAACTGGCCAATGAGCTCAACCCTTCATCTGATCGCTGGGGTTTCCCTGCGACCTACGCTGCATGACGTCGCGATCAAGCAGCTGCGTTCCGCACTGCAGCAACAATTCCCGAACGTTGAAATCGATCCCGAGATTTGCGTCATCACCCGAGCCGCCTCTGACGGCAGTCAGCGCGCGGAAACGCTGTTCAGAAATCTGCAACAGGCATTCCTGACGGGCAAGACGCCACGCTGGCGTTCCGGGGTCAACACACTGGTCATCGATCCCGCCACTCAAGGTTCGACCCCGACGCCGATCGATTTTGATCAGCTGAACATTCTGGTGGATACGGTTGCTCTGGAGCTGAACGAGCAGTTTCGGCAGACGCTGGTGGATTTCTGGGGAACGCCGGCGGCAGAGGGACAAACCCCATGGGCACAGCTTGCCGATGCATTGAAGAAGGGCTATCTGAAGGCGCTGGACGACATACCGGGTTTGCAGGCTGACGAGGACGACTTTCTGCGTCCCATCGCGTCCTTTTCCGACCAGACCCAGCGCAATTTCATGCTGAGTATCGACGGGGCCCATCCGGACCCTGTCATTCGCGCCTGCATCCCTCAGGCGGTGGACGCTTCAAACCCGGTGTCAGTGCTGCCCGTGCTGGCGGCGACCGGTGTCTGGGGCGGCAAGGAGATGTTTTTCACTTGGCAGTCGCCGGGTGTCATCGTCAGGCATGGTTCGCTGGCTGATCTGATGGCCAGCCTCGGTACGTCTCCATCAGCCACCCAAGCCGAGGCCTGGACGCTGCGCGAGGTTGAGGGTGACCTGTTCAATGCGCTGGCCCAGTCGATGCTGGCCCTCCAGCTGCAGCAGGTTGCTCGACTGGACCACGCCGACGCTGAGGATTTTGCCGAGCTCGATCGCCGTATGGCCGCCGCTACCGACATCACGCCTTTTTTGCTCCCCGTCGTTCCGGGCCTGGAAAGCCCCGAAATGCTTCCAGACTGGTTGCGCAAGGCCAGCGTCGCCGACCGCATGGATTTCAGTCGTCGAATGATTGCGTTGGCGAGCGCTCCAGCGGGCGCGGAGAGCACGTTCAGCGAGGACATTCCGCCGTTGCTGGATTACGCCAGTCAGCAACTGCAGCGCGAAATGCTCGCCGATCACCCGGAGGCGGCGGATCTGCTGATCGCCGATCTGGACGTCGTTATCCGTAAAGTGGTCGCCGCCGCGATTCCCGGCGGTGGTCAGGTGTTCGCCTCGGGCCTGGTCGAACCGATACGCATGAGCCTCGCCGAGTTCGCCCTGGAAAACCTGTCCGGCGAGCCTTCCGGTGCGCTGCACATCGTGCACAGGGACGGCACCCCGGCGCCGGCCTGGTTCAGCGCCGATTACCTGCGGCTGCTGGTGTGTCAGGTGGACATCGGGCGCCACTACCCGGCGCTGCTGAAACGGGCGCTACTGACTGACCCCGCAGAGTCAGCCAAGCGTCAGGCGGCGTACATCGACCAGCTTCGCGCTCAACTGCCACTGCAGGCGCTGGTGCTGAAAATGCGTAGCGAGGGGCATTTTTGTGACAGCGCCTATCAGCGTGTTGCCGCCCTTGTTCAGCCGCCGGAGCGGCGCCCTTCAGCGCTGCGCAACACGACCCTTCGTCCGCTGGCCTTCCGGGCCACGGTTGGGGCGCAGGCGGATGAAGTCACCAATATGTTTGTGATCAGTGATCGCGATACCTCCAGGGGGCCGGTGGTGCTGTACCGACCGTTTTCCCTTCAGTCGCTGGTCGAATTTGAATCCTGGGCAGCCCTGCGCGCGGCCATCGTCGAACCCGGTGAGCTTCAGGAGGAAGTGCTGATCTGGATGGCCGACCATGCACGCCAGGTGTATGCCAATGGCGGGTTTGATCAGCCCCATGTCGTGCGCTTCGGCCAGGGTTCTGACTTCGCGCCCCTCGAAATCCCGTCGCCTGCGCAGCTGGCGGTCGATGAAGCAGTGGGTGATCCACTGATTGCGCTGTTCAGGGCCAACGCGTCCGCGCTGATCCAGCTGGCGGAGAGGCAGTCCACCTCCAACGCCGAAAGCCGCTGGGCATTGCTCAAACGCGGCGGCTGGCTGGCGCTGGAGTCGGTCATGCCTTTCATTTCGGGCCCGGTCGGCCACGGGCTGTGGCTGGTGCAATTCCTGAGCGAAGTCCAAGGAGCGCTGGCTGCAGACGGCACCGGCGGTGCACGGGAACGCACTGAATCCATGGGCAATATGCTGCTGACCGTGGCGATGCTGTTGTTGCACAGCTCGCTGGGCGAGGGTGCCCGATCCGGTCGCCAGCACGCTGCCCAGTCCGTGCGCCCCAGTCTGGCGAATCTACTCACGGGGGCATCGACGCCCTCGATCCCTTCCACCCCTATCATTCCAGTCCCTGCGCCTGATCCCGTTGTCATGCCGACCAGCCTGAGGAGCCGGCTGGACTTCACGTGGTCGCGAGCCGATCTGAACCTGACCACCCGGCAGACCCTCGCGTTACGGTCGTTCGAAATCCTCCCGCCGCCCGAGCTGTCTGAGCCTTCGAACGCCTCCGGCACGCAAGGTCTGTACGAGCGGGACGGCGCCTGGTATGCGCGCGTCGACAACGCCGTATTCATGGTTCGTGTCGGCGAGGGTGACGTGCAGATTGTTCATCCCCACAACCTCGATCGCACCGGGCCCTGGCTGACGCGCGAGGGTGAGGTCTGGCGTCTGGACCTCGGTCTGCGGCTGCGAGGCGGAGGCCCCAAGCGCAGCGCCCGGCAACTGGCCCTGGAAAATGCTGCCCGGCTTAAACGCGTCAACGCCGAGAAGTCCGAGCTGCTCAAGCGCCAGAACGATCTGTACATCCGGATAGTGGAAAACGACAACCGTATCGATGCCATGCCGCTCGAACGGCACCATGAGGTCATTGCGCTGCTTGAAACAGATATCCGCGCGGTGATGGAAATCATTGACCGCAGGAACGAACTCGACCAGTCGCTACGTCCTGCCGACCGCACCCCTG
Source organism: Pseudomonas sp. 1L-C-7-B-C1 (assembly GCF_057291635.1). Classification (NCBI taxonomy): domain Bacteria; kingdom Pseudomonadati; phylum Pseudomonadota; class Gammaproteobacteria; order Pseudomonadales; family Pseudomonadaceae; genus Pseudomonas; species Pseudomonas sp. 1L-C-7-B-C1. The sequence goes on along the minus strand of NZ_JBXAWH010000002.1, from coordinate 312,516 downwards.
ACAAAACCTATGCCAGGGACCTGCAAGGCATCGCCCGGCGGATCTGCCTGCTGGAGGGCGTGCTGCTGCGCGACATGCTGATTGTGGCCAGAGAAGAGGCAGCCCGAATGCGTGCGTTGTCCGGGGCGATCGCCGCCGAGAATGTCGGGATCTATCTGGGGGTTTTCGAGAAGTCACTGGTGTTGCAAGAGAGCGGGGTGCAATGGGCCCTGATCAGGGAGGGGCTGTGGCAGAGGCTGCGGGACGTGCCGAAAGTCGGTGAGGCCTACTGGCGCACGGAAGCGCTGGAGTTTTACAAGAGCCGGATGTACTCCCTGGTCGATTGGCGCGCCAGTCGAATGTGGTCGTCCCTGGAATTGTGTTTAAGTGCCGAGAGCATTCTGGATACCCGCAAAGCGGTGACGCTGAAGCGTCTGCTCAATGATGACCCTCTGCATGCCGCGCTGACGTCTCAGGCGGAATTGGAAAAACCGCACGATTACACCATTGCCGAACAGATCGATGTGCTCGAAAGCTCGCTGAGGCAGTATGACCGGGCCTCGATTGTCGCCCTGGCCGCGTTCGAGAGTGAGCCTGAGGTGGTCAATACGCCGCACTTTCACCGATTTTTCGAGGATCTGTCAGCGATTTCCGATCGCGCCGAGCACCGGCTTTCGGACCTGATCCGCGAGAGCGAGGAGCCCGCCGAGACGCCTGCGGAATATGTCCCGAGGCTCAAGCAGACACGCAAGCGGGTAATCAAAACCCGAGGGCACCGCACGTTGATCGGCCGACTGCGTGAAGGCGAGGAGCCTTCACTGGGTGAGGTCGTTGAGGTCAAGGCGGCCACCGGTGATCGGGTGGTCGGCGCGTACCTCCAGCACGCGGAGGGGGAATGGGTCGAAATCGAGGAACAGCCACGCAAGCCGGTCAATCGCGACAGCATCGTCCCACTGGCAGAACTCACGCGTCGCGGCCGCGCCCTGCTGGATCGGGTGGAGCCCGAGATTGCCAGCGCGGTGCGCCAGTCTCGCCGTGCCAATGAGCCCGAGGACATGGAAGACATCCTGGTGCAAAAGGCCGACAAATTAGGTGAGCTGGCGGAGAAGCTGCAGATTCATCTTGAAAATCCCCATGCGGTAGACGGCAAGGGTGAATCAGTACAGCCCCTGCTGGACGAAATGCGTGTCGCCGAACAGCGATTTCGCGAGCAGGGACGTCAGCTGCGTATCGAGATGATAAAGCGCCAGCCGCCGACGGCCAGTCGCGTCAGTTATCTGGATCGACAACATGAGGTGCGCATTGCCCGTGTCGACGGCCGAAAAAACATGTCGGGCAGTCGTCGCAACGATTTCGTGCAGGAATATGCGATCCGAGACAAGGATGACCACCTGCTGTGGTGGGCGCATTTTCACTACGCCAACGAGGACGCGGCCTCGGATGCCTTCACCGCCGCCCACCTTAAACTGCCGGACCAGCGGCTGATGGGTTACAGGGCGATGCTCAAGGCGGCCAAGGACAACAAGGAAGTGGTGAGCATTTATCGCAGCGCCATCGGCAAGGAACTGGCGCAACGTCTGTTTCTGCATCTGGCCGAGTGAATTCCTCGAGCCGCCGTAGGGACAGATGCCTGGGCGTGCGATTTTTTTAGGAATCGTCACGCAAGGGATTTATCATCCGCAGCAATTCTGCAGTCGAGTGAGGTTTCCAGCACTCGACCTGCAGCATCGCAGAGAGGTCTGCCGAGGGACGCGACCAAGGGTTAATGGTCGTTTGCCCTCGGTGAGACTAGACTGCGCCGCGAGTTTCGATCCTTCATGCCGCCCGGGCGGCATGATTCAGCCGGAGGCGCCAGAGTGGTGCCTCGGCCAGTTCTGAGGAGTACGCATGGCTGTCTACAACTATGACGTGGTGGTGTTGGGTTCGGGCCCGGCGGGTGAAGGTGCGGCGATGAACGCCGCCAAGGCCGGGCGCAAGGTGGCAATGGTCGATAGCCGTCGGCAGGTCGGCGGCAACTGCACCCACCTAGGCACGATCCCGTCGAAGGCCCTGCGTCACTCGGTTAAACAGATCATCCAGTTCAACACCAACCCGATGTTCCGCGCCATCGGTGAGCCACGCTGGTTTTCCTTCCCGGACGTCCTGAAGAACGCCGAGAGGGTCATCAACAAGCAAGTCGCATCACGCACCGCTTATTACGCCCGCAACCGTGTCGACGTGTTCTTCGGCACCGGCAGCTTCGCCGACGAGCGCAGCATCGACGTGGTATGCAACACCGGCGTCGTGGAAAAACTGGTCGCCAACCAGATCATCATCGCCACCGGCTCGCGGCCTTATCGCCCAGCCGATATCGACTTCTCCCACAAGCGCATCTACGACAGCGACACCATCCTCAGTCTGGGTCACACCCCGCGCAAATTGATCATCTACGGCGCGGGGGTTATTGGTTGCGAATACGCGTCGATCTTCAGCGGTCTCGGTGTAGAAATCGAACTGATCGACAACCGTGACCAGTTGCTGAGCTTCCTTGACTCGGAAATCTCCCAAGGCCTGAGCTATCACTTCAGCAACAACAACGTGATGGTGCGCCACAACGAGGAATACGAGCGCGTTGAAGGGCTGGACAACGGGGTGATCCTTCACCTCAAGTCCGGCAAAAAGGTCAAGGCCGACGCCTTGCTGTGGTGTAACGGCCGTACCGGCAACACCGACAAGCTGGGTCTGGAAAACGTCGGCATCAAGGCCAACGGTCGCGGGCAGATCGATGTCGACGAAGCCTATCGCACCAGCCAGCCGAACATTTATGGCGCTGGCGACGTGATCGGCTGGCCGAGTCTGGCCAGCGCGGCCTATGACCAGGGTCGTTCGGCGTCGGGCAGTGCGGTCGACAACGGCGCGTGGCGCTTCGTCAACGACGTGCCGACCGGGATCTACACCATCCCCGAGATCAGTTCCATCGGTCAGAACGAGCATGACCTGACCGTGGCCAAAGTCCCGTACGAAGTGGGCAAGGCGTTTTTCAAGAGCATGGCTCGCGCGCAGATTTCCCACGAGCCGGTTGGCATGCTGAAAATCCTGTTTCACCGCGAAACGCTGCAGATCCTCGGCGTGCACTGCTTCGGCGACCAGGCATCGGAGATCGTGCACATCGGTCAGGCGATCATGAACCAGCCCGGCGAGGCGAACACGATCAAGTACTTCGTCAACACCACGTTTAACTACCCGACCATGGCCGAGGCCTATCGGGTAGCGGCATATGACGGCCTGAACCGGCTTTTTTGAGCGGCTCCGGCCGGTGGCCTGAGCCGGCCGGGGAGACCGATTTCAGTACTTCCCAAGGGTGGCGCTGGCCAAACCGGGAAAGTCTGTAATCAGGCTGTCAACGCCGAAGTCGGCGAGTCTGCGCATGAGCGCGGGCTCGTTGACTGTCCACACCGACACATGCAGCCCTTGGTTCTGGGCTTTCTTCAAGCGCTCGGGCGTGCACAGCGTCCAGTTCAGCGCGAGGATCTCGCATCCATACCCTTGAGCCACTTTCAGCGGGTCAAGCCAGGCGTATTCCGCCACCAGCCCGCGCGAAATATCCGGTGTCAGCTCCAGCGCCGCGCGCAGTACTTCCCGGGAACTCGACGTGATTGTCACTTTATCCAGCAGTCCGTGGCGCTGAGCCATTTCACGAATGGCCAGCACGGTGGTTGCCGCGCGGGTGCGTGACGCGCTTTTGACCTCAAGCTGCCAGTGATCGAAGGCGCATTTCTCGAACAGTTCTTCCAGGCGGGGAATGGGGCAGGGCTGCACCCAGCCGGGGCCGCCCTTGCGCGCGTCGTAGGTCATGAGATCGGCGGCGTCGTGCTCGACGACCTTGCCGCGGCGGTCGGTGGTGCGCTTGAGGGTCGGGTCATGGATCACCATCAGCACGCCATCGCGGGACAGGTGCAGATCCAGTTCGCAGCGTTTGACGCCGTGTTTGAGGCATTCCTGAAAGCTGGTCAGGGTGTTTTCCGGTGCTTCGCCCTTGGCGCCGCGGTGGCCGTAAATAATGGTCACAATCACTCCTTGGTACGCATGGCGCTGGAATAGGTCGGGCTGAAATAAGGGGTGCCGGGGTCAGGTTGGCTTGGTGTCGGGGTCTGCCTGCTCACGGGCCAGCCGTCGCTGCGCGGCTTGACGTTGCAGGATGTGTCGGGCGAGCAATTGGCGCTGGGCGTCAGTGAGGTCGATCCACTCCGCGCCGACGTCAAAATCGCCGATGGTCAACGCATGGCACTGCGTCACCCGGGCTCGCAGCATCATCCCCGACGCCTGGGGCATCAGCACCATTTTCACCGACAACAGGGTGCCGGGCTGGAAGGGCTGAGGGGTTTCGAATTGCAGGCCACCCTCGGACATGATCACGCGCTGCGGCGCGCCCAGCTTGCCCAGTGCGGTGTGCGCCACCACTTGGCCGAGCAGATCGATGCGCTTGCTCATCGCTCGAAGGAAGCTGTTGGTAGTGCGGTCTCGATCATCCAGCTGGCGCAGCAAGTGCTGGGATTCGAACTCGGCGACGTGCAATTCGCTCAGCAGATCGAAGAGGGTGGACGTGTCGTGATGGCCAGGTTCCTCTCCCGTGCCAGGCTCGGCGATGCGGTTAATTTCCAGTGCGACGCTGTCCTCGATACGGTAGTATTCGCGGCGTTCTTCTTCATCTAGTGTCGGCATGGCGAACCCATGGTAGCGGCGGTTGTCAGAGTGATTGCTCAAAATCATAGCTCAGCTTTTCGAGCGTGATCCGGTGGTGATCCGAGTGTAAAGCCGCTTGCCCAGGCCCGCCACAAGGACGTTCCCATTCCTCCGAACAAGCCCCTAAATGTTCAGACCTCTTTTTGTATTCATCGGCACGCGCTACACCCGTGCAAAGCGCCGTAATCACTTTGTCTCCTTCATTTCCCTGACGTCGATGATCGGCCTCGCCCTGGGCGTGGTCGTGATGATCGTCGTGCTCTCGGTCATGAACGGCTTCGACCACGAGATGCGCACCCGCGTGCTGGGCATGGTGCCCCACGCTACTATCGAGTCCGGAGAGCCGATCAATGACTGGCAGGCCCTGGCCTCCCGGGTCAAACAGAACAAACAGGTCGAGGCCGTTGCGCCGTTCACTCAGATGCAAGGCCTGCTGACCAACAACGGCAATGTGCAGAAGATCCTGCTCAATGCCATCGACCCGGCGCAGGAGCGCAAGGTGTCGATCATCGACGGTTTCATGAAGCAGGGCAGCCTTGACGACCTGGTCGCGGGCGGCTTTGGCGTGGTGATCGGTGACAAGGCCGCGACCAAGCTCGGTGTCGGCATGGGCGACAAAGTCACGTTCGTGTCCCCCGAAGTCACCGTGACCCCTGCCGGCATGTTCCCGCGCATGAAGCGCTTTACCGTGGTCGGCATCTTTCATGTCGGCGCTGGCGAGCTGGACGGCTACCTGGGCGTCACCAATCTGCAGGACCTGGCGCGGCTGCACCGCTGGAAGCCGGATCAGGTGCAGGGCTTGCGTCTGAAATTCACCGATCTGTTCAAGGCGCCGCGCACGGCGTACGACATCGCCCAGAACCTCGGCGAGCACCAGTATTACTCCCGCGACTGGACCCGCACCCACGGAAACCTGTATCAGGCGATCGGCATGGAGAAATCCATCATCGGTCTGTTGCTGTTGCTGATCGTGGCGGTCGCGGCGTTCAACATCATTTCCACGCTGGTGATGGTGGTCAACGACAAGCGCGGTGACATCGCCATTCTGCGTACCCTGGGCGCGACCCCGGGCCAGATCATGGCGATCTTCATGGTCCAGGGCACGGTCATCGGTGTGGTCGGAACGTTGATCGGCGCCGGTGTCGGCATTCTTGCGGCACTCAACGTCAGTTCGGCGATTTCGGCGCTGGAAGGTCTGATCGGTCACAAGTTTCTCAACGCGGATGTCTACTTCATCGACTATCTGCCTTCGCAATTGATGGCCCAGGACGTGCTGCTCGTATGTGGCGCGGCGCTGGTCCTGAGTTTTCTCGCCACCCTGTATCCAGCCTGGCGTGCTGCGCGCACCCAGCCGGCGGAGGCGCTACGTTATGAGTGAGTCGGGCATGAGTGATAAAGCTGTACTGAGCTGCCGCAACCTGGGCAAATCCTACGAGGAAGGTCCGGAATCCGTGGTCGTCCTGTCGGGCCTGCAACTGGAGTTGCACCCGGGCGAACGCGTAGCGATCGTCGGCAGCTCGGGGTCGGGCAAAAGTACCTTGCTCAACCTGCTTGGCGGCCTCGACACGCCCACCGAAGGCAGTGTCTGGCTGGCGGGCGAAGAGCTTTCGGCGCTCAACGAGAAGGCCCGCGGGCTGCTGCGCAACCGTGCCCTTGGCTTCGTCTATCAGTTCCACCACTTGCTGCCCGAGTTCACCGCGCTGGAAAACGTCTGCATGCCATTGCTGATCGGCAAGACGCCGATTCCGGCAGCCCGTCAGCGTGCAACCGCGCTGCTGGAGCGGGTAGGGCTCAAGCATCGACTGGCGCACAAGCCGTCGGAGCTGTCCGGCGGCGAACGTCAACGGGTGGCGATTGCCCGCGCGCTGGTCAACCAGCCGGGTCTGGTCATGCTCGACGAGCCCACCGGCAACCTTGACTCTCACACGGCGCAAGGGATTCAGGACCTGATGCTCGAGCTGAGCACGTCGTCGCGCACCGCCTTTCTGGTGGTGACCCATGACATGACGCTCGCCCGGCAAATGGACCGCGTGTGGCGTCTTGAAGAAGGCCGTCTGGTCGAAGCCTGACCCGCACAACCGATGCCATTCGGGCATCGGTTTTTTACTTTTAGCTGCTTAGTTACGGTGCTCCACGAATGTTCAGACCGTTATCCATCTTTATCGGTACGCGCTACACGCGGGCCAAGCGTCGCAACCACTTCATCTCGTTCATTTCCATGACCTCGATGATCGGGCTGGCGCTGGGCGTGCTGGCGATGATCGTGGTGCTGTCCGTGATGAACGGTTTCCAGCAGGAAATGAGTTCGCGGATTCTGGGCATGGTCCCCCATGCGGTGATCTCTGGCGTCAAGCCGCTCGACGACTGGCAGCCGGCGGCCAGGGCATCGCTCAAAGACCCACAGGTCACTGCCGCCGTGCCATTCACTGAAATGGACGGCATGCTGTCGTACAAGGGCTCGATGCAGCCGATACAGATCAACGGCGTCGATCCGGCCCTGGAGTCCAAGGTCTCCATCGTCACCCAGCACATCGTGCAGGGCCGCCTGCAGGACTTGAAGGCGGGCGAATTTGGTGTGGTGATCGGCGAAATCACCGCCCGGCGCTTTCGTCTGAACGTCGGCGATAAACTGACGCTGATCGTTCCGGAAATCAGCAGTGCCCCCGGTGGCATCACCCCGCGCCTGCAGCGCTTGACGGTGGTGGGCGTGTTCAAGGTCGGCGCCGAACTGGACGGTTCAATGGCGCTGGTCAACGTCGCCGATGCCGCCGTCATCCAGCGCTGGCAGCCCAATCAGGTGCAGGGCGTGCGCCTGGCGCTGACGGATTTGTACGCTGCGCCGCAGGTTTCAACGGCCATTGCCTCCGGACTCGGTGCGGACTACAAGGCGGATGACTGGACCCACACGCAGGGCAGTCTGTTCAGCGCGATGAAGATGGAAAAAACCATGATCGGCCTTTTGCTGCTGATGATTGTCGCCGTGGCGGCGTTCAACATCATCGCCACGCTGATCATGGTGGTGAATGACAAGGGCGCCGACATCGCGATCTTGCGCACCATCGGCGCCACCCCAAGCCAGATCATGACCATCTTCATGGTGCAGGGCACCGTCATCGGCATCGTGGGCACCGTGATCGGCGGCGTACTGGGGGTGGTCGCAGCGATCAACGTCAGTCAGATCGTCGGCTGGGTCGAGCGCGTGACAGGCCAGCACATTTTCACCTCGGACGTGTATTTCATCAGCAATCTTCCGTCGAAGCTCGAAGGCAGCGATGTGGCGCTGATCTGCAGTGCCGGCTTTATCCTCAGCTTTCTGGCAACGATCTACCCGGCTTACCGCGCCGCGCAGATCCAGCCGGCCCACGCCTTGCGTTACGAATAGCAGATGGATCTGGGGCCGACGCACGGTGGGGGAGCACGGCCCGGAGCACGACACCGCGGCCATGAAGCACGACGCTCCCAATAGCGGGCTGTTCGAGCCGGGCATGGTCGGCAAGGTGGCGATCAGTCAGTAAACGCTGAAAACCCGGAGCGAACCCGATAAACTTCGCGGCCTTGGTTTTTAACAGCCGCTTTTTTCAGGTCCAGGTCCCGCCATGCATCCCGCAGCCGAACACTCGCCGCTGGGCAAGTCCAGCGAATACATCGCCACGTACACCCCGTCTCTGCTGTTCCCGATTCCCCGTGCTGCCAAATGGGCAGAACTGGGCCTGACGGCCGAGACGTTGCCTTATCAGGGTGTCGATTTCTGGAATTGCTATGAGTTGTCCTGGCTGCTGCCATCGGGCAAGCCGGTGGTGGCCATTGGTGAGTTCAGCATTGCGGCGGACTCGGCCAATATCATCGAATCCAAGTCGTTCAAGCTGTACCTGAACTCGCTCAATCAGACCGCCTTTGCGTCTGAAGCCGAGCTGATCGCCACACTGGAGAAGGACCTGTCGGCGGCGGCTGGCAAGCCGGTTGGCGTCCGCATTCGAAGCCTGAAGGACATCGAGGCCGAGGGAATTGTTTCGGTGCCGGGTGTGTGCGTCGATGACCTCGACGTGACTATTTCAAGCTACGACCGCCCTCAACCCGAGCTGCTGCGCTGCGATGAGTCGCGCGTGGTGGACGATGCGCTGCACAGTCATCTGCTCAAATCCAACTGCCCGGTGACGAGCCAGCCGGACTGGGGCAGCGTCGCGGTTGAATACCGTGGCGCAGCGCTGGATCACGCAAGTTTCCTGGCCTACATCGTCAGCTTCCGCCAGCATTCGGATTTCCACGAGCAGTGCGTGGAACGCATATTCATGGACCTGCAGCGTTTGCTGAAGCCGGAGAAGCTGACGGTGTATGCGCGTTACGTGCGCCGCGGCGGGCTGGACATCAACCCATACCGCAGCACGGAAGCGCTGACGCTGGAAAACGGGCGTCTCGCGCGGCAGTAAGGCATTGCTGCCCCATCTGTAGGTGCCGGCTTGCAGGTGAGCCCGAATGTTCAGGCGATAGGAGTGACTGACGCACTCACTGCGTTCGCCAGCAAGCCGGCTCCTGCAGAATCGAGCCGGCCTGCTTCAATCAGGTGGGCCGGCAGACGCCTGAATCAGATCCCCATGCTGCCCAGCGTTACCAGGACATTGCGCAGCGTACCGGCGATGGTCGGGTGATCGACCTCAAAACGCTCGACCGCCAGGTTGACGCCATCGGCAATGCTCGGGTCTTGGGAGACGGTCTCGAGTTCGATCTGCGCCTGGATTTGCTCCATGACCTCGGTCAGGTTCGAGCGATCCTCTGCGGTCAGATCAGGATTATGCTCCAGCTGCTGGTTCAGGCTGTCGAGTTGTAGTTGCAAGTCACTGACGGACATGGGGTCTTCCTTAATCTGATTGGTCTCACGATGGACCGCAATACGCAGGCAAAGGTCCTTTACCGCCCTAGACTAATCCACTCCAGGCCACTGTGCATGACCTCAGTCATCTCAAGGCTTCTCCGACTTCTGTCGGCGCAGGGTGATATCCGCCAGACACGACTCCAGCTCGCCCAAGTGATCGATGACTGAATGTGCGCCGGCCGCATACAGCTCGAGGGTGGCTCGGCCGCGACGGCGCTCGCGATCCAGATCGCTCAATGCCTCCCATTGCTCAGGCGACACACCGCACAGCGGGCCGCAAGACGCCAGCCCGACCGTCCACAGCCCTGCGTTGATGCCCGCCATGATCAGACGCGGATCGCCGCTCACCAATACGCAGCCGTCCAGTTGCTTCACGCCCAGGGTCATCAGCGCTTGCCAGCACGCATCAGGTGCAGGCCAACGGTGGGTCGGCGCGGGAGTGGGCAGAATCAGAGTGCTGAGCGGTGCCGCCAGCTGATCGGTAATCGAGGAGGGGTATTCATCGAGCCAGGCGCAGGGAATGCCGTGCTGTTTAAGATGCTTCAGGGCGTTGATTGCACCTGGCGCGAGCGCTGCGAATGGCTGGGCGTCCCGGGAAGCCAGTGACCTACCATCGCTGCCCAGCAGCGTGCGCGCCTGGGCGCCGAAGTCGACAAGGCAACCGCTCAGTCCGAACAAAACGGCAGTGAACGACGGAGCAGCGACGGCGACCGGGGCGAGCATGGCATTCCCTCTCAAAGCCGTTGACGCTAAGGGATTGCCATGACAAATCGATGACCGAACGATGACAGTGGTTCCAGATGTTTAAGGCCCTACAAAACACCCACCATTTCAGCGACGTAAATAGTCACAGAACGCTTTATACTCCCGCCTTTGGTTTGGGGCGTAGCGCCCGCTTGATTACTTTGACTGGGAGTCTCAGCTATGCCCGAGAACGGTGCTGGCATTATCAATCGTCTGGTTCGAACGTGCGTGTGGGCCAGTCTGGCCGTGGCGCCGATGGCTGCAAATGCGGCGGACGAAGATCCGTGGGAAGGCGTCAACCGTGCGATTTTCCGTTTCAATGACACCGTCGACACCTACGCGCTGAAACCCATCGCCCAGGGCTATGAGTTCATCACGCCGCAGTTCCTTGAAGACGGCATCCACAACATGTTCAAAAACGTCGGCGAAGTCAGCAACCTTGCCAACGATGTGCTTCAGGTCAAACCTGAAGCCGCGGGCGTCGATACCGCACGCCTGATCTTCAACACCACCTTTGGCCTGCTGGGCTTCTTCGATGTCGGCACCAAGATGGGCCTGCAACGCAACGACGAAGATTTCGGCCAGACCCTCGGTCACTGGGGCGTTCCAAGCGGCCCGTTCGTGATGCTGCCGCTATTGGGTCCGAGCACCGTGCGTGACACATTCGCCAAATACCCGGACACCTACACCCAGCCTTGGCGTTACATCGATCACGTCCCGACGCGTAACACTGCGCTGGCCGTGAGCGTTGTCGACACCCGGGCCAGCCTGCTCTCAGCCGAAAAGCTGATCAATGGCGACAAGTACATCTTCATCCGCAATGCTTACCTGCAGAACCGCGAGTTCAAAGTCAAAGACGGCAAGGTCGTCGACGACTTCTGATCCCGCTGCGCTGGAAAGCGATGCAAAAAAAGGCGACCTGAGGGTCGCCTTTTTATTTTCGCTATTTTTCGAAAATGTGATGGAGTTCCGGGCTGACGTCACTTCATCGCCAGGATCGTCAGCCCCAGTTTTTGCTCGCCGCCCTCGATGTCGGCAATCCACACCACCTCGGTGTCCGCCTCCAGGCCCTTGAGCGCGGCGTGCTCGGAATCAATCGTCACGCTGATCTTGTCGCCGACCTGGAACGAGCGGGGCGCTTGTATCTGCATGCCAGAGCTGGATAAATCCACGCAGACGGCCGGGATAATCTGGCCGGCGTAGATCAGGCTGATGTCCGCATCAACCCGCATGCGAATGTAATCTCGTTTTTCTTCGTAATCGCGATCGAGCTGGCCCATGACGCATCCTTCGTTTTGATTGCTGATTTAACGGTTCTTATAACTCCGGGCGATTTGCGATGTAAAGACGCCGTTCGGCAGCGGGGCCGCGCTTGAAACGCCAGGCGGATGGGAGTACCGTCTGCGCCTTGAAGGGCAGCTCTGTCATGTGAAGCGTTTGACCAAAAGTCCGCTACCTGAGCCAGAGAGGCTAGAAGCGAATCCAGTACGCGGGCTGACTGCAACCAGCCGCCTACGCCAACCTAATCTGGCGCCGTTTGCCCACATGCAAAAAACCAGTGCCACGCTGCTGATCATCGATGACGACGAAGTCGTGCGCGCGAGTCTCGCGGCCTATTTGGAAGACAGCGGGTTCAGTGTTCTGCAAGCCGGTAATGGCCTGCAGGGTCTACAGACTTTCGAGCGGGAAAAGCCCGATCTGCTGATCTGCGACCTGCGCATGCCGCAGGTGGGCGGTCTCGAGCTGATCCGTCAGGTCACCAGTCTTGCGCCGGAAACGCCGGTCATCGTGGTGTCTGGCGCGGGTGTGATGAGTGATGCCGTCGAAGCACTGCGCCTTGGCGCTGCCGATTACCTGATCAAACCCCTCGAAGACCTTGCAGTGCTTGAGCACTCGGTCCGACGAGCGCTGGACCGGGCGCGCCTGCTCCACGAAAACCAGGAATACCGGCAGAAGCTGGAGACCGCCAACCGCGAGCTCGAGGCCAGCCTGCACTTGCTGCAGGAAGACCAGGACGCGGGCCGTCAGGTGCAGATGAACATGCTGCCCATCAGCCCCTGGGCCATCGACGCGTTCGAATTCGAACATGAGATCATCCCGTCGCTGTACCTGTCGGGCGATTTCGTTGATTATTTTCGGGTCGATGAGCGACGCGTCGCCTTTTACCTGGCGGACGTGTCCGGTCATGGCGCGTCGTCTGCGTTCATCACCGTGCTGTTGAAATTCATGACCACGCGCCTGCTGTTTGAATCCAAGCGAGGCGGCAGTCTGCCGGAGTTCAAGCCGTCAGATGTGCTGGGCCACATCAATCGCGGGCTGATCAGCTGCAAGCTGGGCAAGCACGTGACCATGGTGGGTGGCGTGATCGACGAGGTCACCGGGCAACTGACGTACAGCGTCGGCGGCCATTTGCCGCTGCCGGTGTTCTACACCCCGGGGGACACGCATTACCTTGAAGGCCGTGGTCTGCCTGTCGGGCTGTTCAATGAAGCGACTTACACGGATCACGTCATCGATCTGCCTGCGTCCTTTAGTCTCACCCTGCTGTCCGACGGCATTCTGGACCTTCTGCCAGGTGATACACTCAAAGAGAAAGAAGCCAACTTGCCCGAACTGGTCAAGGCGGCGGGGGGCAGCCTGGATGGTCTGCGCCAGACGTTTGGATTGGCCACGCTAGGGGAGATGCCGGATGATATCGCCTTGTTAGTGTTGAGCAGGAACCTTTAATGAGTACCGGTAGAATCCAGTTCGCCGAGCAAGACGGCACATTCGTCCTCAAGTTTGTGGGTGAAGTGCGTCTGACGCTGTGCTCGGCGTTGGATGCGACAATTGAGCGGATCTTCACCTCGATGAATTTCTCGACGGTGGTCATCGATCTGACCGAAACCCGCAGCATCGACAGCACGACCCTGGGTCTGCTGGCCAAGCTGTCGATCCTCTCGCGCCAGAAGGCCGGGTTGTTGCCAACGGTCGTCACCACCCATGAAGACATCACGCGGCTGCTGCAGTCCATGGGCTTCGATCAGGTCTTCAACATCGTCGGGCGTCCTGTTCCGCGTCCCGAGGCCTTGAGCGATCTGCCGACCCAGGATCAGTGCGAAGACGTCGTGAAGGCCAAGGTGCTTGAGGCCCACAAGATCCTCATGGGCTTGAACGACTCGAACCGCGAAGCCTTCCGTGACCTGGTCAACGCACTCGAGCACCAGTAGTAGCGTCGGCAATAGCGCCAGTCACACGCTTCGGTCCTGAACCGAGGCATAAAAAAGGGCGGCACCTGTCAGGGTGCCGCCCTTTTTACATGCCTGACGCTTTAGGCTTTGGCCGACAGCATCTTTTCCAGTGCAACCTGGTCACGGGCGAACTGACGAATGCCTTCGGCCAGTTTCTCGGTGGCCATGGCGTCTTCGTTGGAAGCCCAGCGGAACTGGCTTTCGTTGAGGGTCACGCGCGGCTCGCCGCCATTGCCTGGCTTGAGTTTCTGCTCAAGCGTGCCGTTGTCTTCCGACAGCTTATGCAGCAGGTCAGGGCTGATGGTCAGACGGTCGCAGCCGGCCAGTTCTTCGATCTGGCTGAGGTTACGGAAGCTGGCGCCCATGACCACGGTCTTGTAGTCGTTAGCCTTGTAGTAGTTGTAGATGCGGGTCACCGACTGCACGCCCGGATCCTCGGCACCGACGTAGTCTTTGCCTTCGGCTTTCTTGTACCAGTCGTAGATGCGGCCCACGAATGGCGAGATCAGAAACACGCCGGCGTCGGCACAGGCCTGGGCCTGAGCGAAAGAGAACAGCAGGGTCAGGTTGCACTGGATGCCTTTCTTTTCCAGCACTTCAGCGGCCTTGATGCCTTCCCAGGTCGACGCCAGCTTGATCAGGATGCGGTCGCGCCCGATGCCGAAATCTTCGTACAAACCAACAATGCGGTCGGCGCGTTCGATGCAGGCCTGGGTGTCGAACGACAGGCGTGCGTCCACTTCAGTGGAAACGCGGCCCGGGACCACTTTCAGAATTTCACGGCCGATGGCGACGGCGAAACGGTCGCTGGCGACGTTGATGTCGTTGTTGCTGCCGGTGAACGCCTCTTTCAACCGGTCGCTGTTGCTGTCGCTGGAAGCGGCCTTGAGCAAGAGGGAAGGGTTGGTGGTGGCGTCGACGGGCTTGAGTTTTTCGATGGCAGCGAAATCGCCGGTGTCGGCAACGACGGTGGTGAATTGCTTGAGTTGTTCCAGCTTGGAAGTCATGAGCGTGCTCTGTCCTGTGGTTGTGCTGACATTACCCGAGCGCCGCCGGTCACTCAAGGGCGTCAACCGCGACACACGCACCGGTTTAGACGCCTGCGTTTGCGCAAACGGCGTGCCTGCGTGTCAGCCATGATCCGGGCGATGCGTGCTTTTTAAAAAGAGCGGCGCGGGGCATGGTCTGTCGGTTCCCGAGGAAGGCGGATACTCGATCCAGACTGGTTGGAGCCCGGACCGGCCGGGATGTTCCCGGGCGCTGACATCTTATCCGCCGACGGTCTGCGACGGCCCCGCAGGCATGTGCCCGATACGTGAGTCCGCGCGCAGTGGTGTGGCCACAATCAACGAGTGGGCGTCTCGCCGCAGTCGCTGTCGACTGATTTGATCAGCGTGGTCCGATCAAAGACTTCCAGATGAACCTGACACGTCGCTTCGGCCGGCAGGCTCAAGCTCACGCTGTTGGCCGCGACCCCGCTCTGCAGATCGCCCTGTTGGTCGATGGCCGACGTGCCCTGGGCGCTGGTCTGCCTGACGGTCATTCGGTAGTGCAGCGTCAGCGGCGCCGGATTCTCGAGGTGGGGGCGGATCACCACCGTTGAGCCGCTGCGCTGGGCGTCAACCGTCACCACGAGCTGCGTGAAGTCCATCATCGTGATCACCGTTGGGTCGCGCTGGCTTTCATGTTGTCGCCGAACTGCTTGACGGACACGGCACCGCCGAATCCGGCCTGGGTGACGCTGGCCTGATTGGCCTGACCGTATTGCCCGACGAAGGCCTGATTGTAGGTGCCGGTCTGCACCACGCTCGCGGCGTTGTCAGTGCCGTGCTGCGTCACGCCGGTCTGGTTGTTGGTGCCCGATTGGCTGACCTGCGCGGTGTTCGCCGTGCCGTTCTGCTGCGCGGTGACCGCGTTGTTCACCCCGCTCTGGTTGACCACCGCCTGGTTGCGACTGCCGGTCTGACTCACGGCCTGATTCTGTCGCGCACCGCTTTGATCGACGCGCGCATTGTTATAGGCGCCGATCTGCAAAATGGTGGCGACGCTGTTGCCGACAGTGATGTCCGCATAGCGTGCCTCGCGCACCAGATCCTGTGCCTGTGCCTGGGCAAGCGTGCCGGTGAGCAGAAGTGCGGCGGCGACCCAGGCGAATCCTTTAGCGTTGCGTTCCATTCTTTTCTCCTGTCGTGACAATGTCCTGGTCCGCCTCAGCCAGCGGCAAGGTGGTCATTTGTTCGTCGTAGCTCTGCAGATAACTCTGCAGCAGCGGCTTGTTCAGGTCAGCGGGGTTTTTCAGGTTCCAGCTACCGTCCCGGGCGCCTTGGGCAATCATGTGGATCAGCGCCGTTTCGATGGCTTCGCGCACGCATTGCTGAACGGGTTCGTTGCGCGACACGCCGCTCTCGACCTCCAGCAGATGCTTGAGGGAGACGAAGCGGAAGATCCCAAAATCGACCTGAATCGAGAATATGGTCTTGGTGGTGGTGATGCTCTGGATGATGTCACCGGTGCGGATGTCCACCGCCCTCAGGTTGACGGTCACCTGATCCTGGCGGTAAAGCTCGGATGGCCCGACACCGAGATAGCGAACGCCGATGCCGCCGGTGCGCACGTTGCTTTCGTAGGCGACGATGGCGCCTTCGATGATCATGTTCGCCGGCCGCAGCGCAGGCAGTTGCACCTGGGCCTGATCCTGGGGCTGTTCCAGTGCGCGGATGATCTTGCGTTCGGTGAGCAGGTCTTGAAGGTTTTCGCGCTCCACCGGCTTGAACCAGCGTGAGTCGCGCAGGGCGCTGATCAGCAGCGATGCGGCGCCTTGGGTCACCGAGGTGGAAAACGAACTGTCGGGGGACGGTTTGTACTGTCCGGTCTGGTCGCGCAGGCCGTACACCGCGACGCTGATGGGACCCGCGGGCGGCGGCAGGTGGGTCAGGTCACGCAGGCTCTGGGTGGCAGGCGATAGCGTGGCCGGGGACATGGTCGCGGCCGGGCGGGACGTGGTGCAGCCGGCAAGCAGCATGACGGCAGTGAACATCAACATGAGGGGACGGACGCGCATACTTTCTCTTCCCGCAAGAAAACCCCGCCAGACCCTGGCGGGGTACATCATCTTAGTGTTGGTAGATCGTTGCCACGTTGCCGCTGCCGCCAGTCTGGCTGACGTTGGCGACCATGTTGTTGCCGGCCTGGGTCAGGCCGACGATGTTGGAGGATGTGTAAGTGCCGGTGCCGGTCTGGCTAACGACCGCGCGGTTGTTGTTGCCGGTCTGGAGCAGGGTTTCTTCGTTGTTGACGCTGGTCTGGGTGCTGGACGCGTAGTTGTTGTTGCCGACCTGCTGGACGTCTGCGGTCAGTGAAGTGCCGTTCTGGGAAGCGCTGACGGTGTTGAAGTCGCCGCGCTGTTGCACGTTGGCGCTGGTGAAGATGGAGCCGGTCTGCTGTATCGAGCCAAGGTTGTTGTTGCCGTTCTGTTGCAGAGTGGCGATGGTCTGCGCCTGGTTACGCTGTTGCGAAACGGTGCCGGTGTTGCTGCTGCCCGCTTGTATGACTTTACCGCCCACGCTGTTGCTGTTGCCTTGCTGCGAGACGCTCGCCAGGTTGTAGCTGCCGGCCTGGGAAATGGTCCCGCTGGAGCTCGAGTTAGCGGTTTGCGAGACGCTGGCGGTGTTGTTGTTACCGCCGCCCTGGGTGACGTAGGCGCTGGTGCTGTAGTTGCCCTGTTGATCAATGGTCGCTTTGCTGTAGCCGCCGGACTGATTCAGGCTGGCGATCTGCGGTTGAGGGCCGCCGGCATTTTGAGTGATCGAGCCGGTGTTGTTGTTCCCGGCCTGTTTGGCGCCGGCGATGTTGTAGTAGCCGGTCTGATTGATCGTCAGGTTGCTGTAGGTCGCGCTCTGGCTGACAGGGCTGCCATTGAGGCTGGCCCCAGCGGTGTTGCGGCCGCCGTTCTGATTGATCGTGACCGTCGACTGGGTCGCGCCTTGCTGCTCGACGCCCAGTTTGTTGTCAGTACCGGCCTGGGTGGTGTTGACGGTGCTTGAGTCGGCCATGGCCGCACCGGATACCGCAAACAGGATAGCCAGAGACAGTAAGGATTTGCGTGCTTGCATGATGATCTTCCTTATTCAGTGTTGTTGTGGGGTGTTGCAGATATCGGATGCGACGGGTCTTACGGTTGATTCACTTGGAACTGGGTGGTCTGGCCGGTGTTTTTGTCGGTCGTGACGATCTGCAGCAGGCCGCCTTGCAGGTTGGTGATTGCGATGCGGAAATCAGTGGTTTCGACGGTGCCCGGAACCAGTTGGCCGTTGGCACCCACGATGCTGGACGTCACCGCCGACGACACCCGGCTGAGGATGGCGCTCTGCAACATGCTGTTGAACTGGGTCAGCGCGGTCTGCCCGGAGTAGGCGCCGGACGATGAGGACTTTTCGACGTAATGGTTTTGCGCCTGGGCCTGATTCAGCAGCACCGGGCCGTTCGACGGGTTGCCACCAAACGACGGGTTGTTCGGGACATAGGCCAGTTCGCTGGCCTGGACGCCTGAACACATGCCGGCCATCAAGGCGAGGCTGGCGACAACCAACACGCGGCGGTCAATAGTGGGTGCTTTCATAGCTCGTCTCGTCCCATGTCCGGGTCGCCAAAGAATTGTGCCAATTGATAATCAAGAATGGCCTGGTACACCTGACCGGCAGCGTCGGCGGCAATGGCCGGAATAAGCGTGCGGTTGGGCGGGAGGAACATTTGAAACAAACGGCGATTGCCGTAATCCACGAAGACCTGACTGCCTAAACGCGCAGTGGGGCGCTCGGTAATGGTGACGGTAAACGTTTCCGCTTCATCTTTCTCGCGCCAGGTATTGGCGAAACTGTCATAAAACGTCCGGCCTGCCAGGGTCATGGTCTGCCCGATCACAATACCGCCGACGTCACGGTGGTTGAGCGTCCGGTGCTGCTCAACTGTCGCGGAAGTGTTCACGCTGGGCTGAGCAAGCGCCGTGGTTGCGGCGCACAGAGGCAGCAGCCATAGGCCAATAACGTTAAGGGTTTTCATGTGTGTACGATTATGGGTACAGGGTGTTACTTGTTATATCTCATTAAACTTGCTTTGCCAGTGCTTAATTAAAATAAAGTTCATTTATTTTGTTGGCGTCAACTTCCATTCTTATTTAATTAGTCCTGTTTAAAAACTAGTGCCGCAACAAGGCTGCGAATTTATGGCGTCAAATAATCTGTCGGGAAAAGGCTTAATAAAGCCGGCGTCTATGGATATGTGTAAAGCGAGCGTCTTGAAAGAGGGTTGTTAGCTTGCTAATGCTTAGGGTGGTCGTAACGTTATGACCCCGTGGCAGCGATGAAGTTTTTGTAAGTTTCAAGCGACTGCTTCATTACTTATCGTATGAGTTCGGCTCTGCAGAGCGCGCGTGTTTTCAGCAGGACCCGCTTCAGCCGGGCGTGCGAGCTGTTAGAATGCGCGTCCTCTTTGCCCGACCTGCTCATTGCTGCCATGTTGCCTACCACTGAACCCCGTACTGACCGCCTTCCGTTCGAGCCCTCACGGCGTTTTTCCGTGGCCCCGATGATGGACTGGACGGATCGTCACTGCCGTTTTTTCCTGCGGCTGCTGTCGAAAAACGCGCTGCTGTACACCGAGATGGTCACCACCGGCGCGTTGCTGCACGGCGATACTGAGCGCTTTTTGCGCCACGACGAGACGGAGCATCCGCTGGCCCTGCAATTGGGCGGCAGCAATCCGGCTGACCTCGCCGCCAGTGCGCGTCTGGCCCAGGCGGCCGGCTACGATGAAGTCAATCTCAACGTCGGTTGCCCGAGCGATCGCGTGCAGAACAACATGATCGGCGCCGTGTTGATGGGGCATCCGCAACTGGTGGCCGATTGCGTCAAAGCCATGCGCGACGCGGTGACGATTCCGGTGACGGTCAAGCACCGCATCGGCATCAACGGTCGCGACAGTTACGAGCAGCTGTGTGAGTTCGTCGGCACCGTGCGCGACGCCGGCTGCACCAGCTTCACCGTGCATGCCCGCATCGCCATTCTTGAAGGCCTGTCGCCCAAGGAAAACCGTGACATCCCGCCGCTGCGCTATGACATCGCTGCGCAGTTGAAACAGGATTTTCCCGAGCTGGAGATCATCCTCAACGGCGGCATCAAGACCCTGGAGCAGTGCCAGGAGCACCTGAACACTTTCGACGGCGTGATGCTCGGCCGCGAGGCGTACCACAATCCGTACCTGCTGGCAGGCGTGGACCGCGAACTGTTTGGCAGCGACGCCCCGCAGATCACCCGCGACGAAGCCCTCAGGCTGATGCGCCCCTATGTGGAAGCGCACCTTCGCGACGGCGGCTCCATGCACCACATCACCCGCCACGTGCTGGGCCTGGGCACCGGTTTCCCCGGGGCACGGAAGTTTCGGCAGATGCTCTCGGTGGACATCCACAAGACGGACGACCCGCTGGGCTTGCTGGATCGGGCAGGGGAGTTGTTGGAAGGGCGATGATGTTCAGGGAGCCAGTGGGCTCCCTGGTTGCCGGATGATCGGCAGTACCGGTGCGAAAGCGGCCGCTGCGTGTGTTGCAGCGGCCGCCTTCGATTCACACCTTCATCGTCGGCGGCAACTCCATCAATTTGTCCAGGGTGATCGGCAGGTTGCGGATGCGTTTGCCGGTGGCATGCGACACCGCATTGGCCACCGCAGCCGCCAGGCCGGTGATCCCGATTTCTCCGATCCCGCGAGCGCCGAACTCATTGAGCTCAAAATCGGGGTAGTCCAGCAGGATCACGTCGATCTCTGGCTGATCGGCATGCACCGGCACCACGTATTCGGCGTAGTTGTTGTTCACCGGCATGCCGTTGCGCTCGTCGAAATCGGTGGCCTCAAACAGCGCCATGCCGACGCCCATGACGATCGCGCCCTCGACCTGATTGAGGGCGGTTTTCTGGTTGATCACCTTGCCCACGTCAATGGCACTGACCACCCGCGACACCCGCAGCCGCGAGATGCCCGGGTCCCAGCGCACTTCGACAAAGTGCACACCGAAGGAGCGGAACGAGTACTTGCTGGTGTCGTTCATGCCGGTCTTGGCTTCACCGAAAGCACTGGCCTGCTTTTGCGCCTTGAGCACGTCAGCGATGGCGAACGTCGTGTCGCCGCTTTTCAATTGACCCTGCTCGAAGCTCACCTGATCGGCCTTGGCCCCGGCAAACACGCCCTTGGGCGCGGTCGCAAACGCCTTCAACTGATCGACGGCCTGGCGGGTGGCCTCGGCGATGGCGGGCAGTACGCTTGCGGTCGCCCAGGAGCCGCCCGACACCGGCGCCGGGGGGAACGACGAATTGCCCAACTCGACCTCGATCTTGTCCAGCGGGATGCCGGTGATGCTGCTGACCACCTGAGCAACGATGGTGTAGGTGCCGGTGCCGATGTCCTGCACCCCGCAAATGGCCCAGGCCGTGCCGTCGGCGCGCAGCGCAACCTGTGCCTCTGCCGGCGTGCGATAGGCGTCCCAGTTACAGGCGGCCATGCCATAGCCGATGATCTCGGTACCGTCCTTCATCGAGCCCGGCGCCGGGTTGCGTTTGCTCCAGCCGAAGCGCTCGGCGGCCTTGTCGATGCACTCCTGCAGATGATTGCTTGACCACGGCAGGTTCTGGCTTTCGTCGCGCTCGGAGACGTTGAGCTTGCGGAACTCCAGCGGATCCATGCCGACTTTTTCGGCCATTTCATCCATGGCCGATTCCAGGGCGAACAGCCCCGGCGCTGCACCCGGCGCACGCATGGAAGTCGGTGTGCCGCGATTGACCTCGATGATCTTGTGGGTCACCAGCACGTTCGCGCAGCTGTAGAGGCTCTTGGTCGAAGTGCCGCAGTTTTCCTTGTACGGGTCGGTAAACGAGGTGGTGTTGATGGACTCGTGGCTCACCGACACCAGCTTGCCTTTGCCGTCGGTGGCCAGCCGCATGCGCTGACGGGTTTCCGGGCGATGGCCGGTGGTGGTGAACATCTGCTGACGCGGCACCACCAGTTGCACCGGGCGCTTGAGCACCTTGGCAGCGCCGCAGGCGGCGACCGAATGGGGCCAGATCCACAGTTTGCTGCCGAAGCCCGAGCCAATGAACGGCGCGCGCACTTCGACCTTCTCCGGGATCATGCCGAAGATTTTTGCCAGGGAATTGCGGTGGGCGACCACGCCTTGGGTCGCCTCGTAAACGATCAGTCGCCCGTCTTCCCAACTGGCAACGGTGGCGTGCATTTCCATCGGGTTGTGGGTTTCGACCGGCGTCGAATAGGTGGCGTCGATGCTGTGGGCGGCGCCGGCAAAGGCAGCGGCGGCGTCACCCCGGCTGTGGTTCGGGCTGCCATCCTGCAGCGCGCCAGCTTTCAGGCCTTGTTCGAGATCGGCCACGGCGTCGGTTTTGCTATATCTGACTTTGATCTTGTACGCCGCCGCCCGCGCGTGCTCGAAGGTATCGGCCACCACCAAAGCGACGAACTGGCCGGCGTAATGCACGGTGTCGTCTTCGAACGGCAGGCGGCTTTCGTCGGATTTGGCTGCCTTGAGGATCTGTGCGAACGACATCGGCAGTGTCGAGTTGTGGTAGAGCGCCGGGAAGTTGCCGTGGTGCAGAATCTCCAGAACGCCCGGCGATTTGCGCGCGGCGTCCAGTTCCAGGCCGGTGATCTTGCCGCTGGCGACGGTGCTGAACACCCCGTAGCCGTAGGCCATATTCTTCAGGTGGTGGTCGGACGCGTACATCGCGCTGCCGGTGACCTTACGTTGGCCATCGATGCGACGGGGGGCCGAGCCAATCATTGCGTCAGTCATGGTGAATTCTCCGGTCAGGCATTCAAGGTGCCGAGGTTGCGCACGATGGCCTGCTGCCCCAAGGCGATCTTGTAGGCGTTGTGGCGATAGGCTTTGGCGCCCTTGAGGGCGATGGCGGCCACCTTATCGAGGGTCTGCGGGCTCAGGCTCTGGCCCTTCAACGCCTGCTCGGCCTCAAGCGAGCGCCAGGGTTTGGTCCCCACGCCGCCCAAGGCGACCCGCGCGTCACGCACGGTGTTGCCGTCCATCACGACGATCACCGCGCTGGACGCCAGGGCGAACTGGTACGAGGCGCGATCCCGCAGCTTTAGATAAGCGGACTTGTTGCCGGCCAGCGGCGCGGCCAGCACCACATGGGTGATCAGCTCATCGTCCAGCAGCGCGTGTTCTTTCCACGGGGTCGCCCCAGGCAACAGGTGGAAGTCGGCGAAATCGACACTGCGCTTGCCCTTCGGACCCTGCACCTCGACCGTCGCGCCAATGGCGATCATCGCCACGCACATGTCCGAAGGATGGGTGGCGATGCACTGGTCGCTAGTGCCGAGCACCGCATGCACGCTGCGATTATGGCCGTCGATGGCGGCGCAACCCGAACCCGGCTCACGCTTGTTGCAGGGCGAATAACCGTCGCGGAAATAGTTGCAGCGCACCCGTTGCATCACGTTGCCAGCCGTTGTGGCTTTGTTACGCAATTGAGTCGTGGCGCCGGACAGCAGCGCCTGGGACAGCACGGCATAGTGCTCCACGATGTGCGGGTGATGAGCGAGTTCGGTATTGCTGACCAGCGCGCCGATGCGCACGCTGCCATCCTTCTGCACCTCGATCTGCTTGAGGGAGAGGTGGTTGACGTCGATCACTTGATCGGCCGGCATGATGTCGAGCTTGACCAGGTCGAGCAAGGTTGTGCCGCCGGCGAGGAAGAAGGTCGTCGGGCTTTTCGCGTGGGTCGTCACGGCCTGTTCGACGCTGTTGGCGCGCACATAATCAAAGGCTCTCATCAGCTCACCTCCTGGACTTTGATGCGCGCCGACTGGATCGCCGCGAGGATGTTCTTGTACGCGCCGCAACGGCAAATGTTGCCGCTCATGGCTTCGCGCACGCTGTGATCGTCGGTGCCGATGTTTTTGTCTTTCAACAACGCCGCCGCGCTCATGATCTGCCCCGAGGTGCAATAGCCGCACTGGTAGGCATCGTGTTCCCAGAAGGCTTCCTGCACCGGGTGCAATTTGCCGTTCTGCGCCAGACCTTCAATGGTGGTGATGTCGTCGCCTTCGTGCATCGCTGCGAGGGACAGGCACGAATTGATGGCCACGCCGTTGACGTGAACCGTGCAGGCACCGCACTGGCCGTGGTCGCAGCCTTTCTTGGTGCCAGTGAGTTGCAGGCGATCGCGCAGCACGTCCAGCAGCGCGGCGTTGGCCGGCAGGTTCAGGGTGTGGGCCTGGCCGTTGACCTTCAGGGTCATGCGCCGTTCATCAGCGGCGGGCGGGTCGAGGTCATCGGCGACGGCGGCCTGGGCTTCGAGCGCTTGCGTCCAGATCGGCGCCGTCGCGGCAGCGAGGCTGGAGACGCCGATGGACTTCAGGAAATTACGGCGGGAAGGGACGGTGAAGGCCTTGAGGTCACAAGACAGTTCTTCTTTGATGGGGCGATCAGGCTGATCGGTCATGAGCAGGTTCCTCGTCAGCATCGGGTCAGACCTGGCGGCCGACGGTGGGCGGACGCGCGGGCAGGGACGGCAGGTGGAGCGGTATGGCTAGTGGCAACGGCCATTTTCAAAGCGACGGCAGTCTTTAACGATAACCAATGCGCAGGCACTGCATTTCGTTGGATTCGTTCATGCACTTGTGAGTCGTGCTCTCTAATCCGCGGCGCTTGTGTCAGCAGCGAGGGCTGGCGCCTTGTCGGGATCAGCATAAACAGGCAGTGCTGGCCATGGCTCAAGGGTTGTGACCGAGGCACCGGAGGATGGTTGCGGATATTTCTCGAGCGGAAAATTCACAGAATGTTACGAGTGCCGGGGCCGGCGAGACCGGCCCGGAACCCTCAGCGTCACGCAGCCGACGCTTCTTCCTTCAATGTCGCCATGTCGATGACGAATCGGTACTTCACGTCACCCTTGACCATGCGTTCATAGGCTTCGTTGATGTCCTTCATATGGATCATCTCGATGTCCGAGACGATGCCGTGTTTGGCGCAGAAATCCAGCATGTCCTGGGTTTCCTGAATGCCGCCGATAAGCGAGCCGGCGAGGCTGCGGCGTTTGAAGATCAGGTTGAACACGCCTGGCGACGGGTGCGGCTGATCCGGCGCGCCCACCAGGGTCATGGTGCCGTCGCGCTTGAGCAGGTTCAGGAACGGATCAAGGTCGTGCGGCGCCGCCACGGTGTTGAGGATGAAGTCGAGCTGATTGGTCTGGGTGGCCATTTCATCCGGGTTTTTCGAGACGATCACTTCATCGGCGCCGAGGCGCAGGCCGTCTTCCCGCTTGTTTGGCGAAGTGGTGAACAGCACAACATGGGCGCCCATGGCGTGGGCGATCTTGACCGCCATGTGACCGAGGCCGCCCAGCCCGACGACGCCGACTTTCTTGCCCGGGCCGACTTTCCAGTGGTGCAGCGGCGAGTAGGTGGTGATCCCGGCGCAGAGCAGGGGTGCCACGGCGGCCAGGTTGTCACTGTGGGAAATCTTCAGCACGAACTTCTCTTTCACCACGATCTTGTCGGAGTAGCCACCGAAGGTGTTCTCGCCGCCAAACACCGGACCGTTGTAGGTGCCAGTGAAGCCGTTCTCGCAGTATTGCTCTTCGCCTTCCGCGCAGGACGCGCAGTGCTGGCAGCTGTCGACCATGCAGCCGACGCCAGCGAGGTCGCCGACCTTGAAGTGGGTGACGTTGGCACCGACGGCGGTGACCTTGCCGACGATCTCGTGGCCCGGCACCGACGGATACAAGGTGTTGTTCCATTCATTTCGGGCGGTGTGCAGGTCCGAGTGGCAGACGCCGCAGAACAGGATGTCGATCTGCACGTCATCGGCGCCCGGGTCACGGCGCTCGATCTGAAACGGAGCCAGTCTGTCAGTGGGTTTTTGCGCGGCGTAGCTGTAAGTCTTGATCATTGCGTGATCATCTCCAGTGGGGCAAAAAGACGGGTAACAGCAATCAGTGACAGGCGAGGGCGCGCAAAGGTCAATGCCTAAGGATGAAACCTTCCCAGCCGGGCTGTTTGACGCGCTGTGTGAAGCGGGCTGCTTAAACAGAATGCCGGGTTAAATCTTTCGATTTGCAGGCCGTTATAGGGCCGTACGGCGGGTAATTCCAACAAATGTCGTGGAATTCGGATTTTTCGTCGCGAATAGACCGCAAATGCGAATATCCCGCTTGCAACCTTCTGTCACACCCCATGAAGATAGCTCAGTCCGACGCTGGCAATGGAGCGCCTATGAATTCCCCACTTCTTACCCCCAGCGGGTACACGCCGATTGCCGACGAGCGGATCTCTGCACCCGACGATAACAGCGCGCTGGCCATGGGTGGATTGACCGGGGAGAGTTCGCTGGACGCCTTGCTGTGTGCGGCCCGGCAGACCGCACCGACGTTGAGCTGGGCCGCGTACCGTGCCGGCCAGCAAATGCACTTGCTGGGGCAGGGCTGTTCCGCCACGGACTGGCCGACCTTGATACCCCGCGAAGAATTTGATAGCTACTGCCGCCAGCATCATCTGCAGCGCTGGGTGACCGGCCATGGCGAGTCAGCCCTGGGCTGGCTGTTAATGCCGGATGCCTATTCAAACGATCCGTTTTTCGCCGAGCTGGCAGGACGTCTTGGCCTGCGCCTGCAAACCGACGCGCTGGCGCGGGCCCAGGCGACCCAGCGGGTGCTCTATGAAATCACCTACCTGGCCAGCTCGACCCGTGACCGCGCGGCATTTTTACAGGGCGTGCACAAACAGCTCTCGACCCTGATCGACGCAGAAAACTTCTACCTGGCGCTGTACGAAAGCCACAGCGGCAAAATCACTTACCCGTATTACATCGACATCACCGACCTCGACGCCCTTGAAGCGGAAACCTACGAGTTTCTCGATCCCGAGCGGCTGTCCATGACCGGTTATGTGCTGACCACCGAGCAAGCGCTGTTCGTCGATGCCGCCGGGATCGAGCGGGCGCGGGCGCTGGACCGCTTTCATTGCGTGGGTCATCGCCCGGAATTCTGGATGGGGGCGCCGCTGAAAAACGCTTCCGACGACGTGTTCGGCATGCTGGCGATGCAGGTCTATGACGTCGAGCGGGTCTACAGCGTCGAGGATCAAGAGCTGTTTCTGGTGGTGGCCCGTCACGTGGCCATGGCCCTGGACCGCATACTGCACCGCGCCCAACTGGAAGAAACCGTCGCCCGCCGGACCCTTGAGCTGTCTCGCCTCAATGACGCCCTGCGCAATGAAGTGGCCGATCGCGAACGCGCCGAGCACTTGCAGAGTGCGCTGTTCCAGATCACCGAGCTGTCGAGCCAGCCCGGCGACATGGCCGACCTTTTCAAAAGCCTGCACGGCATCGTCGGCGAGCTGCTGTTTGCCCTTAACTTCTACATTGCGCTGTTCGACGATGCCACCGCTGAGGTGACCTTCCCGTACTACGTGGACGAGCGCCTGACCCGACGCCCCGACCCGCGCCGTGGCGAACGCGGCTTTACCGAATACGTCATCCGCCAGCGCCGGCCGTGCCTGATCGACGGTGCCGAGGCGCGCTGGCTGGAAAGCATCGGCGAGATCACCCTGCAGAACGAGGTCAACCGCTCCAGCTCATGGCTGGGCATTCCGTTGTTCGACGGCGACGTGGTGCGCGGTGTACTGGCGGTGCAGAGCTACTCGTCCCACGTCAGCTATTCCCTGCGGGATCAGGAACTGCTGACCTTCGTTTCTCGCCACATCGACACCGCGCTGTCCCGGCGCAGTGCCGCCGAGGCCATTCACACCGCCAATCTGCGCCTGGAAGCGCGGGTTCAGGACCGCACCCGGGAGCTGGACTACGCCAACGCCAAGCTGCAACACGAAAACGCCCACGACGCGCTGACCGGGCTGCCCAACCGCAGCTATCTGCAGCAGCGGCTCAAAGGCGCGTGGCAGGATTTCTGCGAGCGGGGCGAGGATCTGGCGGTGATGTTCATTGACTTGGACCGCTTCAAGATGGTCAACGACAGCCTGGGTCATCACTCTGGGGATCTGTTGCTGGTGCAGGCCGCCGAACGGCTGCGCCATTGCATGCGCGACAACGATTTGCTGGCGCGGCTGGGCGGCGATGAATTCGCGGTGCTGGCCTACGCGGCGCCGCCGGACGTCACCGTGGCCATCGCCGAGCGCATTCTGCTGGCCTTCGACGTGCCGTTCTTCATCGACGGCCACGCAGTATTTTCGTCGTGCAGTATCGGCGTTGTCGGCGCCGACCTGCAGTTTCACAGCGAGCCGGCCGACCTGTTGCGGGATGCCGACACGGCCATGTACCGGGTCAAGAATGCCGGGCGCGACAGTTACGCGGTATTCAACCAGGAAGTGCGCCGCGAGGTGTCCGACCAGATGGAGCAGGAGACCGCACTGCGCAACGCCCTCAAGCGCACCGACGAACTGCTGCCATATTTCCAGCCGATCATCGACGTGGCCAGCGGCCGGATACTGGCCCTTGAAGCGTTGATCCGCTGGCGTCAGGCCGATGGCCGGATCGTCGCGCCGGGGCAGTTTCTGCCGGCGCTGGAAGGCCTGCGCCTGATCGGCCGGCTCGACCTCTACATGCTGCAGCAGGTGGTGGTGATCCTCGCCCATCCCGACCACGCGCACTGGCCGACGGTGCACGTCAATTGCTCCAGCTACAGCATCACCCGCCCGGAATTTTCCAGCGAAGTCCTGGGTTTGCTGAGCCAGCACGGCGTGGCGCCGTCGCGCATTTGCCTGGAACTCACCGAAGGCGCGCTGGTGGCCGAGCCCGAGCTGGCGCGTCAGGCCATGAAGCATCTGGCCGACAACGGCGTGTCGGTGGTCCTGGATGACTTCGGTGCAGGTTTTTCATCCCTCAGTTACGTGCACCAGTACCACTTCAGCGGCCTGAAAATCGACAAGTCGTTCACCCTCGAACTGACCACCAGCTCCCGCAGCCGGGCCATCGTTCGCGCCATTGTGCGCATGGCGGAATCCTTGGGGCTGACGGTGGTGGCGGAGGGCGTGGAAGACGCCGCGACCCTGGAACTGTTGCGGGACATGGGCGCGGGCCAAGCCCAGGGCTACTACTTCTCGATGCCGGTACCCCAGGACAAGCTGGATTTGAGCGCGTTGCTTTAGAAAGCAGCCCCACAGGACGGATCATCGCCCCAGCATTTTCCTCAGCGCGCGCACGACATCCGTCTTGCACTGCTCTGTCACGCCGCCCGGGTGCAGATCGAACATGTGCGGCACGCCGGGATAAACGTGCAGCTCGACGGGCACGCCGCTGCGAGAGAGATGGCCCGCGTAGGCCATGTCTTCATCCACGAACAGGTCCAACGCACCGACAGCGATGAAGCTCGGCGGCAGGTGGCTGAGGTCAGTGGCCAGCGCGGGAGAAAACAGCGCCGCCTGCTCATCGTTGCAGATGTACTCGCCGCGGTAGCACTGCCAGCAGAATTGGTTGGCCTCCCGTGACCAGCTGAACGTACCGGTGCCGGGGTTTTGCACGGGTGCATCGGCGGTGCCGGTGCGAGGGTCGAGCATGGGATAAATGAGTACCGAGCCGGCGACGGAAATCTCGCCACGGTCCCGGGCAAGCAGTGTCAACGCCGCAGCAAGCCCGCCGCCCGCGCTGTGCCCCATTATCACGATGCGTTCGGGGTTCACGCCCAGTGCAGCCTGTTGCCGGAGCAGCCACTCCAGGCCGCGATAGCAGTCCACCAGCGGCGCGGGGAACGAATGCTCGGGCGCGAGCCGATAATCGACGGCGACGATCACAGCGCCCAACTCAATCGCCAGATCCGCCAGGTAGTCGTCGGCCATTTCCGGGCAACCCAGCACAAAACCTCCGCCGTGCACATAGAGGATCGCCGGGAGGTCCTGGGTCTCGGACTCCCGCTCGGGGCGGTAGACACAGAGCCGCAGTTTGTGGGCGGCTGCGGGCTGACTAACCCAGTGCTGTTCACCGCGAGCAAGTCCGGCGGGTTTGAAGGTGGCGTGGATACGTGTGCGAATGTCGGCGAGATGGCTCAGCGTCCATTCGCTGGACGCCTCGTCGCGAAAGAAGTGGTACTCGGAATCCAGCAGTTGGTCGGGGTCCACCCATAATCTCCTCGGCGAAGACGGGAGACTCGGAAGCCCCCCGTTGTTCTGCGCTTACAACCACGCCTTGATACGCGCGCGCACCGCCGGGGTGGAAATCCCGTAGCGATCATGCAGTGTCGGCAGGGCGCCGGCGTCGAGGAAGGCGTCGGGCAGGGCGATCTGCCGGAACGTCGGCGTCACGCCGTTGCGCAAGAGCACCGTCGCCACCGCTTCACCCAGCCCACCGATGATGGAATGGTTTTCCGCCGTCACCACCAACCGCCCGGGTTTGCGCGCTTCGGCGAGAAGGGTCTGCTCGTCCAGCGGCTTGATGGTCGGCACGTGCAGCACTGCCACGTCCACGCCGTCGGCTTGCAGTGCCTTCGCCGCTTCCAGCGCGCGCATGGTCATCAGTCCCGTGGAGATGATCAGCACATCGTTGCCGGTGCGCAGGGTCTTGGCCTTGCCGATCTCGAAGGTGTAGCCGTATTCGTCGAGCACCAGCGGGACATTGCCGCGCAACAGGCGCATGTACACCGGGCCTTGATGGGCGGCGATGGCCGGCACCGCCTGTTCGATTTCCAGCGCGTCGCAAGGGTCGACGATCATCAGGTTGGGCATGGCGCGGAAGATCGCCAGGTCGTCGGTCGCCTGGTGGCTCGGGCCATATCCAGTGGTCAGGCCGGGCAATCCGCAGACGATTTTGACGTTGAGGTTTTCTTCGGCGATGGCCATACAGATAAAGTCATAGGCCCGACGGGACGCGAACACCGCGTAGGTGGTAGCGAAGGGCACGAAGCCTTCGCGGGCCATGCCGGCCGCTGCGCTCATCAGCAACTGCTCGGCCATGCCCATCTGGTAGAAGCGCTCCGGGTGAGCCTTGGCGAAAATGTGCAGATCGGTGTATTTCGACAGGTCGGCGGAGAGCCCGACGATGTCCGCGCGTTGCTCGGCGAGGGCCGCCAGCGCGTGACCGAATGGCGCCGGGCGTGTGGCCTGGCCTTCGGACGCAATGGAAGCAATCATCGCCGACGTCGTCAGACGTTTCTTGCCGGGCTCGTTGTGGGTCAGTGCGCTCATGCCGTTCTCCCGATTTGCAAATTGTCCAGTGCCAGATCCCACTCGTTCTCATCGACGCGAATGAAGTGGGTTTTCTCGCGGGTCTCCAGAAAGTCGACGCCTTTGCCCATTTTGGTGTCGCAGATGATCACCCGAGGTTGCGCCCCGGTGTGGTTGCGCGCGGCGTCAAAGGCGCTGACCAGGGCGTCGATGTCATTGCCGTCGACACGCTGGGTGAACCAGCCGAAGGCCTGCCAGCGGTCAACGATGGGTTCGAACGCCAGCACTTCGCTGGAATGGCCGTCGGCCTGCTGGTTGTTCACGTCGATGATCGCGATGAGGTTGTCCAGCTTCCAGTGGGAAGCCGACATCGCCGCTTCCCAGGTCGAGCCTTCGTTCAGCTCGCCGTCCGAGAGCAGGTTGTAAACGAACGAGGCGGAGTGCTTACGCTTGAGGCCCAGACACGCGCCGACGGCAATGCCCAGTCCGTGTCCCAGCGAGCCGCCGGTGATTTCCATGCCCGGTGTGTAAGCAGCCATGCCCGACATGGGCAGACGGCTGTCATCGGAGCCGTAGGTTTCCAGCTCGTCGAGCGGAATGATCTCGGCTTCGATCAACGCGGCGTAAAGCGCGATGGCGTAGTGACCGATGGACAGGTAGAAACGGTCGCGATCTTCCCATTCGGGGTCCTGCGGCTGATAGCGCAAGGCATGGAAATAGGACACCGCGAGCAGATCGGCCGCGCCCAGCGCCTGACCGACATAACCCTGGCCCTGAACCTGCCCCATGCGCAGGGCGTGGCGGCGAATGTTGAAGGCGCGCTGGGCCAGCGACAAAGCGGCGTGACCTGATGGACTGATGTTCATGTGAGTGGCTCCTTTTATTAGCGATTGACGGACGCGGCGGGGATGCGCAGCACCAGCAGGGCGCCGATGCACAACACGCCGGTGATCAGGTACATGCCGATGGCGCTTGAGCCAGTTGCGGTGGTGATCCAGCCGATCAGGTACGGCGAGCAGAAGCCGGCGAGGTTGGCGAAGCTGTTGATGCCGGCGATCCCTGCGGCGGCGGAAACCCCGCCCAGCAGCGTGGTCGGGAGCATCCAGAACAGTGACGATGCCGAGAGCACACCGGAGGCGGCGAGGCACAGGCTGAGCACCGACAGCAGCAGATTGCCCCCCAGCAACGCCGCCAGCGACAGGCCAATGGCGCCGGCGATCATCG
This sequence comes from Pseudomonas sp. 1L-C-7-B-C1, assembly GCF_057291635.1. NCBI lineage: Bacteria > Pseudomonadati > Pseudomonadota > Gammaproteobacteria > Pseudomonadales > Pseudomonadaceae > Pseudomonas > Pseudomonas sp. 1L-C-7-B-C1. The sequence continues at coordinate 280,566 of NZ_JBXAWH010000002.1, read as the reverse complement.
GGGCCACCAGGTGCCAGCGCCGCTCGCGGTGCTTGTCGCCGCTGCGGCCCATCAACAGCATGGCCGCGATGGCGCACATGTACGGCAAACTGGTCAGCAGGCCGATGTGCAGCGGGTCGGCGACGCCGGCGTTGCGAATCAGCGTCGGCAGCCAGAAGGTGATCGCGTACTGACCCATGACCACGCAGAAATAGATGCACGCCAGCAGCCACAGGCGCCGATCACGAATGAACTCCCCGACTGACGCGTGGGTGACTTTCTGGCTGTTGTCCTCGGCAAGCTCCTTGTTGACCAGCTCCTTTTCCTCATCGTTGAGCCAGGTGGCCTGGTGCACGCCGTCCTTGAGGTAACTCAGCACCAGCAGCCCGACGATCAAGGTGGGAATGGCTTCGATGACAAACATCCACTGCCAGCCGGCCCAGCCATGCACGCCGGCGAACTGGGTCATGATGAGCCCGGACAGCGGCCCGCCGATCATTCCCGACAGCGGGATGGCGATGAACCACAGCACAGTCATTCGCGCCCGGCGGTAAGACGGAAACCAGTAGGTCAGATAGAGCAGCAGGCCCGGTGCGAGACCGGCTTCGGCGATGCCCAGCAGAAAGCGCAGGCCATAAAACTGCCAGGCGGTTTCAACGAAAGCGAAGAGGGCGGAGATGATGCCCCAGGAAATCATGATGCGGGCGATCCAGCGGCGAGCGCCGACCCGATGCAGGATCAGGTTGCTCGGCACCTCGCACAGGAAATAGCCGAGGAAGAACATGCCGGCGCCGAGCCCGTACACCGCTTCGCTCAGGGCCAGATCGTTCATCATCTGCAGCTTGGCGAAGCCGACATTCACCCGGTCCAGGTAGGCGCACAGGTAGCACAGCATCAGAAACGGCATCAGCCGCCACGCGGTTTTGCGGTAGGCATTGGTGCGGACGGAAACGACCGCATCCAGTGAGAGGGTAGTCATGATGGTCTGATCTCTTGTTTTTATGGTCAGCTGCGGCTGAAACGTCGATTCAGAACAGCGCCGGCGGCCTCGGCCGGCGCAAAAGGCATCAATGGATGAGCATGCCGCCGTTCACGTCCAGGGTGATGCCGGTCAGGTAGGACGACAGGTCGCTGGCCAGAAACAGTGCGGCGTTGGCGACATCCTGCGCCGCACCCAGGCGACCCAGAGGAATGCCGTCGATGATCGCGTGACGGCGCTCGTCCTGCATCAGGCCGCCGGTGATGTCGGTGTGAATCAGGCCCGGCGCGATGGAGTTCACGCGCACGTTGTCCGGCCCCAGCTCCCGCGCCATCGCTTTGGCCAGGCCCAGTACGCCGGCTTTTGCTGCGCTGTAGTGTGGCCCGCCGAAAATGCCGCCGCCACGTTGCGCCGACACTGACGACATGCAGACGATGCTCCCGGCCTTTTGCTCGCGCATCAGCGGGATCACCGCCTGGGACATCTGCAAGGTGCCGCGCAGGCTGACGTCGAGCACTTTGTCGTAGTCGCCGGGGCGAATGTCGAGGGTCTGGAGGGGTTGGGTGATGCCGGCGTTGTTGATCAGCACGTCGATGCGGCCGAAGTGCTCGATGACCCGCGCGACGGCTTGTTTGACCTGCGCTTCGTCAGCGACGTTGGCGGCGAGGCCCAGGTGACCTTCGCCCAGGGAAGCGGCGGCGTCGCGGGCGGCGGATTCGTCGAGGTCGAGGATGACTACGCGGGCGCCGTGTTGAGCGAAGGTGGCAGCGGTGGCGCGACCGATACCGCGAGCGGAGGCGGCGCCGGTGATGATTGCGATTTTGCCTTGAAGGAGCATGGGCGTGATCTCGTGTGATTATTGTTATGGGCTGGATCAGCAGGAAGCGAACCTCTTCGCTGTCCGAAATCTCCGGCCGGATCAGCTTGTGCTCCGTCCAAGGGTCGAGCAATGACGCAAAAGTCATTGGATGCTGAAAAAAATTCAGCACTCGTCACGCCTTGTTCGGGGTGATTGAATGGCGGTTCCCGACATAACAAGAACTCACCCGGAGCCGGCCCATGAGGCGTATCGACGAAGCACCGGCCAGCGTGCCACCGCTGAAAGCCATTCAGGCCTTCGAGCAGACCGCGCGCTTTGGCAACGTCGCCCGAGCGGCGGAAGTGCTGGACCTGACGCCCTCGGCAGTCAGCCATCAACTCGCCAGGCTGGAAGCGATGATTGGCCGCCAGCTGTTTGTGCGTGCGGCGCGCGGGGTCACGCTGACGCCGGTAGGCGAGCAGTACCTGAAGGATATTTCCGGGTTGCTGCACAGCCTGGCCATCGCCACGGAGCGGGCGGGCAGCGACGTCAGCCTCGACTGCCTGCGGCTGCATTCCTCGCCCAGCTTCGGGCTGCTCTGGTTGATGCCGCGACTGGAGGCCTTCCGGCTGAGCCACCCCGACATTCAGATCAATCTGTCGTGCTCCTATGAGTCGCTGCATTTCAGTCGCGACAAAATCGACGTCGACATTCGCCACGGCGAGCCGAACTGGCCGAGCTTTGAAGTGCGGACGGTGCGCAACGAAACCTTCGCCGTACTGGCTTCACCCAAGCTCGTCGGCCAGCGTGCGGTCGCTCAGGCCTCCGACTTGCTGGACCGCGATTTGATTCTCTCGGAAGCCACGCTGCTGCGCTGGCCCGCCTGGTTTGCCCAACATGGTCTGGCGCGCCCCGAAAAACCTTACGCGCTGAGTTTTGACCGCTCGTACATGACGCTCGAGGCCGCCAGCCACGGCTTGGGTTTTGCACTCGAAAGCACGTTGCTGGCGCAGAAATACCTGGCAAGCGGAGCGCTGGTCGAGGTGGCGCCCGAAGCGCTGTCAGCCCCGGTCGCGGCTCATCATCTGGTGTTCCCCAAAGCCCACTCCGGATTTCCCCGGGTGCGGCGCTTTCTCAAATGGATGGAGGGGGAGTTGGGGCATGGGTTTGTGTTCTGAGGGCAGTCGGCGGAGGTGGATGATTTCTGTCATCACAACGCGTCATCCCAAAATCGTGAAACATTCCGCAACATTTCCCTTCGTGGTGAGTCAACGCTACATCTCCCTGCAAAGAATTCTTCATGAAGACCCCTCGACCCACCGCCCGTATCAAGCCGCTCAATGAATTACGTAATCTGAAGATGGCCCGCTCGGCCCATGCGTATGTACGCGGCAGCACGGTGCAGTTTTACGAATGGCTGCACAGTCAATCGGGCCGGCGTCTGCCCAGCGGCCCGCCGGTGTGGATCTGCGGCGACTGTCACGCGGGTAATCTCGGGCCGACCGGGGATTCCAAAGGGCGCATCGACATTCACATCCGCGATCTGGATCAGACGGTCATCGGCAACCCGGCCCATGACCTGGTTCGGCTGGCGCTGTCTCTGGCCACCGCTGCCCGGGGGTCCGACCTGCCGGGCGTCGCCACCGCGAGAATGCTCGAAGAGATGATGCAGGGTTATGAGCTGGCGTTCGAAGACGGCGCCGATGAGGAGCCCGCGCGCCCCGCGCAGGTGAAGGCGGGCATGCGCAGCGCGGTGCAGCGGACCTGGAAGCACCTTGCTCAGGAGCGCATTGAAGACACGCGGCCGACCATTCCGCTGGGCAAGCATTTCTGGTCGCTCTCCCGCGACGAGCGTCACGGCCTGAAAGACCTGTGCTCGACGCCGGAGATTCATGCGCTGGTCACTTCGCTCAAAGGCCGTTCGAAGGATGATCGCGTGGAGATGCTCGACTGTGCCTACTGGGTGAAGGGGTGCAGCTCGCTGGGCCTGCTGCGTTATGCGGTCCTGTTGAGCGTGGGCGATGACGAAGATCAGGAATATTGCCTGCTCGACGTCAAGGAAGCCGTCGCTGCCGCCGCACCGCGCACCCCTCGCGCGGGCATGCCCCGAGACAACGGCAAGCGCGTGGTGGAAGGCGCCCGGCATCTGTCTCCGGGCCTCGGCAACCGCATGCTTGCGACGCGCATGCTCGATCATGGCTTCTTCGTTCGCGAGCTCCTGCCCCAGGACATGAAGCTTGAGCTCGATCAACTGAGCGAACGCGAAGCCATGAAAGCGGCCGGTTACCTGGCCCGCGTCGTCGGTCTGGCACACGCCCGGCAGATGGACCTCGCCACGCGCACCTCGTGGATGCGTGACCTGCAGCTCAACCGCTCGCAGACCCTCGATGCGCCGTCGTGGCTGTGGAGCAACGTCGTGCATTTGGTCGGCAGCCACGAGCAGGGCTATCTGGAGCATTGTCGGCGGTATGCGCTGGAGAATTGATTAGCACCATATGCATTCCCGGCTAAAGCCGGTCCCACTATGGGCACGCGGTCGTTCGGTGGGACCGGCTTTAGCCGGGAAGAGGCCAGTGTGGGCGCCATCAATTTTGCAGCGTGACCGCTGACGCTTTCCCGGTTAAAGCCAGTCCTACAATGCGTACGCGGTCCCACTACGGGCACGCGGTCGATTAGTGGGACCGGCTTCAGCCGGGAATAGGCCAGTGTGAGCGCCATCAATTCTGGATCGTGCCTGCCGACGCCTTCCCGGCTAAAGCCGGTCCCACTATGGGTACGCGGTCGATTCGTAGGACCGGCTTCAGCCGGGAAGAGGCCAGTGTGAGCGCCATTCATTTTGCAGCGTGAATACCGACGCCTTCCCGGCTAAAGCCAGTCCTACAATGCTACGCGGTCCCACTGTGGGCACGCGGTCGATGAGTGGTACTGGCTTCAGTCGGGAAGAAACCAGTGTGAACACCATCAATTCTGCAACGTGCCTGCCGACGCCTTCCCGGCTAAAGCCGGTCCTACAATGCGTACGCGGTCCCACTATGGGCACGCGGTCGATTAGTGGGACCGGCTTCAGCCGGGAATAGGCCAGTGTGAACACTATCAATTCTGCAGTGTGACTGCCGACGCCTTCCCGGCTAAAGCCAGTCCTACAATGCCTGCGCGGTCCCACTGGGGGGACGCGGTCGATTCGTAGGACCGGCTTCAGCCGGGAATAGGCCAGTGTGAGCGCTATCAATTTTGGATCGTGCGTGCCGACATTTTCCCGGCTAAAGCCGGTCCTACAATGCGTACGCGGTCCCACTATGGGCACGCGGTCGATTAGTGGGAGCGGCTTCAGCCGGGAAGAGACGCTTCACCTGCACGCCGCGGCAGCCTTACCGTGAAGGTTGTGCCTTCTTCCGCGTCGGACACCACGGATACATCACCACCATGGGCCCGGGCAATTTCGCGGACGATGAACAGCCCCAGACCCACGCTGCGCAGGTCCGCATGGACGTCCGCGCCGCGGGTCAGCGGCTCGAAGAGGCGGGTGCGTTGCGCTTCGGGAATAACCGGGCCGAAGTTGTGCACGCTAATCGACACCGTCCCGACGTCCAGCGCAGAGGTAATGGTCACGGGTCTGGCATTGTCCCCATACGCCACGCTGTTTGCCGTGAGATTGCCGATCACCTGAAACAGACGGTCGTTATCCAGGGCCACCAGCCCGCTGCCGTTGGAGCGGTGCGCCAGCTCAGCACCCGGGAAGGCGACGCGCAGTTCATCAACGCAATGGCCGATGAAGGTGCGCAGGTCGACCTCTATAGGGTTGACGCTGATGCCGCGCCCGACCCGAATCACCGTCAGATCGAGCAGGTCGGCGATCATCCGGGTGGCGCGCTGCACCGAATCCCCGACGTGCTGCAACAGTCGGCTTTCCTGCGCCGTGCGTTGACCACGAGCGAGCAGGTCGGTGGCCATTTTGATCCCGGTGAGGGGGTTTTTCAGGTCGTGACTGACGATCGCCACCATCTGCTCGGCAAACGTCGCGCGCCGTTGAGCGGTTTCGTAAGCCTCGCTGAGTTCGGCCTGAGCCCGACGCAACGCGGCCTCGCGGCGATTTTTTCCTGCAGCAGGTCCTCCGCCGCCTTGCGCGCCTTGAGCAATTCGCGCTCGTATTTGTCTCGGTCAGCGGTGCCGAAAAAGGCCAGCTCGTTGTAGACCTTGCCTTCATGCTCCCGGCGCACGCCATTGAGCAGCATGATGATCTGGCGACGGTCGCGGTGAACGATGCTTAATTTCACCTCCGCCACCGAGCCCTGCAAGCGCATTAATGGCGCCCAGTGGGTCTGGTGGAAAATGCGCCCGCCGACCGTGAGCAGATTCTGGAAAGGCATGCCGCTCAACTCGGCGTCGGTGTAGCCCAGCCAGTCGCAGAAGGTGCGATTGGCGCGCAGAATGCGCCCGTCTTCGTCGGTGACGACCAGCCCGCAAGGGGCGCCTTCGAACAGCTCGAGGAGGTCCGGCGCTGCGACGACGTCACTCGCCACGGACGGTCGCCCACGGCCTGAGGAAGTCATCCATCGAGTCTGAACAGGCCGCCGGCGCACTCAGGTGCGGACAGTGCCCGACGTTGTCCACCAGACTCAGCGTGCTGTTCGGCAACGCAGCACGCAGGTATTCACCCACGGCAACCGGGGCGATCATGTCATCGGTGGATTGCAGGATCAGCGTCGGCGTGGTCAGGCCGTCAATGTCCCTGCGGTTGTCCGAGAGGAACGTGACCCGGGCAAACTGCTTGGCGATCTCCGGATCGGTGCGGCAAAAGCTGTTGGTCAGTTCTTCGCCAAGCGCCGGTTGACCCGGCGCGCCCATGATCACCGGGGCCATCGTGCTCGACCAGCCGAGGTAATTGCTGTCCAGCGTATCGAGCAGCGAATGCACGTCCTCTTCGGAAAAACCGCCAATGTAATCGCCGGAGTCAACGTAGCAAGGGGAGGGGCCGATCATCACGTGGGCGGCGATCAGCCCCGGGGTCTGTCGGTCCGCCAATACGCCGATCATCGCGCTGACCGAGTGGCCGACGATGATCACCGGCCCGGTGGCAAATTCGTGGATGAGCTCGGTGAGGTCGTGGGCGTACCCGTTCAGCGTGGCGTATTTGTCCCGGTCGTAAGCCTCGATCGCCGAATTGCCCGCCCCCACGAGATCGTAGAGCACGACGTTGAAGCGGTCGGCGTAATGGGGGCTGAGCAAGCGCCACATGGCCTGGTCGCAGCCAAAGCCATGGGAAAAAATCAGGGTCGCCCGACCGACACCCATGACGTGCACGTTGTTGCGCTGCTGAAGGTTCATTGAGTGTCCGGAAAATAGCGATGGGCGCGAAAGGTGCCGAGCCTCTAGGGTTACAGGGGATAAATCACCTGCAAAACCCATAACAGGCGAACCGCTTTAACCGCTTGCTGGTAAATTGGCGCACGCTTCATGTGTTGAGCCATCATGGGCGCCAGAAAGGCAGATTCGGGCAGGTACTCCAGCCCTTATCCTCGACGCTTGTTTTTGTTCTAACTCTCCTGCTAAAGGGATTTAAACCATGCGGCAATTTGCGGCCCTCGCTCTGTTTCTCAGTCTCAACGCCTTCGCCCAGGACGCACCCCAGCCGGTGACCAAGTGGACGCTGTTGGATCAATTCGACAAGGCCTACACGCTGGACGACCAGGCCCAGGTGTTGTTGATTGCCCGCAGCATGTCGGCGGCGAAGATGGTCAACGCCGCCCTTGAAGAGGGCCCCGAGGGGTATCTGGAGCAGCGCCACGTCGTTTATGTGGCGGACATCGAGAAGATGCCCTCGCTGGTGAAAATGGTGGCAGTGCCCGCCATGCGTTCGGCCAAATACCGCATCCTGCTCGACCGCGACGCCCGGGTCGCCTCGGCCTACGACGGCGACCGCGACACGGTCCAGTGGCTGACGCTGAAAAACGGCGCGGTCGTGCGTCAGGAGCGCTTCTCCGACGGCGAACAACTCAAGCAGGCCATTGCAAAACTGGGTTCGCAGTCCGCTAGCCGTTGAGCGCGGCTTTCTCGAAGATCAGCCGCAGGTAGCCGGCGATGGTGGAGTCGTCGCCGTACACCTCACGCAGGGCCTGCTCGGCGCTGGACAGGTGCAGGGCCAGTTGCCGCTTGACCTTGTCCTCGCCGTACAGCGAAACGAAGGTGGATTTGCCGTCGTCCTTGCCTTGGTCCTTGTCACTGTCGGCGCAGCGGTCGCGCAGATCGTCATACATCTGGAAGGCCTGGCCCAGCTCCATGGCGAAGTTCTGCAGCAGCGGCCGCTGATCCTCCCGCGCGCCGCTGATCAGCCAGACCATGTCCATGATCGCGCCGAACAGCACGCCGGTTTTCAAGTTATTGGTTAAAGCGATCTCGTCCGCGTTACGGCTGCGCTGGCCGTCGCGCAAGTCCTGGAACTGCCCGCGCACCAGACCTTGCATGCCAACAGTGTTGGCCAGCACTTCGACCAACTCGGTTCGAGTAGTGGCGGCCAGATCACTGATGGTGGCAACGACACCGAACGCCCGGCTGAGCAGGGCGATGGCAGTCAGAACCGCCACGTCTTCACCAAACTTCAGGTGGACCGTGGGCTGACCGCGTCGCAGCGCTGCGTTGTCCATGCAGGGCATGTCGTCAAGCACCAGCGACGCGGCGTGGATCATTTCGACAGCGCAGCCCAGGTCCACGGCCTGGCGCCTGATCGTGCGGCTGTTTTCACGGCCGTCCTCGACCAGCCCTTCGGCAGCGAGCACCAACAGCACCGGGCGCATGCGCTTGCCCGGCGCCAACGTCGATTCGCGCATGGCCAGCGCCACCAGGTCACGCTCGTTGCCGGATTCGGGCAGAAGCTCCGAGAGCCGCGTTTCGATGGCCGCCCGGACGTCTCCCAGTAGCCCGGCAAAGCCCGATTTGATTGTTGTGTCGACGTTACCTGCCATCGGTCTTTCCCTATGCTTTAGCGGTAATACTGTTCGTCGCGGACCGGTGAGGGGGTGCGGGGTCGGTCGTCACGGAACAACTGCTGTTTCTAAATGCCTCAAGATACGGCAAAGTTGTACAGGAAAATCGGTTTTGTACAAGATTGCGTCTGCAGAAGACCGTATAGCCGGTTCAATAATTCAGCTGCATGGAGCGAGTATGACTCACAGCGATATGGGTCGTCGAAAAGACGATCACCTCGATATCGTGCTGGACAGGCGCGCCAGCGTGCGTTCTTCCTTCTCCGGACTGGACGACATCCGCTTCGAACACTGCGCGCTGCCGGAGTTGAATCTGGACGACGTTGACGTGAGCAGCTCGCTGCTGGGCATTGCCTTGCGCGCGCCGCTGCTCATCAGTTCCATGACCGGCGGGGCCGACCGGGCCACCGCGATCAACCGTCATCTGGCCGAAGCCGCCCAGGAGTTGGGTATTGCCATGGGCGTCGGCTCCCAGCGGGTAGCCCTGCAGAGCGGCGGTGATCAGGGCCTGACTCGCGAACTGCGGCGTCTGGCGCCGGACATCGCGCTGCTGGGCAATATCGGCGCGGCGCAGCTGATCGAGCCTGACGGCCTGGACATGGCCCGCCGTGCGGTCGACATGCTTCAGGCCAACGCGTTGATCATCCACGTAAACCCTTTGCAGGAAGCGGTTCAGGCTGGCGGCGACCGGCGCTGGCAGGGCATTCTCGACGCCATCCACCGCGTAGTGCTTGATGTCGGCGTGCCGGTGGTAGTCAAGGAAGTGGGCGCCGGCCTGTCTGCCGATGTCGCACTGGCGCTGGTGAATGCCGGTGTGCAGGTGCTGGATATTGCCGGCCTTGGCGGCACCAGTTGGGCCGCGGTCGAGGCCGAGCGCTCGCAGAATCCGGCGGATCGTGAAGTCGCCATGGCGTTCGCTCAGTGGGGCATCCCGACCGCCGTCAGCCTGGCCATGGTTCGTCAGGCGTTGCCGGACACGCCGCTGATTGCCTCCGGCGGCATTCATAATGGCATCGACGTGGCCAAGGCCATTCGGCTGGGCGCGGATGTTGTGGGTCAGGCGGCGGGCGTGCTGCGTAACGCAACGCTGTCCACCGCTGCCGTCATCGAACATTTCGACATCGTTATCCGCCAGCTGCGTATCGCCTGCTTCTGCACCGGTTCGGCTGATCTTCGCGCGTTGCGCAGTGCCCGCTTGCTGGCGCCCAACACCCTGCAGTCGTTGCTGTCATGACGCATTTTGCCGTCGTGGCGCCGGCGTTCTACAGCCACTTTCAGGCGTTTCAGGCCCTGGCCGGAACGTTGATCGACCGGGGTCATCAGGTCACGTTTTTCCAGCAGGCCGATGCACGCCGTTGGCTGACCGATCCGCGCATCGGCTTCCATGCCCTCGGCGCCCTCAGTCATCCGCCGGGCAGTCTTGAAGCGGCGCTGCGCCGTGCCGCTTGTTCCAATAACCCGCTGCGCCTGCGCCGGGTGATCCGCGACCTGTGCGACACCACGCGCATGCTCTGCGCCGAGCTACCGTCGGCGCTGGCGCTGCGGCAGATTGAGGCGCTGCTGTGCGATCAAATGGAGGCGGCCGGCGGCATGGTTGCCGAAGGGCTGGGCTTGCCGTATGTCTCGGTGGCCTGCGCCTTGCCGGTCAACCGCGAGCCACAACTGCCGCTGCCGGTGATGCCCTTTGCCTACGCCACCGATGAGCGCAGTCAGCATATCTTCGAAGGCAGCCGCAAGGTGTACGACTGGTTGATGGGACCGTTGAGCAAGGTGCTGCGCGAGGCTTCACGCCGCCTGGCCATCGAGCCCCGCGACGGGCTGCATGAATGCCTCTCGCCCTATGCGCAGATCAGTCAGACCATCCCGGGTTTCGATTTCCCCCGACAGCATCCGCCCGCGAATTTTCACGCGGTCGGGCCACTGCGGGAGGCTCAAACCGAACAACGGGGCGAATGGCCGATTGACCCGAGCCGGCCCTTCATCTTTGCCAGCCTCGGCACGCTGCAGGGCAGTCGCTATGACATGTTCAAGCGCATTGCCGCGGCCAGCCGACAGCTGAATGCGCAGCTGCTGGTCGCCCATTGCGGTGGGCTCGACCGCCGGCAAGAGCAGCGACTGGTCAAGGCCGGCGCGACCTGGGTGACCGATTTCGCGCCGCAACAATGGGCGCTGCAACATGCTGATGCGGTGGTCACCCACGGCGGCCTGAATACGGTGATGGACGCGATCGTCGCGCGCACGCCGATGCTGGTCATGCCCATCGCGTTTGATCAGCCGGGCGTCGCTTCGCGGGTTACCCACGCCGGGATTGGCCTGCAACTGCGTCGCGGCGCCGCGGCAGGGCAGATCCGCGAAAGGCTGACGCAGCTGCGCGGGTTGTCCACCGAGCCTTTTGATCGCCTCGCAACGGAACTGGCCCGGGCCGGCGGCACGTCACGCGCTGCCGACATTGTCGAAGCCGTGGTGCGCACGGGTGAGCCGGTGCTGGCGGGGTTGGTGCCATGACCTATGACCTGATTCTCGCCGGCGGCGGCCTGGCCAACGGGCTGATCGCCTGGCGTCTCAAACAGCGGCGGCCGGAGCTGCGCGTGCTGTGCATCGAAGAGCAGACGCACCTCGGCGGCAACCACACCTGGTCCTTTCACGAGGGCGACCTCACCGCCGAGCAGCATCAATGGCTGCAGCCGTTGGTCGTGCAGCGCTGGGCGACCTATGACGTGCACTTCCCGCAACGCTCGCGACGGTTGAGCAGTGGCTATGCCAGCATCACGTCGGAACGCTTTGCCGAGGTCATCGAGCCCGCATTGGGCGACGCGCTGCTGACCGGCCGACGCATCACCGAACTCACCCCGAATGGCGTCGTGCTGGACAGCGGCGAGCGGCTTGAAGCCCGCGCGGTGATCGATGGCCGCGGCGTGCAGGCCACGGCGCACATGGTGTTGGGCCAGCAGGCGTTTCTCGGACAGTTGCTGCGCTTGAAGGCGCCCCATGGCTTGACCGCGCCGATCATCATGGACGCCCGGGTCGCGCAAAGTGAGGGCTATCGCTTCGTCTACGTGCTGCCATTCTCAGCCGACACCTTGCTGATCGAGGACACCCATTACGTCGACCAACATTCATTTACTTCTGACCAGCTTCGTCAGCACATCACTGATTACGCCGGGGCTCACGGCTGGGAAATCGCCGAGTGCCTGCGCGAAGAGCAGGGCGTGTTGCCGATCACCCTGGCCGGGGATTTCGCCGGGTTCTGGCGCGAAGCTGCAGGCCAGCCGCGATCGGGTTTGCGCGCCGGGCTGTTTCATTGCACCACCGGCTATTCACTGCCCCATGCCGTGCGGCTGGCGGAGTGGATTGCTGCTCAGCCAACGCTCCATTCCGACTCACTGGACGCAGGCATCCGCGCCATCGCGCAGCGTGCGTGGGAGTCCCAGCGTTTCTATCGGCTGCTCAACCGCATGCTGTTTCTGGCCGGGCGGCCCTCCAATCGCTGGCAAGTGATGCAGCGGTTCTATGGCCTGTCCGAAGGCCTGATCAGCCGTTTCTACGCAGGCCGCAGCACCCTGGCCGACAAGCTGCGCGTGCTGACTGGCAAGCCGCCCGTACCGATCAACGAGGCGGTCAAAGCCGCGGTCCGTTACCTGCCCAAGCATTACCAGGCCAGGCATCACCTGCCTAAGCACAACGAGAATTGAAATGACTCAAGCAAAAAGCGCAATTGTGATTGGCGCCGGTTTTGGCGGCCTGGCCCTGGCCATCCGGCTTCAGGCGGCGGGCGTGCAGACGACGCTGCTGGAAAAACGCGACAAGCCCGGCGGCCGCGCCTACGTCTACGAAGACGAGGGTTTCACCTTCGACGCGGGGCCGACGGTGATCACCGACCCAACGGCCATCGAAGAGCTGTTCACCGCCGCCGGTAAATCCATCAAGGATTACGTCGAGTTGCTGCCGGTGTCGCCGTTCTATCGGCTGTGCTGGGAAGACGGGACGAAGTTCGATTACGCCAACGATCAGCAGTCTCTGGACACCCAGATCGCAGCGATGAACCCCAAGGACGTCGCCGGTTATCAACGCTTTCTGGCGTACTCCAAAGCGGTGTTTGAAGAGGGTTATCTGAAGCTCGGCGCCGTGCCGTTCCTGTCGTTCCGCGACATGGTTCAGGCCGGGCCGCAGCTGGCGCGGCTGCAGGCATGGCGCAGCGTGTACTCGATGGTGTCGGAGTTCATCGAGGACGACAAACTGCGCCAGGCGTTTTCCTTTCACTCGCTGCTGGTGGGCGGCAACCCGTTCGCGACGTCCTCCATTTACACACTGATTCATGCTCTCGAACGTCAGTGGGGCGTGTGGTTTCCCAAGGGCGGGACCGGTGCGCTGGTGCAGGGCATGGTCAAGCTGTTCCAAGACATCGGCGGGCAGTTCGAGCTGAACGCCGATGTCGCCAGTATTGAGACCAGTGGCCAGAGGGTGACCGGCGTGCGGCTCAAGGACGGTCGGCAGATCAACGCCGATTGCGTGGCCTCCAACGCCGACGTCATGCACACCTACGCCGAACTGCTCGGCGGCCATCCGCGCGGGGTCAAGGAAGGGGCGCGATTGAAGGGCAAGCGCTTCAGCAATTCGCTGTTCGTCATCCACTTCGGACTCAAGCGTCCGCAGCCTCAGTTGCAGCACCATACGGTGTGCTTCGGGCCCCGCTACAAGGCGCTGATTCAGGAGATTTTCAAGGGCGCCGCGCTGGCCGAAGATTTCTCGTTGTACCTGCACGCGCCCTGCATCACTGACCCGAGCCTCGCGCCGCCGGGCTGTTCCAGCCATTACGTGCTGTCGCCGGTGCCGCACCTGGGCAACGCCGATATCGACTGGGAAGTGGAAGGGCCGCGTTACCGCGATCGCATTTTCGAGTACCTGGAGAAGCACTACATGCCCGGTCTGCGCGAGGACCTGGTCACCAGCCGCATCTTCACCCCGCAGGACTTCAAGGGTGAGCTCAACGCGCACCTCGGTTCGGCATTTTCCCTTGAGCCGATCCTGCGCCAGAGCGCGTGGTTCCGCCCCCACAACCGCGACGCGAGCCTGAGCAATCTGTATCTGGTCGGCGCTGGCACGCACCCGGGCGCTGGCGTGCCGGGTGTCATCGGTTCGGCCAAAGCCACGGCCGGACTGATGCTGGAGGAGCTGCACTCATGAGCGTGGCCGATCAGGCACTGCTCGACCACGCCACCCAGAGCATCGAAGTCGGCTCGAAAAGCTTCGCGGCCGCATCACGCCTGTTCGACCCGGTGACCCGTCGCAGCGCGGTGATGCTCTATGCGTGGTGCCGGCATTGCGACGACGTCATTGACGGTCAGGAAGCGGGGCATTCGGCGAAGGTGGTCAGTCAGCAGGAAGTCACCGAGCGGCTGCAACGGCTGATTGCCCAGACCCACGCCGTGTACGCCGGCACCCCCACCCACAGCCCGGCGTTCGAGGCGTTCAGGGAGGTCGTTCTGCGGCATGGCATCGAGCAGCGTTATGCCCTGCAGCATCTGGACGGTTTTGCGATGGACGTCAGCCAGCGCGAGTATCGGCGCATCGACGACACGCTGGAGTACTGCTACCACGTGGCGGGCGTCGTCGGCTTGATGATGGCGCAGATCATGGGTGTGAGCGACGAAGCGACCCTCGACCGTGCCTGCGATCTGGGTCTGGCGTTTCAGCTGACCAACATCGCGCGGGACATTGTCGAAGACGCCTCGGTGGGCCGCTGCTATCTGCCGGGTGACTGGCTGGATGAGTTGGGGATTCCCAGGGATCGGCTCGCGGATCCGCAGTATCGACCCCAAGTGGCCGTGCTTGCCCAGCGGTTGGTGGACATGGCAGAGCCCTATTACGAAAGTGCCAACGCGGGCCTGACCGCATTGCCGTGGCGATCGGCGTGGGCGGTGGCGACGGCGGGCTGCGTCTATCGCGAGATCGGCGTGAAGGTCAGGGCGCGCGGCGCTCGGGCGTGGGATGCGCGGGTGTCGACCAGCAAGCTGGACAAGCTGCGACTGGTGTTGGTGGGGGCGTGGAAGGCTAGCGTGAATCGTGGTCGGCAGTGGCCCGCGCGGCCTGCGAGCCTGTGGCAACGTCCGGGTCGGATTTCTGCAACGGACCGTCGTGCAGGCGTCGAAGCTGGGCGCGCAATCGAGTGACGCTCGGCGCATAGAGAAAGCCGAACGACACGCAACGCTCCTTGCCCGACACCGCGTGGTGCATCAGATGCGCCTGGTACAGGCGCTTGAGATAGCCATTGCGCGGCACGTATTTGAACGGCCAGCGCTTGTGCACCAGGCCGTCGTGGGCAATGAAATACAGGAAGCCGTAAGCGGTCATCCCGGCGCCAATCCATTCCAGCGGGTGCGCGCCCTGGGTGCCGAGCGCGATCAGCACGATGGCGAAACCGGCGAATACCACGGCATACAGATCGTTCTTCTCGAACCAGCCGATTCTCGGCTCATGGTGCGACTTATGCCAGCCCCAGCCCCAGCCGTGCATGATGTACTTGTGCGCAAACACGGCAAAGCCCTCCATGCCGATCACGGTGGCGAAAAATACGAGGGCATTGATCATCGGGTTCATCCGCGCAAGTGTCTCGACGTCAGACCGTAAAAGGGCCGACGGTGTTCGGTGCGTGATTGTCGCATGCCAGTGGCTGGAGGCGGAGGTCGGTTTGTCAGTTGCCGGTGGGCGTGGCTGTCCGTTGTTTTGTAGCGTGACATCCGACGCCTTCCCGGCTGAAGCCGGTCCCACTATGAGTACGCGGTGTGCCAGTGGGAGTGCATGGCTGTTCGTGGGACCGGATTTAGCCGGGAAGGGGCCAGTGTGAGCGCCCTCATTTTAACGGCATGTTCTGGACGCACTGCGCTGAGCAACGGTATCTTCGCGCGCTTTATTCTCTGTCGTTCAAGGATGATCAATGTTGTCTACTCTCCCCGTGTCACGCCTGTCATTGATTCGCCTAATTTCTCCCTGGCTACGCTTGGCCGCAATCGTCGGCGTTGCCTGCGCCCTGCTGGCCTGTCAGTCCCGGCAGGTGACGTCTCCTGCCGCTGCCCCGGCCGTCCCGAGCCCGGAAGACATCAAAAAGCAGCAATTTCACACGTTCGTCGCACGTTTCCAGTCCATTCTCGGAAACAGAGGCCTTGAGGCCAACAGCGAAGGCCTGACGGGTGAGGTTCGCCTGCGCATCAAGATCAATCGCAACAATCAAGTATTCAGCTGCGAAACCCAGGCCACGGGCCTTGCCACGGCGAATGCACCGCTTGCCGACCTTTCAAAAAAGGTGTGTTGGAGCGCGGTGTTCCCGGTCGTACCCGCAGATCGGTTAGACAAAGACGGCAACGTCGAAGTCGTCGCCCCTTTGATCTATATGCCCATGAATGATATCCAGCGCTTGTCCATGCAGCCCCTTTATCAGCACTACGCGCAGAGCCGCTATTTTGCCGAGCGGACACTGCTGAAAGCGCCGCCAGATAGCATTGGCGTGGTCACGTTCGAGTATCTGGCGAATAACCAGGGCAAGGTCGAGGCGTGCGTCGTCAACCTCCAACGCCACCGTGAACGCCCTGAGGCCTTCACCTACGACAACGTCTTGCAAAGCCGACTGACCGAGCAATGCAAGCACCTGGACCTTGCGCAGATGCCGGGTTTCTCGGTGGATGAAACCGGCGTGTCCAGAGGCGCGGTCGCGTTCGAATACAGCCCCTGGATGGCCGGGCCAGGCTTGCGCTAACGACCTTTTTGATCCTGGCGTGGGCGCCGTGGGTCATAACCGACTGAACTGCGCGCGCCTCCTGCGGCCTCAGACTTACACCCGCTAAAGGAGGCCAAGGCCATGAACCACGACGAATTCAATCAGTACGACGCAGAACGCTTCCACGCGCAGGTCGCCGAGCACTTGGGCATCAGCGTGGATGAGCTGAAAACCTGGATGATCAACGACATCGAGCGCGTCACCGAGGGCGGCGAGGAGGTGGGGCACATGGTGGTGTTCCGTGAGTCCACGCCGGATGAGGTGCTCGACAAGCTCAAGAACCCTCAGACTCGTTATACGGCGATGACGGGCGTTATCAAGGCCGACTGAGCCGTCGGCGCCCGACCATCATTGGCGGTTGCTGTACTAAAACCGCAGGCAACAAAAAGCCCGATCACTCGGGCTTTCTGTTGTCGCTCAGCCGCTGATTACTTTGACGGCAGGGCGTAGGCGATCAACGAGTCGCCCATCTTGGTGCCAAACGAGCCATGCCCGCCGGCCATGATCACAATGTACTGCTTGCCATTGCTCTCGTAGGTCATCGGCGTGGCCTGGCCGCCCGCTGGCAGGCGCGCTTCCCAGAGCAGGTCGCCGTTGGTGACGTTGAAGGCGCGCAGGTAGTTGTCCTGGGTACCCGCGATGAACATCAGGTTGCCGGCCGTGGAAATCGGACCACCCAGCATCGGTACGCCGATTTTCAGCGGCGGCAGTTGAATGCCTTTCAGGCTGTCGCGGATGGTACCGATGCGTTTGCGCCACACCACATCGTGGGTCTTCATGTCCACGCCAGCCACATAACCCCAGGCCGGCTCTTTGCACGGCAGGCCCAATGGCGAGAGGAAGGCGTTGATTTCGACGCCATAAGGCACGCCATACTGGGGCTGAATGCCCATTTCGGTACCGGAGCCGGTGGCACCTTCTTTAGGCCACAGCGGGTTGTTCGGGCCGCGTGGGATCAGCTTGGACACGAACGGCAGTGCCATCGGGTTCATCAACGCGACCTGACGGTCGGCGTTCACCGAGATACCACCCCATTCGAAAACACCCAAGTTGCCCGGGAACACCAGCGTGCCTTGCTCGGACGGTGGCGTGTACTGGCCGTTGTAGGACAGCTGCTTGAAGATCACGCGGCAGACCAGTTGGTCGAACATGGTCGCGCCCCACATCTCCTTGTCGGAGAGTGTCTGAATGGACGTCAGATTGAGGTCCGAGCGCGGCTGGGTCGGGCTGACCCGATCGCCTGGCGCGGCTTCACCGGCAGGCACCTGCATTTCATGGACGGGCACAATCGGCTTGCCATCGCGACGGTCCAGCACGAACAGGTTGCCGGCCTTGGTCGGCACGTACACCGCAGGGACGGCTTCGCCGCTGCCGGTTTTCACGTCAGCCAGGGTCGGCTGAGCCGGTACGTCCATGTCCCACAAGTCGTGGTGGGTGGTCTGGAAGCTCCATACCAGCTTGCCGGTGGAACCGTTCATCGCGACGATCGAGCTCGCATAACGCTCCATCACCGGCGTGCGGTTGCCGCCCCAGATGTCCGGTGTCGGGTTGCCGGTTGGCACATAGACCACATCGGTCTTGGCGTCGTAAGCCAGCGGAGCCCAGGCGTTCGGCGAGTTGTTGACCAGTGTCTGGCCATCACCCGGAATCGCGTTCGGGTCCTCGGCACCGGTGTCGAAGATCCACTTCAGCGCACCGGTATTGACGTCGTAGCCACGGATTGCGCCGGAAGGCTCGTGCACGGACAGATTGTCGGTCACCGAACCGCCGATGATCACGGTGGTACCGGTCACGACAGGCGGGGAGGTGGGCTCGAGACCGCCCGGATACGGGTAGGGCTGCAGGTGCAGCAGATCCAGCTCACCGTTTTTGGCGAAGTCGGCGCAGGGTGCGCCGGTGTCAGCGTTGATGGCGAACAAGCGACCATCGTTGACCGGCAGGAACACTTTGCGCGGGCAGCTGGTGGCGACCGGCTGCGTGCCTTCCAGGCTTTTCGCAAACTGGGTGGTGTCCGCCTGATCGAAGTAGGCGACGCCACGGCAGGTCAAGTGCTGGAAGGACGGATCGGATTTGAGCTTGGGATCGAATCTCCACTTCTCTTTGCCGGTGGCCGGGTCCAGCGCCACCAGAATCTGGTGGGTGGTGCAGATGTACATGTTGTCGCCAACCTTGATCGGCGTCAGTTCGTTGGTGGTTTCACCGGAGTCATTGGCGTTTTTCGATTCGCCACTGTTGAAGGTCCAGGCCACCTGAAGGTCTTTGACGTTGCCTTCGTTGATCTGGGTCAGCGGTGAATAGCGCGTGCCCGACTGTGTGCGGCCGTAAGCAGGCCAGTCACCGTTGGCGATGCCCTCGACAGGCTGATGCTGGGCAGGTTGCGCCGTCGCCATGCTGCCGTTGATTTCCTGGGGGTCGTTGAAGATGGCGTAAACCATCACCACAATGGCCAGTGCTAATGTCGCGGATAAAAAGGTTTTGCCCGGCTTCAGACGCTCAGGGATATCACGGGTGACCCCCGGGATCAGCAGCCACAGACCCAACACCCCGAGGATGTCGAAACGCGGCACCAACGCCCAGAAGTCCGTGCCTGCTTCCCACAGGCCCCAGACCACAGTGAGCAGCATCAGCGCGCCGTAGAGCCAGAGCGATGCCGCGGAACGTCGCCACAACAGGACAGCGAACACCAGCAGCGCGACGCCCAGGAACAGATAATAAAAAGAGCCGCCCAGTGAGAGCAGCCAGATACCGCCTGCCAACAGAAACAGGGCAAAGATGCCTGCAATGATGGAAGTGAAACGCCTCAACCCTGAAGCTTTTGATAAGTCATTCATCGATGTTCCCCCTTGGGATGTAGTGCATGGACTGTGCGCGGTATAGGGGGTTCAACCCTCGGACGTGCCGTTTGAATGAAATTTTTCAGCACCACTGCCACCCGCTCTTCCCAAGCATAGGTCGAGTTTATGATCTGATCCTGAGGGAAATGCATACACACGGCCAACGATGCGGCGTTCGGCCCGTTCTTGCCTTGGGCATATGACTGGACGGGAGGGTGGGAAGCGCCCGTGCGGGCTGCCGCTGTTTTTGAAGGTTGCGAGGGCAATGGCTGCGTACTAGAGTCAAACCCACCCTGTTCGACGTCGCGTCAGGCAATGACATGCAGGCGCTTTTGCGCGCCAGCGGTCTGCCGGTCAATCACGCGCTGGAAGTGTAGGTTCACTATGCAAAATGGAATTAGCGTAACGCGAGCCACGGCATTGCTTATCGTGGCGGCTGCTGTCTCATGGGCGTCTGGCTGCGCGAGCAAGCATACGAGCAACGTTTCGCTGGTGGATTACCCGTCGGTGAGCGCCACGCCGCCGCCGGCCAGACACACCGGTCTGTGGGCCGGCCCCCATGCGGGGGGCGTGTTCTTTGTCGAGATTTTCGAAGACGGCAACTTGCGCACATGCCTGAGCGCGCCGCCCTATTACCACGCAATGGAGGGAAAATACACGGACCAGGCGCTGCACCTGGAGGATGGCACCCGAATCGAGTTTCGCCCCGTCGGCGCCCAGCGCATCACGATCTACTCGCCTCCCGGCAAACCGGTGACCACCCTGGAGCGCACGGATCCGGACGCTACGGCTGCCCAGTGCCTGACAGGCGCCGCTGACGTGCGGCGGCAAGTCTCCCATTGGGCGGCGCATTAGCTTGTCAGGTGTTGTCCGGTGACTGACCGACGAGGGTCGACGCTCAGCCGTTATGTCGAATGCTGCGGCGACCCGGACACGGACGGGTCCGGCGTCCGCATAACCCCGTAACGGGTGACGCGCATGATTCGCTGGATGATCAGACAGGGTATTGCAGGGGAAGCGGTATTACTGAAAACGGACGTGCCTGGATGCCTTGGGCAGGAGCCGGGCAATCCGAACATCACCGCTGCACCGCCACGCACTTGATTTCCACCAGCAGGCCGGGCCTGGCCAGTTCGCTGACGCCGAGGCAGGTCCAGGCGCAGGTGCCCCTGGGGAAGACGTTGTCTTTTACCGCTCTGAACACCGGCATGTGACGGTGCAGGTCGACGTGGTAGGTCGTCAGGTCGACGACGTCTTCGAAGGTGCATCCCCCAGCGGTCAAGACGAGTCGCAGGTTTTCCCATGCCGCGAGGAATTGCTGCTCCGGGTCTTCGATGACGGCCAATTCATGGGTGCGCCCGACCTGACCGGCACAGTAGAGCGTTTTACCGACCTTGACGGCAGGGGCATAGCCCGCGCGCTCGGCGAGCAAACGCATTTCGTCCGGGACGATGAGTTGACGATCGGTCATGGAGGGGAGGCCTGGAAGTCGGTAGGAGCCGCACGCTATCTCAGGCGCGGGTATCCGTCCAGATCACGGGCCTGAACGTGCGGTGGAGCGTGGTTGGCGCGCGGTTGGAATCGGCGGGGACAGATTAATTTACGGTGAAGCGTTGTAAATAAATCAGTCCCCTTTCAGCGCAGATCACTGGCCTGAACGTGCGGTGGAGCGTGGCTGGCGCGCAGTTGAATCGGCGGGAACAGATTAATTTACGGTGAAGCGTTGTAAATAAATCAGTCCCCTTTCAGCGTGCGGGGCACCGTCGCAGTGCACCCGCAGCGCTGACGCTTTACCCGCGCTGAATCAATGCACGGCCCACGAACGGGGTGCCGGGGTGTGGCTGAACTTGGAGATGCCTTTGACCCAGAAACGACGATGGGCCGTCTGGTCCGGTGGCAGCAGTGGCTGGCTCGACCACTGATGATGACGCTTGGCTTCATCGCGATACGCTTTCCACTCCATGGCCTCGGCGGTGTCCTGCGCGGCGCGTTCGTCATCGAACCAGCCCAACACAGAAACTTCACCTTGATCGCGGCCATGCTCTACCAGCAGAAAAATGTTTGTGTACATACTTTTGCCTTTCACTGATCCGGTCCGACCCGACATTTCGGGCTCTACGAATAGCGTATCGACAGCGGTGGCAGAAAATTTAGCCTCGGGTTTGTCTGCCCGGTTTTGCAGTGCGTTGCCTGACGCTTTCCCGGCTAAAGCCAGTCCTAAGGATCGCCGCGATCCCACTGTAGGACCGGCTTCAGCCGGGAAGAGGCCGGGGTGATCACCCTCGATGTCACTTCGGCAGCGGCGTGAGGATGTCGGCCTTGTCGTCCAGCAGGATGAACACCAGCAATTTCGCAGGCTTTGTCGCGCTGGCGTTTCGCGATTCGTAGTGCTTTGATCCGGCCGGCTCGTACCATGTCTGGCCCGCCTTGTACGTAATCGCCTTGCCGTCGTTGACTCTCGAAATCACCTCGCCTTCCAGAACATAGGCAATCGCGCTGCCGCTGTGACTGTGGGCGATGGAGGCCTGGCCCGGCAGGTAATCGACGGTCAGCACCATGGCTTTTTTACCGGGCGCATTGAGCATCGGGTGCTGTTCCAGAACGGTCACCTTTTCCTGTTCCCCATCATGGGCCTCGGCGCTGCCGACAGATATAAGGCCAGCGAGGGCGAGCCAGCAGAGCAGGGAGGGGAAGTGATTGAGCGGTTTCATAGGCGGATCATCCGGCAGCGATTGATGACCGCTACGCTAAGGCCGCGGAGGTACAGGGGCTACGTCCAATCGCCCGGAAGATGAGGGGGCCAATGGCCGCCCGCGCGACGGCTTCTAAATCCTTTGGGTCAATAAAACGCCTGAAACGAAAAAAGGGCCGAATCAGATTCGGCCCTTCATCGTATTCGGTGCTGCCCCGGCGCTCTCGCGCTTAAGCACACACGTTCATCAGATGGCTTATTTGCTACCGCTGGACCCGCTCGCGCCACCACCGGTGCCGCCGCCGCTGCCGCCCATGCCGCTGCCGTTTGTCATGCCACCGCCGTCAGCGTCGCCACGGGTGGTGCCGTTGGTGCTGCCCATGCCTTTAGTGCCTGGAGTGGACGTGCCTGGGGAGCTGCCGTCGTTATTCTGACCGCTGGTGGAAGTGCTTGGCTTCGGGCCGTTTTTGTCGACCGGATCGGTCGGGCCTGTGGAGCCGGCGAATGCAGAGCCAGTGGCAACAGCCATCAGGCCAGCGAGGGTCAGGGCAGTCAATTTTGTCTTGAACATGATGTGAATCCCTTTGTTGTCATGGATACCTATTGGTCAATCGCGCGACGCAAGAGGTGCATTCCACCCGACGGACGGTTGTTCCAGGTTCAACGAGGTTCTAGGGCGGCGAACGCTGCAGGACTCTCCTCCCGCCGAATCCCACGCCGCCATAAATGCAAAAAGCCCCTGCAACGATTGGCTCGTCGCAGGGGCTTTCTTCCCTCTGTTTGACTATTTCGCGTGCAGCTCGTATCCCACCGCCAGCGTCTGCAGATCGAAGCGGTCCGAGATGCTTGAGCAATAACTGGTCCGCGCGAGGAAGGCGCCAGGCCCGCTGAGATAGGACTCGATGTCCTGCGCACCTTCGCACAGCGCAATCGTTCGCCCCTTGAGCAGCCCGCTGGCTTGCGCGGAACGCAATGCGCCATTGGGCGTCCAGTCGGCAACGATCAGCGCGCCTGGCGGGGCCGATTGTTCGTAACTCTGGACGAAGGCCTCCGCCGACCGATCACGCAGGTACGGCGCCATGAAGTAATGGATATCGTCACGGAAAGGCAGCGCTTCCTTGTGGGTCGGCAGCGCGACGACGCCACTGGCGTAAATCGCGTACACCGCGAGGATCGTCACCGGGCCGCTGAAGGGCAGGGCATAGGCGACCACGGCGGCATTGTGTCGCGCCAGCCACGCCTGCACATGAATCACGCCGATGATGCTCAACAGCACCGCCCCCGGCAGAAAAAACGTGAAGCGGTCGGTGACGTTGTAAGACACCGCAAAGATGAAGTTCAGCACCGCCGCGCACCACAACAGTCGCAGGCGCCGGCTTTTGGGAAACAGCACCAGCGCCACCAGCTGCGGGCCGAGCAGCGACAGCATCAGCAGCGCCACCGAGTTTTTCTCGTGCCACATGTCGTCGAAGCGAAACAGCGAACCCTGCCAGCTCTGCTCGGTGGTTTTGTCGGGGATGCCAATCAGGTAACGATGACCGATATCGATCAGGCTCAGGCCGTTCTGCAACTCCTGCAAGATGGCGGGGATCGCCACCGCAAAGCCCAGCACAAAGCCCGGAATCGTCAGCAAAGCCCGCGCCCTGTGCTGCCAGACCAGTTGCACGTACAGCGGAAACAGCACGATGAACGTCAGTTGATGAATGGCGGCGGCAAGGCCCGTGAGCATGCCGATGACGAACAGCGCGGTGAGCAGACCCAAGCGCGATTTATCGCGAAAATGCACCATGTACGCCAAGGTCACCAGCAGCGTGTGCAGCAGGTACACTTCCGCTTTGGTCGAGACCCAGAACACGCAATGGCACAGCAGCGCGGCGGCAATCGCCAGCAAGGCTTGCTGCGACGTGGCGCCGACGCCCTTGGCCAGGCGGAAAATCGCCCAGCCCAGTGGAATCATCAGCATCGAGTTCATGAAGCTCAGTACCAGCGGCCCGAAATGAGCGAATAGCGCGGTGGTGACGAACAGGTACAACGGGTGATCCAGCGGCCCGAGGGTGTCGCTGAAGTAGCGGCCCTCCGAGGCGTCGGCCATGAAGATGCCGTTGTCCATCCATTGAATCGGTCCGCTGGACGCCATAAAGCTCCAGAGGACGGCGGCCACCGCCAATAACAGAGGAATGCCAAACAACGCTCGATAACGTACTGCTGCCACCATGACTTGCACTCCTGTCCCTATATTCCGTCGAAAAGCGTTATTGAACCGATTGAACCCGAGGCGTCGTCGCCTCGCCTTTGAGCTTGATCAGCATTACCGCGCCTATGGCCACCGCGAACCACAGGGTGGCCAGACGAATCAGCACGGTGGCGGCCACGGCGTCGGCGCCGTCCATGCCTTTCCAGACCAGCAGACCGACCATCACCGCCTCCGCGCCGCCCAGTCCCCCAGGCATGAAACTCACCGCGCCGGCCAGCATCGCCAGGGCGTAGACGAACACTGCGAAGGTCAGCGGGATGTCGGCGCCCATCCATTTCAGAATCCAGTCGAACGCCAGGGCTTCGGCGCTCCAGGCGACAACGCTCAGCGCGGTCAGGCCGAGCATCAGGCGCAGGCGATGGCAGTGCTGCGCATGCACCAGCACCTGCAGCAGATGGCGAAGCAGCCCGAGTGCCTTGCCGCCACCGGCCGGCACCGTTTCGGTGATGCGCTCCAGCAGCCGACGTTGCGACAGCACGACCAGCCCGACCGCCACCAGCGCCACGCCGACCACAATCATCGGCCACGCCTGGGGGTACAGCGACAGGCCGAACAGGGTCAGCAGAACCACCGCAAACAGGTCCGACAGGCGCTCGCTGAAAAACGCCGCGAAACTCTGCGGGTAGGGCACGCCCCAGCGTTTCAGCAACACGCCGCGCAGGGCTTCACCGGCTTTGCCAGGCGTGGTGGTCAGGGCAAAGCCGGCCAGGTAAATGTTCAGGCTCGGGCGCCACGGCATCGGATGGCCGAGCACCTTCAGGTAGGTCTGCCAGCGCACGAAGCGCAGCCCGTAATTGACCGATGACATGAACAGCGCGATGACAATGCCGATCAGCCCGACCTCGCTCACCGCAGCGCCCACTGCTTGCCAGCCGCCCCACAGCGAAAAGGCCAGATAGCCCAGCGCCGAACCGACCACCGATAGCAGCACCGCGCGGTAGCGCCAGCCGGACAGGTGTGAAGGCTCGGGCACGGCTTCGCTCACAGGTTCAGCCTCTTGAACACCGGCTGCGGGATCGAACGGATGACCAGCATGATCAGCGCCCAGAAACCCGGTGCGTACAGCGTCGGCACCTTGTTGGCGATGCCCTTGACGATGCGCTGGGCGACCTGCGCCGGTTGTGCCAGCAAGGCCGCCGGCAACGACAGGCCCTGGGTCATCGGCGTATCCACGAAGCCCGGCTTGATGGTGGTGACGTGCACGCCGACCTTGAACAGCCGCGCCTGCAAGCCTTCGCAGTAGGTCGACACCGCCGCCTTGGCGCTGCCGTAGAGGTAGTTGGAAGGGCGGCCGCGATCAGCCGCCACCGAAGAAATGATCGCCAGACTGCCGCAGCGCTGGGTCTCGAACTGCATCGCCAGCAGCGTCAGCAAGGCGATCACCGACGTGCAGTTGTTGGCGAATTCCTTCAGCGCCATGTGCACGTCACGCTCGCAGGCCTTCTGGTCGGGCAGTGTGCCGTGGGCGATCAGGGCGATGTCGATCTGGCCCAGGGCGGTCAGGCAACGGCCCATCATCAGGGGGTGCGCCTCGATATCGTTGGCGTCCATCTCGTGCAGCGTGACGTTGGTCGCGCCACGCGCCTTGAGATCGGCGGCGGTCTGCTGCAGCTTCTCGACGTTGCGTGCCACGAGGAAAAAATCGCTGCCTTCCGTGGCCCACAAACGCGCGCACGCACTGGCGATGGCGGAGGTGGCGCCGATGATCAGGACTTTCTTCACTGCAGTTTTCATAAGATCACACGGCTCCAGAAACGGGACATCAAAGAGGGATCACGCAGCGCTTCCAGCTGCTCCCAGGCGGGGTAGGCGCGACGGAAATCGGCGCCAGTCATGTGGGCGTCCTTGGCCGGGTACAAGCGCCCGCCGGCGGCGCGAACGATGTCGTCCAGACGCGGGAACAGCACCTTTTCCAGGGCCTCGCTCTGGGCAAAATCCAGGGCCAGGGAAGTGCCTTCCATGGGGAACGACAGCAGGCCTGGCGAGGCCATATCGCCGCAGCGCTTGAGCACGGCGAGAAACGAACCCTGACCGGCCTCAGCGATGGTGCGCAGCAGTTCGCCCATGGCCGCTTCGGCATTCGCTGCAGGCACAACGCATTGGTATTGCTGAAAACCGCGACGACCGTAAATCCGGTTCCAGTGCAGGATCCGGTCGAGGGGGTAGAAAAACGGTTCGTACGCGCTGCGGCCCGGCTTGCGCTGGCTGGGGTGCAGGCGCCAGTACAGGCTGTTGAAAGCGCTGAGGGAGACGTTGTTGATCAGCGACACCGGCGGCGTCAGCGGCACGCTGAGCTTCTTGCGTTGAACGACGTCGAGGGAGCCGTATCGCGCGTGATCGCCGACGATGAATACGCCACGTCCGGTCTCCACGCCACTGGCCAGACAGTCGACCCAGGCAACGCTGTATTCATGACTCGCGTCGAGTTCGGCAGAGAGCGCAAAGAATTCTGTCAGATTGGCGAAGCGCACCGTGGTGGTGTCAATCTGGCTGGCACGGATCGGCATCAACTGAATCTGCGCCCAGTGAATCACCCCGGTCAGGCCGAGGCCGCCGATGCTCGCGGCGAACAGGTCAGGGTGGGCGTCAGGCGAGCAGATCACTTCCGGCTCGCCGTGGCGCAGCAGGCCGAAGCCCAGCACATGACGGCCGAAGGTGCCGCGCACGTGATGGTTCTTGCCGTGAACGTCGTTGGCGATGGCGCCGCCCAGCGTCGCGAACTGGGTCCCGGGCGTCACCGGCAAAAACCAGCCCTGGGGGATGGCCACGGCCAGCACTTCAGCGAGGGTAATACCGGCCTCCGCCTTGATCACCCCGGTGCTCCAGTCGGCCTCGATCAGCCGATCCAGCGAGCGCATGTGCAGCACCTGATCGCTGGCGGCCAGGCAACTGTCGCCGTAACTGCGGCCGTTGCCGTAGGGCAGGCTGCTGCGGTGGGCGCCGATCACGCGGTCCATTTGCGCAGGCAATTCGTCGAGCCACACACAGCCATGACCGCGTTGCGGGTGGCGGGGAAAACGTCCCCAGGAATACAACGGCGTGCTCATGCGGCGATCCAGAACATCATCAGAAACGCAGCGCCGATCAGCTGGCTGGTGCGGTCGCGGATGGCGAACACCACCGGGTCTTCATTCATCTGCCCGCGATGGGTCAGCATCCACACTCGCGTCACCCAGAACAGCAGCAGCGGGCAGGCCAGCCAGATGATGTGTGGCGTGACGTACAGTTCGGTGGTTTTCGCGTCCTGGATGTACAGCGCCAGCACCATTACCGCGAGGTAGCCCGAAGACGCCCCCAACGAAGCGATCATGTCCAGATCGCCCGGGTGGTAACCACGGCCGCGAGCGAAGGTATTGACCTCCCGGGCGCGGGCGTCACGCAGCTCGGCGTAGCGTTTGACCATCGCCAGGCTGAGGAATATGAACATCGAGAACGCGAGGATCCAGAAGGTCAATGTCAGGCTGAACGCCGCTACGCCGGCGATGATCCGCGCGGTATACAGCATCGCCAGGGCGATCACGTCCCAGGCCATCAGGCGTTTGAGCCTCAGCGAGTAGGTCAGGGTCAGGCCGTAATAGGCGGCCATCACCGCCGAAAATTGCCACGGCAAGAGCAAGAGCGCGGCGCCGAAGGCCATCGCCAGTAACGTCGGCACCATCACCAGACCGGCCTTGATCGACAGACGCCCGCTGGCGAACGGCCGATTGCATTTGCTTTTGTGATGGCGGTCGTCGCACAGGTCCAGCAGGTCGTTGAGGATGTAGACGCTGGAGGCGCACAGGCCGAAGCACAGAAACGCAATGACGCCGTCACGCATCAGTTCGAACTGGGCCAGCCGGTGGGACGCCAGCAGCGGAACGAAGATCAGCGCGTTTTTCAGCCACTGGTGCATGCGCAGGGCCCTGCGCCAGTCTCGCAAGCTCGGCGTGTTGCTGCGAATGGTTGGCTCAACGCGGACTTGCGCTTTTACGTTGGCTTCCACTCCGCGGTCGGGATTGACCACATAGGCCTGCCGAGACACGTTCCATATCGGCAAGTCATCTTTGGAGTTGCCGATGTAGTCGAAACCGCCCTCGCCGAAGTGCGCCACCAACAGGTCCCGCTTGTTGTGGCCGGACAAGTTGCGGTTGGCGTTGGACGCCAGCACCAGATCGAATAACTGAAGGTGATCGGCGATGCGCTCGGCGAGACTTACATGACTTGCCGTCGCCAGCACCACCATGCGTCCGGTGTCTCTTTCGCGCTGGATCATCTCGATGATCTGCGGATCGTAGGGCAGCACGGAGACGTCTATTTCGGTGTTGAGGGCCAGGCCTTCCTTCAGCGCGGCTTTGCCTTTGAACAGCCAGCCGAGCATTTTCAGGGCTTTCAGCGGCTGGCCTCGAATAAACGCCATGGCCGTTTCCATGAGCAGGTCCGAGCGCAGTAACGTGCCGTCGAGATCAACTACCAAGGGAGGGGAAGTTTCAAGAACTCGTCCCTGAATTCTGGCCATAGTGAGTGCTCCTTTAGGGTCAACGGACTATAAACAAAATAAAATTTTCAACACTTTCATTTAAATTAAAGGGCTTCGTTCAATACGTCGGTAGGGTGGCGTCAGAATGACGGGGGACATCTTTTACAAAAGTCTGCGGGGGTTACTTTTGATTGTGGGGACTGCCGCCGCCGTAGCGTTGGCGACCAACGAATGACTTCTAGAGAATGACGGTTTAATGCCGTCTTTAATCCAGCGATCTTTGCCTGGCGGTGTTCAGACCGCCCTCCATTGCGTCGGCAGGGGTAAGATCGGCCAGGGTGTTGTCGTTTAGACTCGCCCCGCCGTCATAATGACCTGCCCACCCCGCCTTCTTCCCATGACATGACCGGGAGCTTTGATGACTCATCCTCTACTGCTGGCGCTGATTCCGCTGGTCGCCGACCTGTCCCGGGACCTGCCGGACGATGAGCGCTATCGCCGGCTGCTGCGCTCGTTGCGACAGTTATTCCCCTGCGACGCGGTAGCGCTGCTCAAGCTGGAGGAGGAGGCGCTGGTGCCGTTGTCCGTCGAGGGCTTGAGCCCGGACACGCTGGGGCGACGATTCCGGCTGGGGGAGCACCCGCGGCTGGACATCATTCTGCAAAACCGCGAACCCACGCGGTTTTCCACCGACTGCGATTTACCAGACCCGTACGACGGGCTGGTCGAGGGCGTGCATGGCGATCTGGAAGTGCACGATTGCCTCGGCTGCCCGCTCTATGTGCAGAACACGCTGTGGGGCGTGATTACGCTGGACTCCCTCGATCCGGCGCGCTTTGGCCGGGTCGATCTGGGCGATCTTCAGGCGTTTTCCAGCCTGGCGGCGGCGACGGTAATGGCCAGCGAACGGATCAGCCAACTGGCGCGCGGTTTTGAGGATCAACGCCTGTTGGCAGAGGTTTACAAACGCGCTGCAGGCGGACGCGGGCCCCGGGAGCTGATCGGGCAGAGCCCGGTGCACAAGCGTTTGCAGCAGGAAATCCAGTTGGTGGGCAACAGCCCGCTGACGGTGCTGATCACCGGCGAAACCGGCGTTGGCAAGGAACTGGTCGCGGAGGCCATTCACGTGCAGTCGCCCCGGTCGCAGAAGCCGCTGATCAGCCTCAACTGCGCCGCGCTGCCGGAACTGTTGGTGGAAAGCGAGTTGTTCGGTCACGTCAAAGGTGCGTTTTCCGGCGCGGTCAGCGGCCGCAGCGGCAAGTTCGAGCTGGCCCATGGCGGTTCGCTGTTCCTCGACGAGGTGGGCGAGTTGCCGCTGCCAGTCCAGTCGAAGCTGCTGCGGGTGTTGCAGAGCGGCCAGTTGCAGCGCGTCGGTTCCGATCAGGAGCATCGCGTGGACGTGCGCATCATCGCTGCGACCAACCGCGATCTGGCGGAGGAGGTGCGCGCCGGGCGCTTCCGCGCGGATCTCTATCACCGCCTGAGTGTTTACCCGTTGGTGGTGCCGCCGTTGCGCGAGCGGGGTCGCGATGTGTTGCTGCTGGCGGGGTATTTCCTGGAGGAGAACCGGGCGCGGATGGGGCTGCGCAGTTTGCGCATGAGTCCTGAGGGGCAGGCGGTGCTGTTGGCGTACCCATGGCCGGGGAACGTGCGGGAGCTGGAGCATTTGATCAGCCGGGCAGTGCTCAAGGCGCTGTCGGTGCATCGCGAGCGGCCGCGGATTTTGACGATCGATGCGGATGTTCTGGGGCTGGATGAGTTGCGAGTGGCTGCGCCTGCTGTGTTGCAGGTGAGCGAGGACCTGCCGGCGATTCAGCCGGGCGAGGGGCTGAAGGGGGCGGTGGACGGGTTTCAGAGGCGGTTGATTGGTAAGGCGCTGGAGCGGCATGGCGGGAAATGGGCAGATGTGGCGCGGGAGCTGGACGTTGATCGCGCGAATCTGAGTCGGCTCGCCAGGCGGTTGGGGATCCGGTAGGTTTTTTCAGATCAAGATCAAGATCAAGATCCTTAAGATCAACATCTTTAAGATCAAGAGCGTCTGCCTGGGGGCAGACTGTTTCGCCTTCGGCGAGTTACTTGGAAAAGCACCCCAAGTAACCAAGGGTGCTTGCTCCTGGTTGGGCCCCTCGTACCTCGGGGTTCCTTCACTCCGGTCTCGCTCCGTGGGCCCGCCGCCATCCGCCATCCATGGCGGGGGGCGGCTCTCGCGGCATCCATGCCGCTCGGCCCACTCCGCAAGACCTGCGTTCAGCCTGCACCCAAGTCGCGTTCTGCGGTGTCTGAGCTTTCTGTGTTCGAAGATCAAAAGCAGATCAAAAGCAGATCAAAGGCTTCCCGGCTGAAGCCGGTCCTACAGAATTCACAAGCTGCTTTTAGTGGGACCGGCTTTAGCCGGGAAGAGGCCAGCCCAGGCGCCGACAGTATTGCGGATCAGCCACACTTCCTGTGGGAGCGAGCTTGCTCGCGAATGCTTTATCTCAAACACCAGATATCCGTCTGATCGTCCCCCCGCTCCGCGTGGTAACGCCGCCCCGGACGCTCCGCGTCCCGCATTTGACGCGCATTCAGGCCGGTGGAGGTGACGCGGAGCGTCACGGGATGCATTCCCACGCAGAACGAGGGAACGATCAATTTCAAACAACAGATATCCGGTGGATGTCCTGCCCCCTTCGTGAGCAAGCTCACTCCCACAAGTCCTCCGCGCCTGATCTGCCCTTGATCTGCCCTTGATCTGTTCCTGATCTGCTCCTGATCTGCTTTTGATCTTCATACCCAAAAAGTCCAGACACCACCAATCGCGACTTTGGTGCAGGCTGAACGCAGGTCTCGTGGAGTGGGCCGAGCGGCATGGATGCCGCGAGAGCCGCCTCCCGCCATGGATGGCGGATGGCGGCGGGCCCACGGAGCGAGACCGGAGTGAAGGAACCCGACGCAGTCGGGCCCAACCGAGAGCAGGCACCCTTGGTTACTTGGGGTGCTTTTCCAAGTAACTCGCCGAAGGCGAAACGGTCTGCCGTTAGGCAGACGCTCTTGATCTTGATCTTGATCTTGATCCTAAAGATCTTGGTGTTCTCTCAGCCGCACCGCGAACCCTAGCGATGAGCAATATCTTCCAACGCCAGATTCCGCGTCTTCGGCCCAAACCCGCCAATCGTAATGATCACAATCAACATACTCATCACAATAAACGTCAACACCCCCGGCGTGCCGAAGTGATCCAGAAACAACCCGATCAACAGACTGCTGAACACCGTCGACAGACGACTGAACGAATAACAGAACCCTACCGCCCGGGCGCGAATATTGGTCGGGAACAACTCACTCTGGTACGAGTGATAACTGAAACTCAACCACGCATTGCAGAACGTAATCATCACCCCGCAAAAAATCAGCCCCGCCGCCGTCGTCTGCTGCGCGAACAGCGTGCCGAAAATCATCGAGCCCAGGGCCGAGCCAACAATTTGCCACTTGTTCTCGAAACGGTTGGCAAACTTCACGAACAGCAGCGGCCCAAGCGGATAGGCGAGGGTGATCACGAACGCATACGCCAGACTGTGGGTCACGCTCACGCCTTGACCCGAGAGCAACGCAGGCAGCCAGTTGCCGAAGCCGAAAAAGCCGATCGCCTGGAACACATGAAACACAATCAGCATCAGCGCGCGGCGACGATACGGCGGTTGCCAGATGTCGGCGAAGCGGCCTCGGCCTTCGACGGCCACATTGTGGGTTTCCGGTTCGTCCAGCGCCTGGCCGTGGTCCTTGACGCACCGGGCTTCGAGGTCATCCATGATCTTTTCCGCCTCGCTGAAGCGGCCGTGTTGCGCCAGCCAGCGCGGCGATTCGGGCAGGCGCGAGCGCAGCCACCAGATGAACAGCGCGAACACCGCACTGGCCAGCACCACCCAGCGCCAGCCGGCGACGCCGAACGGGTCCTGCGGCACCAGCCACCAGGACATCAATGCCACCGACGGCACTGACAGGAACTGCACGAAAAACGCGAAAGCGAACGCCGAGCTGCGCATGCGCTTGGGCACCAGTTCCGACAGGTACGCGTCGATGGTCACCAGCTCGATGCCCAGACCGATGCCCACCAGAAAGCGCATGCAGATGATGCCCAGTGCCGACGTCTGAATACCCATCAAAACGGTGGCGACGGTGTACCAGATCAACGCGAAGGTGAAGATCGCGCGGCGACCATAGCGATCCGCGATCGGGCTCAGCAGGCTGGCGCCGAGGAACAGCCCCAGGAACGTCGCCGACGCAAACGCCGCTTGATCGGAAAAGCCGAAGACACCCTGGGCGCCGGTGGCAAACAGCCCGTCGCGAATCAGGCCGGGGCTGATGTAAGCGGTCTGGAACAGATCGTAAAGTTCGAAGAAACCGCCAATGGACAGCAGCGCCACCAGCTTCCAGATCGTGGCGACGGCGGGCAGTCGGTCGATGCGGGCGGAAATTTGCGCAGCGCGTATCGGGTCGATTCCGTCCTGGGTCGGGCGGGCGTGATCAGGGCTATCAGAAGCGGCATGCATTATTGTTTTTTCCGAATCGGTGAGACGCAGCATGTTAGTGCCCCAGAGATTCAAGACAAAACATTTCTGCGCGTTTAAGCTCCGGGGCTGACCGCCACCACGTTTCGGATTCCCGTGAAGTACAAACTCCCGACCACCGCCACCGCGCCATTCTGCCCGTCGGCGACCACCGACAGCGTCGCCATTCCCGCCAATGCGTCTTTCCTGCGCAAGCTGATGCTGTTCGTCGGCCCCGGGCTGTTGATTTCCATCGGCTACATGGACCCCGGCAATTGGGCCACCGCCATCGAAGCTGGTTCGCGCTTTGGGTATGCGTTGTTGTTCGTGGTTGTGCTGGCCAGTCTGTCGGGCATGGTGCTGCAGAATTTGTGCTCGCGCCTGGGCATTGCCACCGGCCGCGATTTGGCCCAGCTGTCCTCCGAGCGCTACAGCCACCGGGTCGGCATGGGGCAGTGGGTTCTTGCCGAGCTGTCGATCCTCGCCACCGATCTGGCGGAAGTGCTGGGTGCGGCATTGGCGTTCCACTTGCTGCTGGGCGTGTCGATCACCACCGGCGTGGCGCTGACGGCGTTCGATACGGTCATCGTGCTCGCGTTACAGGGCGCCAATTTCCGACGTCTCGAAGCCATCGTGCTGGGACTGATCGCGACCATCGCGACGTGCTTCTTTATCGAACTGGTGCTGATCAAACCGTTCTGGCCGGACGTCGTGGCGGGGCTCAAGCCGTCGTGGGAGATGCTCAGCAATCAAGAGCCGCTGTACATCGCCATCGGCATTCTTGGCGCGACGGTTATGCCCCATAACCTGTACCTGCATTCATCGGTGGTGCAGACCCGCGTCAACGGCACGTCAGTCGAAAGCAAGGCCAGCGCCATTCGCTACGCCCGGGTCGACACCATTGCCTCCCTGAGTCTGGCGCTGGTGATCAACGCCGCCATCCTCATCCTGGCCGCCGCCGCGTTCCACGGCACCGGTCACACCGACGTCGTGGAAATTCAGGACGCGTACCATTTGCTCGATCCGCTGGTAGGCGGCGCCGTGGCGAGCGTGCTGTTCGGGGTCGCGCTGCTCGCGGCAGGGCAGAGTTCAACGTTCACCGGGACCATCGCCGGCCAGGTGGTGCTGGAAGGGTTCCTGAAGGCGAAGATCCCGTGCTGGCAACGGCGCCTGGCGACCCGTGGGCTGGCGCTGATTCCGGCGCTCATCGGCGTGATCTGGTTCGGCGATGGCGCGGTGGGCAAGATGCTGGTGCTCAGCCAGGTCGTCCTCAGCCTGCAACTGCCGTTCGCCCTGTGGCCGTTGATTCGCTTCACCAGTGACAAACAATTGATGGGCCCGTTCGTCAACAGCCGCCTGACCAAAACCCTGGCCTGGGGGCTGTTCGGACTGATCTCGGGCGCGAACCTGACCCTGATGTTCTTCTGGGTGACCTGACCGCTGGAGGTCTGGGCATCGGCTCAGGCCTCAACTCAGCAATATCCCCCGCGCCATGCCCGTGGCGGCGATGACGATGATTACCATCAGCAATGCCTCCATGTGGCTGATCCGTGCGAAGCGGCGCGACAGGGACGTATCAATGGGCTGGTTCTTCTTGAACGCGATGCGCCACTTGATCAGCGCAAACATCGGCACCACTTCCAGCGCCAGCATGGCCACGAACGCTGCCATCTTCAGGTGAAACAGCGGCTGATGCAGGTAGTAATAGGAGCCTTTCTCCAGCCCGCCGAACGCCCGGAACGCCCCGGTGATCAGCAGAATCCCGGCCGAGACGCCCCAGATATTGTCGACCACGAACACATCCCTGAAGGATCGCGGATCGTCTGTGCGCAACCGTCGCAATGCCCGTCCTCTCGCCAGCACTGCGGCTATCGCAAAACCGAACGCCAGCAGGTGCAACGCAGCCAGTACCCATTTGATGAGCATGTTTGAACTCCCCCGAGCAATGTGCAAAACCAGCGTCACCTGCACAAGCTTAGCGGGTCGTTGGCGTTACGCCTTTGCCGAGCAGGCGCGGCGAAAAAATAATCCGTCGGGCGCGCCACCTGTCATTTCTGCGGGTTTTTGCGTTTGCGGTGGGGATGAACAAAATCAAAGTAAAACGCGGAAGCGCCAAACAGCGCGATCGCTGAAAGAATCATCACACCGATCACCGAGTTATCCATCACGCTTCATCCTGCTGATTGCCCAAGGGCCGAACGCCTATTCATTACGATCGCCTGTTCAACTGCAATCAATACGACGGGATCTTTACGCCAACAGCGCTTTGCCTGACGCCGTTTATATAAGCGACTGACCGTGTCGATATAAAACGACGGCCGCGCGAAGTTTGTCGGCGCCAAAACAACTCATGCCGGCGAACTCTTTATGACTGACCGGCATGTATTGGCAATCCATGGCCTGACGCTGTTGGCTGTGATCGATATCGGGGTCGTGCAAGTACACGAAGTCGTCATCGCAACCGGTGACCAATACCCAGTGCGGTGCTTTGGAACGAGTCAGTCGGTAGCTGCTGATCAACACCAGTGCCAGGCCATTGTCCTGTTGCAGTTGCCGGAGATTGAGCGGCGCACTGCCCATCTGACGGACCATGCTGTCGGCCAGTTCGCGGCTGAACTCCTCATGCACCAGGCGCATGACTTCGCGCTTTTCTTCGCTGCGCACGCCAGCCAGAAACAGCGGCCCGCGCACCGACACCTGCAGGCCGACCTCGAATCCCCGGCGCAACGCGGCCAGCGCCAGGCCCTGCGGGCTGCAACCGCCATGGCCGGAGGTCATGAACACCGTGGTCGCCTCGCGCCAGATCTGCAGTTCTTCGTGGCGCTGCATGGCGCGTGGCGGTTGCAGCGCTTTCATCGCCATCAACAGGCACGCCGGGCCACAGCTGAAGTCCAGCGTTTGCGGGTAGTAGGGCACATGGCGGGCGACGCCGGTGGCGTGTTCGCGGATGCGTTTTTCGTAGCGCAATGCCGGGGCGTGGTCTTCGTAGTAGTCGTCGATGCGGTCGAACAGCCGATAGCCGTTGCGCTCATAAAGGCGAATCGCCGGGGCGTTGTCCGGCCGGACTTCAAGGCGCAGATAGGCGCACTCACGCTCAAGGGCATGCTGTTCGGCCTGGGCCAACAAGTGTTGCCCGAGGCCTTGGCCCCGGGCACCGTCGCTGATCGCCAGCGAGTAAAGCCGGCCCAGGGACGTGCCGCGATGAAACAGCACCAGCGCGTAACCGGCCAGGCGTTGTTCGGGCTGATCAGTCAGCGCCACGATCAATCGTGCATTGGCCCGCGTGACCATCCAGTGAAAGCTGCGGGCATTCAGGCGGTCGGATTCAAAGCACTGGTTTTCCAGCGCCAACAGTTCATCCACATCGGCAGGCTGGGCGAGGCGATATATAAAGTTCATGTCCGACACCGTAAAGAGTGAGTAACGAAACGGGACATTTCTACAAAGCCATGTTTTATAGAAAGGACTGTTTCCCGAAGGATCAACTCATGAATGCGGTGCCGGTGAAGACCGACGAAGTATCAGCACAACCTCAGCGTTCGGCAACTTTTAATGTCAATCCG
This sequence comes from Pseudomonas sp. 1L-C-7-B-C1, assembly GCF_057291635.1. NCBI lineage: Bacteria > Pseudomonadati > Pseudomonadota > Gammaproteobacteria > Pseudomonadales > Pseudomonadaceae > Pseudomonas > Pseudomonas sp. 1L-C-7-B-C1. The sequence goes on along the minus strand of NZ_JBXAWH010000002.1, from coordinate 243,733 downwards.
CTGAAACCTGTTTCAACCCGAAGCCAACTGTTGATTGTCGTGGAGCGGCTCGAAGACTGGTCGTCTTACTTGCCCAGCGAACACTTGATCAGCGCCCAGGACTATCTGGAAAACCCGCCCCAGGACAATGCCGGGCAACGGGTGCAGGTGATCAACCTGTGCCGCAGTTACCGCTATCTGGGCCATGGGTATTACTGCTCGCTGCTGGCCGAAGCCCGGGGTCACCATGTGATCCCGTCGGTGAAAACCATCAGTGAGCTGACCCGCAAGTCCCTTTACGGCCTGGCCCTGGATGACCTCGACAAGCGCCTCGAACATGCGCTGCGTGACCATCCGTATGACGAAACCGAAGGCTTCACCCTGAGCCTGTATTTCGGTCAGACCGATCTCGCGCCGTTGCAGGATCTGGCCCGTCAGCTGTTCGAAGCGTTTCCGGCGCCGATCCTGCTGGTGGAGTTTCGCAAGCGCGACAACTGGCACATCGTCGGCATCAAGACCGGCGCCTTGACCCGCCTGCGCGATCACCAGCAGGACCAGTTCGCTCAATCCCTCGACAGCTTCAGCCGCAAGATCTGGCGCCAGCCGCGCTCGCGCCGCACCTATCGCTACGACCTGGCGATTCTGCACGACCCCCAGGAAGCGTTGCCGCCGTCCAACCGCAAGGCGCTGGACAACTTCATCCGCGTCGGCCAGCAACTGGGCGTCGATGTCGAGCTGATCGAGAAGAAGGATTACTCGCGGCTGGCCGAATACGACGCGCTGCTGATCCGCGAGACCACCAGCGTCGACAACCACACCTACCGCTTCGCCAAGAAGGCCGAGAGCGAAGGGCTGGTGGTGATGGATGACCCCGCGTCGATCCTGCGCTGCACCAACAAGGTCTACCTGACCGACCTGCTCAAAAGCCACAAGCTCGGCATGCCGGCTACGGAAATCCTCTACAAGGAGCGACCGGATGACCTGGAGCACGTCGCGGCACGACTGGGCTTTCCGCTGGTGCTGAAAATTCCCGACGGGTGTTTTTCCAAGGGCGTAATCAAAGTGCAGGACGCGCAGCAGTTGCAGGACGCGGCGCGGGAGCTGTTTGAGCACTCGGTGCTGCTGCTGGCCCAGGAATACCTCTACACCGAATACGACTGGCGCATTGGCGTGCTCAATCGCAAGCCGGTGTTCGCCTGCCAGTACTTCATGTCCAAGGGGCACTGGCAGATTTACAACCACAAGGCCATCGATGCGGAGGTCAATGGCGAGTGCCGGACCCTGGCGGTTCATGATGCGCCGCGGGCCGTGGTGGACCTGGCGGTGAAGACCGCCAACCTGATCGGCGACGGTCTGTATGGCGTCGATCTGAAGCAGTCCGGCGACCGCGTGGTGGTCATCGAAGTCAACGACAACCCCAACCTCGACGCTGGCATCGAAGACGCCTGGTTGCAGGACGATCTGTACGCGCTGGTGCTGGAGGAATTCATTCGCCGCCTCGACATCAAACGTCGCGGTCTGGCGGGTTAGGCCGGTGATCAAAGGCCACCGCCTGGAGGCGGGCAGGTTATGGGAATGCTCTGACGCCGAGGCGAGCGTGCTGTCGTTCAGCGACCCGGATGCGACGGAGAAGACGCTGCTGCTGGAGCGCTTCAAGCTGGATGACCACGCCCTGGCCTCGGCGCTCGACCCCGACGAGGTGTCGCGCATCGAGTTTCATCCAGACGCGCTGTTCATGATCTGGAAGCGCCCGGAGAACTACTCGGGCAAAGATACCTTTTCCTTTGACGTGTCATCGTTCGGGGTGCTGCTCAGCCCCCATCACATGGTGCTGATCTGCGCCGACGAGCGACAGTTCGGGGACCTGGGACAGCACCGGCCGATGCACACGCTGCTGGACGTGTTGCTGGAGGTGTTGTTCCACAACATCCATCACTATCTCGGTCACCTCAAGGTGATCAAGATGATTGCCCGGGAACTGCAGCAGCAGTTCAATGCGTCGATGGACAGCCGCCATCTGGTGCAGATGTTCAACCTCAGCGAGAGCCTGGTCTATTACATCAACGCCATCGACAGCAACGGCTCGGTGCTGACCCGCCTGCGCAATCACGCCCACAAGCATCAGTTTTCCGGCGACAGCCTGGCCTTGATCGAAGACATGATCATCGAGAACGAGCAGTGCCACAAACAGGCGAATATCTACTCCACGGTGTTCGCCAGCCTGATGGACGCGCGGGGCAATCTGGTCAACAACAACACCAATAACCTGCTGCGCAAGCTGACGCTGATCAACGTGGTGTTCCTGCCATTGAATCTGGTGGCGGGAATTGGCGGGATGTCGGAATACAGCATGATGACCACGCCGATCCCGTGGTGGATCAGCTACCCGGCGTTGCTGGTGGGCATGGCCGGGCTGGGCGTGGGGATGGTGGTGATACTCAAGCGCATGGCGAGGGCAAATCATTGATCAGTGGGCGCCCGGCGGGTGCCCACTGAATGCGGCGCGAAGGCTTATTCCGACGCCTGCAAACCCTTCTGCCGCATCACCTGGTTCTTCTCTTTCTTGTATTGCAGCGCGACTTCCGGCGCCGGACCGCTTTTGCCGGTTTCCATCCACAAGCGCATGCGGCTGGCGTCGGCAAAGTGGGTGTATTTGCCGAAGGCGTCGAGAATGACTACGGACACCGGACGATTGGCCATGCTGGTCAGCAGCACCAGACAGTGCCCGGCCTGGTTGGTGAAGCCGGTCTTGGTCAGCTTGATGTCCCAGTTGGATTTACGCACCAGATGGTCGGTGTTGCTGAAACCGAGGATGTAGTTCGGCTTGCGGAAGGTGACGGTCTTCTCCGGCGTTGTGCTCAGCTCGCGCAACATCGGGTAATTGCGGGCGGCGAGGGCCAGTTTGGTCAGGTCACGTGCGGTGGAAACGTTGTACACCGACAGCCCGGTGGGCTCCATGTACACGGTATGGTTCATGCCCAGCGACTTGGCCTTGGCGTTCATCGCCCGGATAAACGCCGGATAGCCGCCCGGATAGCTGTGGGCGAGGCTCGCCGCGGCGCGGTTTTCCGACGACATCAGGGTGATGAGCATCATGTCGTGACGGTTCAGCTCACTGCCCAGCTTGACCCGGGAGAACACGCCTTTCATTTCGGGCGTTTGCGAGATATCGACCTTGATCATCTCGTCCATGGGCAACTTGGCGTCGAGGGTCACCATCGCGGTCATCAGTTTAGTTACCGAGGCAATCGGCACGACGATGTCGGGGTTGCTCGAATACAGAACCTGACCGGTTTGCAGGTCGGTGATCATGGAGCTGCCGGAGGCCAGATGCAGATTGGCCGGGTCGCGCTTGAACGCCGCCGGCTCATTGGCCAGCGCCGTCGCGGAGAATGCGACAGTGGAAAGTGCGCAGCCTGTAAGTGCAAATAATAGGCCGATGACGGTTGGGCGAATTTTCAAGAGCCAAGCTCACTAAATGATGGAAATAGCGTGGAACGTCGGACTTTCTTCAAGCACGACAACAAGTTCGGCGCATTTTAGGAGCAAGTTTCTGAAGTTGTCGATGGGGTGGTGCGGGGTTTCGGTAATAAACCGCGATTGTATAGCTCAGGTTCAGGTGGCGGATCCAAAAAGCCTGTATTTAAAAGGGTCAAATTGCCTTTCATGGCGCCTGTCGAACAGGGTTTGGCATCAAAGCCGGATCACCGCGCAAAAAAAAGCCCGCTTCATTAAAGAGGCGGGCTAAAGGGGTGTGCGGAGCAACGCACGATTCACAGGGAAGAGCGAATAGGGTTTCAGCTGTTGAGCGAGCGGCATTCAAGTTGCTGGGACAGGGCCTGCGCTGCCGGCAGTGAAGGCAAAGGACCACTCACGGGCTCGCCGTTCTGCATCAGGTACCAGCACGCCAACAGCCCGCGCTCACGAAGCTGAGGGGGAACTGCGCTGCCGACAACCGACATGATTTGAACCTTGGTCATAAGTGCCTCCATCAATCTATGGCGCTACTGTACGGCGCGATCGCTTGAGGCAAAAATCACCGCTCTCGATAGTTGTCATTGATGAGCGGGTAGGGACGCTGATGGGGTGATGTGCGCACACCGTGCGTTCCGGCCTAAACGCCCCGGAAACAAAAACCCCGCCGGGGAGGCGGGGTCAGTAGTGGGTGAGGGCTGGCGACCACGGATCGACAGCCCTGCTGGCCGGAGCAGACCGCCGTTACCAGCGACCGCCACCGTGGTAGCCGTGGTAGTAGCCCGGTGGTGGGCCGTAATAACGTGGCGGACCGTAGTAACGCGGTGCGTAGACAACCGGGCGTTCAACGACATAAGCCGGCTGGTAGTAAACCGGCGGTGGCGGCGGTGGCGCGTAATAAACAGGCGCCGGGGCCGAGTAGTACACGGGCGCGGGCGATGCGTAAACCGGACCGGACGCCACTGCCGCGCCGACAACACCGCCGACGACCGCACCGATCACGGCGGCTCCACCCCAGCCCGGGCCGCCGCCATGGGCTTCAGCCTGGCCTGCGAGGGCGAGGGCGCCTAACAACAAGGCAACTTTGGGGATCTGACGAATCATGACTGTTCCTCGGTGTTCATTCCCGTTGTCGCGAGCCTGCGTTACGCTCAGGCACTGCCACGGGATAACTTCTCAGACAACGGCTTCGTAATTATCTGCGAGGCCGTTGGGTAAATTTTGTGTAAGGTATTCGACAACTTTCATGACAAGGGCTGGCGCCGTTGTAACGCGGTTAAAAACGTGTAGCGCCAGAACGCCGCGATTCTACGCCTTTCCCCAGGCGTCTTCTAATACCACTCGGGAGATTTCATGTTGGTCACTGCCAGTAAGGAAACGCTGTTGTGCATGTCGCTGGCCGGACGTCCGGGCAACTTCGGCGTTCGCTTCCATAACCACCTGTATCAACAGTTGGGTCTTAACTTCTATTACAAGGCCTTCTCGCCGAACGACCTGCCTGCGGCCATCGCCGGCATGCGTTCTTTGGGCATTCGCGGGTGCGGCGTTTCGATGCCGTTTAAAGAGGCCTGCATTGCACTCGTCGATGAACTTGACGCGTCCGCCGCCGCCATTCAATCCATCAATACCATCGTCAATACCGATGGCCACTTGAAAGCGTACAACACCGATTACATCGCCATCGCTCAACTGGTCGACACCCATGAAGTGCCGCGCACCCGCTTCGCCCTGCGCGGCAGCGGTGGCATGGCCAAGGCTGTCGCCTGTGCCCTGCGCGACGCCGGGTTTACTGACGGGCTGATCGTGGCCCGCAACGAGCAGGCGGGCAGGGCGCTTGCACAGACTTGCGGCTTCGAGTGGCAAGCCGAACTGGGCAGTGAGCGTCCGCCGCTGCTGGTGAACGTCACGCCGTTGGGGATGGCAGGTGATCAAGCCGAAGCGCTGGCCTTCGACGTGTCCGCCATCGATCAGGCTGATACCGCGTTTGACGTCGTCGCCACGCCGGTGCGAACCCCGTTCGTTGTCGAGGCCGAACGGCTCGGCAAGCGCCTGATCACCGGCGACCAGGTGGCGGCGATACAGGCGCTGGAGCAGTTCATTCTCTATACCGGCGTGACGCCAAGCGAGGTGCAGTATCAGGCCGCGGCGGCGTTCGCCCGGGGTTGATGCTTGCGCTTGGGTAACGCGAGGGTGTGCTTGACTACCGATCTTCAGGCAGCACGCTGTCGCGCGGCAGGGGACATGTGGGAGTGAGCTTGCTCACGAAGACAGCGTATCAGCCACCGGATATGTAGCGGATGTACCCGCCTCTTCGCGAGCAAGCTCGCTCCCACAGGTTTTGCACCAGGCTTAGGATTCCTCGGAGCCGCTCTCAACCTTCCAGCATTGCCAGCCGCTCTTCCAGGGCGGCGATGCGGGCTTCGAGGGCTTCGACCCGCTCAGCCATCGCCGAGCTGCCCGCGCTGCCCGAATTGCCGCTACCGCTGCGCTCCGCCGGGTTCGCGCGGGCGGCGAGGATGCTCTCGATGTCTGCCGGGTCACCCAGCGCGTGCATATAGCGGTCCTCGCGCTGGCCTGCCTGTTTCGGGATCAGCACCGCCAGCCTGCGCCCGATCAGCCGATCCAGCTGATGCACGACTGCGTCAGTATCTTCGAAGTCGTGCATGCGCTGGCTGCGGGTCAGCAGCTCGTTGGCGGTTTGCGGGCCGCGCAGCAACAGCAGGCCGATGAGGATGAGTTGCGCCGGCACCAGCTCCAGGGTTTTGTCGACGCGGTGTTCCCAGCGGTCCGCCCGGCTGCCCATCACCAGGCGCGTCAGTTGCAGGCTTTCCAGCGCGCGCAGGCTCTGGCCGACCTGGCCGGGCGTCAGGTTCATCACCGGCTCGCGGCTGGTTTTCTGGTTGCAAGCCAGCACCAGCGCGTTGAGAGTGAGGGGATAGGTCTCGGGATGGGTCGCCTGCTTTTCGATCAGGCAGCCCAGAATGCGCACTTCGGTGCTGTTCAGCTGCAGCGCACCCGAGGCTTCAACGGTGTTTTCGGAATCCAGCTCGTCAGACATGACCCATTTCCCAGACGTTGAAAAGGCTATGAGGGTAGGGGCTGGATGAGGTAAAAGACAAGCCGCGTTCGCGTCCGCCTCTGTGCGACTCATTTCCCCAGGAACTGCCATGACACTTTCTCTTTACGCTGCCTCGATTCCTGTCTTCAAGCAAATGCTTACCGCCCTCAGCGCCGTTCTGGCCAAAGGCGAAGCCCATGCCACCGCCAAAAACATTCAGCCGGATGCCCTGCTGCAGGCCCGTCTGTTCCCCGACATGTTTCAGCTGGTGCGTCAGGTGCAGATCGCCGTCGATTTCGCCAAAGGCGCCGGCGCACGACTGGCAGGCCTTGAGCCGCCGAAGTATGAAGACACCGAAACCACTTTCGCCGACCTGCAGGCGCTGCTGACCAAGGTGCTGGCGTTCCTCGATACGATCAAGGCCGCACAGGTCGATGGCAACGAGGCGCGCGAAATCGTCCTTCGCCCAGGTACCGAGAAGGAAAAGCGTCTGAACACCCAGACCTACCTGCTGCATTACTCGCTGCCGCAGTTCTTCTTCCACGTCACCACGGCCTATGACCTGCTGCGCCACAACGGTGTGGAAGTCGGCAAGCGCGACTACATGGGCGCTTACTGACAGGCCTCGCTGCCCGGCTCTGCTCGGGCAGCGAAATGTGGCTCGTCCGGCGCCTGGCTCCCAAGCGCCTGGTTCTGATACCCTCCGCGTCCTGATTCAAGCCACATCCGATCGACCGCTCCGCAAGGACCGGTCGTTTCGTCGTTCTGGAGATTTCATGTTTTTCCCCATTTACCTGCTCTCGGCCGCCGGTTTTACCGTGCTGACCACAGAGTTCGTCATCGTCGGTCTGCTGCCCGCCATCGCTCGCGACCTGGCCGTCACCATTCCTCAGGCCGGCCTGCTAGTCACGCTGTTCGCCTTTACGGTGGCCTGCTTCGGGCCGTTTCTGACCGCGTATTTTTCGCGCTTCGAGCGCAAGCGCCTGTTCATTGCGGTGCTGATCATGTTCGGCGTCTCCAACGCCGCTGCAGCGCTGGCGCCTAATATCTGGGTCATGGCGGCGGCGCGGCTGATCCCGGCACTCGGGTTGCCGGTGTTCTGGGCGCTGGCCAGCGAAACCGCCGTGGACATCGTCGGCCCTGATCATGCCGGCCGTGCGATCGCCAAGATCGGCTTCGGCATCGTCTGCGCCACGGTATTCGGCATCCCCGTTGGCACCTTGATCTCGGACGCCATCGGCTGGCGCAGTGCCTTCGCCATTCTCTCGGTGGTGGCTTTCGCCAAGGCGCTGCTGCTGTTCATCTATTTGCCCCATAGCGTGCACAAGGATCAGGCCTCGTTCCGCAGCCAGTTCCGTATTCTGCGCAGCCCGTTGATGCAGGGCCATGTGCTGCTGTCGGTGCTGGTGTTCAGCGGCATGTTCACGGCTTACACCTACCTGGCGGACATGCTCGAGCGCCTCGCCGGTTTCGACGGCACAGTGGTCGGCTGGTGCCTGATGGGCTTCGGTGCGGTGGGCCTGTTGGGCAATTCACTGGGCGGGCGGCTGGTGGATCGCCATCCGCTGATCGCCAGCCTGACCTTCTGCACGTTCATGATCGGCGGCATGGTCATGGTGGTGCCGAGCATGCACTCCCTGCCTGCTCTGGCCCTGGCGCTGGCCGTGTGGGGCGCAACCCAGGCGGCGCTGTTTCTGGTCAGCCACGTGCGGCTGATGAAAGCGGCGCCACAGGCCCCGGCCTTCGCCGCATCGCTGAACATCGCCGGGGCCAATCTGGGCATCGGCATTGGCGCGATCATTGGCGGGCGGGTGATCGATCATCTGGGCCTTGGCAGCCTGGGCTTCGCGGCGGCCGGGATTATCCTGCTGTCGATCCTGCTGGCCCTGCTGCTGATGACAGTCCGCCCACACCCGGCAACCTGCGACGCCTAATCCGGAAACAACTGGCGGCGTGCCCCCTCGGTGATCGCAACGATGCCGGGGTGCTTGACCTTGCGTTCGACCGAGATCGCGTAGAACGACTCGGTCACGGCGTCGGTATGGCCGATCAGCTCGACGTCGTATTGCTCGATCACTTCATCGGCGATCACGCTCGGCGCAATGAAAATCCCGCTGCCGGACTTGCCGAAGGCCTTCATCAGGGCGCTGTCGTCGAACTCCCCGACAATCTTCGGCTGGATATTCTGCTCGGCGAACCAGCGCATCAGGCGGCTGCGCACCACCGTTTGCTGGCCGGGCACCAGTAGCGGCGCCCCTTGCATGCCGTGGGGGAAGTTCTCGCCGTACAGGGCGGCGAGGGCGCGGGTGGCAAAAAAACTCACGCCGCATTCGCCCAGCTTCTGGCTATAGCCTTTAATGTCCAAATGAGAGGGCATCGGGCTGTCGGAAATCACCAGGTCCAGACGCTGAATCGCGAGGTCTGCCAACAGGCGTTCGAGCTGGTCTTCCCGGCAACTGATGCGCACCAGCTCGTTGAGGGCCATGCTCGGCGCGATCAGACGATAGACAATGGATTTGGGCACGACGTCGGCGACCCCGACGCGAAAGAGGATTTGCTGTTCGTCCGGTTGCGCGCGCAGAACCGCTTCGAGCTCGCCACCCAGCTGGAACATCTGTTCGGCGTAGGGGAGGGCGACGCGGCCGGTTTCGGTCAGTTCCAGTTGGCGGCCGACACGCTTGAACAGCTCGACGCCGTAGGTCTGCTCCAGCAGGCTGATTTGCCCGCTGATGGTCTGTGGCGTGAGGTTCAATTGCTCGCAGGCCCGGACAATACTGCCGGTCTTGGCCACCACCCAGAAATAATGCAGTTGTCGATAATTGAGCATGGGGGACGTCACTTCGGGAAAACCGAAGTATACGCCTGAAAAATACGAATTTTACTGAAGTGTTTCCGTCCCTAGAATGCCGCCCTATCCCCTGAACTGATCCTGGACACTCGTTATATGGAATACCTTCTGGAACTGGCCGCAAGCCCAACGGCGTGGATCGCTCTGGCGACACTGGTCGTCATGGAAATCGTGCTCGGTATCGACAACCTCATCTTCATCTCGATTCTTACCAACAAACTGCCGGTTCACCAGCGCACCAAGGCGCGCCGGATCGGTATCAGCATGGCGCTGATCCTGCGTCTGGGCCTGCTGACCACCGTGGCGTGGATTGTCCAGCTGACCGCGCCGGTGGTCGAGGTGTTCGGCCAGACGTTCTCCTGGAAGGACATGATCCTGATCGCCGGCGGCCTGTTCCTGGTCTGGAAAGCTACCACCGAGATCCATCACAGCGTCGACATCAAAAGCGAAGCCGAGAAAGCCGCGTCCAGCACCGTCACTCTGGGTATGGCTGCCGCTATCGGGCAGATCCTCATGCTCGACCTGGTGTTCTCCATCGACAGTATCGTCACCGCCGTTGGCATGACCGAGCACTTGCCGATCATGGTGATCGCCGTGATTGCTGCCGTGGTCGTCATGCTGGTGGCGTCGGAACCCCTCGCCAAGTTCATCAACGACAACCCCACTGTGGTGATGCTGGCTCTGGGCTTCCTGATCATGATCGGCATGACGCTGATCGCCGAAGGCTTCGGCGCCCACGTCCCGAAAGGCTACGTATACACCGCCATGGCGTTCTCGGCCCTGATCGAAGTGCTGAACATGCTGGTTCGTCGGTCCCGCCAGCGCCGTCTGGACGCTGAAGCGCAGGCCCAGAAGGTCTGACACCGAAGTAAGCTCCGCCTGGCGTTGAGGATGGAGCAGGAACCGCGAAGCTGTCAAAGGCAGGGCAATAAAAAACGGTCGGGAATGGGGTGCCATTACCGACCGTTTTCATGTGTACGGTGATTGATCAGTCCACAGCGATATCAGTGCGCTGTGGCATGACGGATCTTGCGTTGTGCACGCTCTACGGACTTCGCGGCTTCGGTTTCCCGATAATGCGGATGATGGCGACGCGAGATCCGCATCACCCCCCACAACATGGCGGCCGCAACGGCCATCCAGGCAGCGATCAACATCACAATGGTCATTCCGAGGCTCATGGCTTCCTCCGGCTCTTCTCTTCGTCTCTTAGTAACCGACAGTCTAGTCTCCCTGTTGTTGCCAAAAATTGACCGGTGGTAGAAATCTCGTGACCGTTTTGTTCTATCCACTCGCGTTGACAGCGTTTCGGGCTATACCGCAACCAGTGGCGGCTCTATCATCCGCGTTCCGGCCGGATCTCATGATCCCTCGCCATCAGTCAAGTGAGTGAAGAACGTGCGGGCATTGACGCGATTGGATAGCGTTGCAGGTCGACGCAAATGGCTGGCGCTTGCGGCCGTGCTGGTCTTGGCAGGCTGCTCGAATGCCCACAACTGGAAGCCCGGCTACCCGCCGATGTACAAGACGCTGCCTGACCGGGTGGAAATCAACGCAGTGCCGTCGTTCCGGGGCAAGGATTATCAGAGCGCGCCGTTCGCGCTGGCCAGTATGCTGACCGTGCATGGCGTACAGACCACGCCGGGCCTTCTGGAAAAACCGCTGAAACTGCCGGGCGCCGAAGACAGGCTCGAGCGCAGCATGTTGGACCTGGCTCGGGAATACGGGTTTGTGGTGTACCCCGTCGACCCTGGTCTGCCTGATCTGCTGGCCCAGGTGTCGGCGGGTTATCCGGTCATGGTGCGGTTCTCGGACGGCTCCATGTTCTGGAAAGAGCAGCGCTACGGCGTGCTGGTCGGGTTCGATCAGAACAAGCGCACAGTGCTGATCTACACCGGGCCGGGGCGCGTGACGACGAGCTTCGATTCGTTTACTTCGGACTGGAATGACGCCGGCAACTGGGGCGTGCTCATCCAGGGTCCACGACAAGTGCCGGTGCCGGTGGACCGTGAGCGCTGGTTGAAAGCCGCCAATGATCTGGCCCAGGCCGGGCAGGAACAGGCGGCGGGTGAGGCGGTCAAGGCGCTGAACAATCCAGCTGCCCGTTAACGGTTGGCCGTTCATCGCATCTGATTCAGAACCCCAGCTTGTCCCGCAGGCTGTAATACCAGGCACCCAATGCCGTCAGCGGCGTGCGCAATAGTTGCCCGCCGGGGAACGGGTAATGGGGCAGGCCGGCGAAGGCGTCGAAACGTTCTGCCTGTCCGCGCAACGCTTCGGCCAGCACTTTGCCCGCCAGGTGGGTGTAGGTCACACCGTGGCCGCTGCACCCTTGGGAATAGTAGATGTTGTCCCCCAGTCGCCCGACTTGCGGCAACCGCGACAAGGTCAGCAGGAAGTTTCCGGTCCAGGCGTAATCAATCTTCACGTCCTTCAGTTGCGGAAACGCCTTGAGCATCTTCGGCCGGATGATGGCCTCGATGTTGGCTGGATCGCGCGCGCCGTACACCACACCGCCGCCGAAGATCAGACGTTTGTCGGCCGAAAGCCGGTAGTAGTCCAGCAAGTAGTTGCAGTCCTCGACGCAGTAATCCTGGGGCAGCAACGTGCTCGCCAGTTCTTCGCTCAGAGGTTCGGTGGTGATGACCTGAGTGCCGCAGGGCATCGACTTGGCCGCCAGTTCCGGTACCAGATTGCCCAGATAGGCATTGCCCGCGACGATGACGAACTTCGCCCGAACCTTGCCCTCGGCGGTGTGCACCACCGGGCTGGCACCGCGATCAATGCGGGTTGCCGCGGACTGTTCGTAAATGACCCCACCCAGCGATTCGACCGCCGCCGCTTCGCCCAGCGCCAGGTTCAGTGGGTGGATGTGACCGCCGCTCATGTCGAGCAAGCCGCCGATGTATAGGTCGCAGGCCACCACTTCACGGATGCGTCGCTGGTCCATCAGCTCCAGCTGCGTATGGCCGTAGCGTTCCCAGAGACGTTTTTGCGATTCCAGATGGCTCATCTGCTTAGCGGTGATCGCGGCGAAAACGCCGCCGTCTTTGAGGTCGCACTGGATCTGGTACTTGGCGACGCGGTCGCGAATGATCTGCGCGCCTTCGAAGGCCATGTGGCCGAGCAGTTGTGCCTCCCTGGGCCCGACGGTTTTTTCGATGGTGTCGATGTCGCGGCTGTAACTGTTGACGATCTGCCCGCCGTTACGGCCCGAGGCGCCGAAACCGACTTTGGCGGCTTCCAGTACCGTGACCTTGAAGCCGTGTTCGAGGAGAAACAGCGCGCTCGACAAGCCGGTGTAACCTGCACCGATGATGACCACGTCGGTTTCGACGTCCCCTTGAAGCCGAGGCCGAACCGGAACCGGATTGGCGGAAGCGGCGTAGTAGGAATGGGGGTATGGCGTGTTCGTCATCCTGGAAGCCCTGTTTTATATTTTTTACGAATGGGCGGATCCTACCTGAGATGAAATTGGCCGGCCAGCCGAGGTCGCAGGTTGGAAGCGCTACTGGCGCTGGCGAGGCGCCGGTTGTTGAGGCATGCACTCGATCCTATTCGCTCCCGTCGGCGCAAATAGCTTGGGCATTCAGAGGCTTAGGGATGAATCGACGTTGACAGCAATTCGATTCCCGGTAGAATGCCGCCCCACAGCAGGCACGTAGCTCAGTTGGTTAGAGCACCACCTTGACATGGTGGGGGTCGTTGGTTCGAGTCCAATCGCGCCTACCAAACAAATCCGCTCTGCTGGGCGGTAACGAAAAAGGGTGGCCCGAGAGGGTCACCCTTTTTTTGCTTATGCATGTCTGAATACCTTAAGCGTTCGGTCATCTGCCGCCCTCGTCACTCGGCCTTGGCGCGAGTAATGCGGCCCGCTCTGATCTCGTCCACGTAGGCGCGCAGGCGGTCAGCGTCCTTGTATTGCTGATTCATCAAGTGCAGCACCGCGACCACGTCCACATCGTTGACCCGTTCGGCCAGTCGGCTGATTTCCCCTGCGGTACTCTCCAGATTCGCCGCAATCGTACTCAGGTCACGCTTGAGTTCCAGCGCTGATTTCTTCATGCCCACGGTGCCGCTCTCCACTGTTGATGACGCCCGGTCCCGAGACCCTGGTTCAGGCGCGGCGGCGGCGCACTATATCAAAACACCACGGCCAGCCACGACATCCAGGCACGAAAAGGGCGCTGTTCAAGCGCCCTTTCATTTCTAAGATGTACGAGAGGCTTCAACCGCCTGCGCCGCCCGCGCTCGACGAACCCGAGCCTTTGCTACCGCCACCATTGGTGGTGTCGCCACCGGGCAGGTCGGCATCGTTGTTATTGCCGGTGCCATTGCTCATGGACGTACCGCCGCCAATGCTGATGCCCTTCTTGGTTTGCGTGTCCACATCGGCGCCTTGGCGAGCGGCATCACTGCCCTGGACGCGCGGGTCGATGCCGGTCTGTGACGGTGGCGGACCCATGTCCGGTGAAGTGGCGCCCGCCAGCGCCGCGATGGAAGTGCAGGTCAGGGCGCAGCCGAGCGTGAGTGCAGCAAGTGATCTGTTCATCGAGTGATCTCCGTGTCGTTATTCCTTACCCATTCGGCATCTGGAGTTCGGCAGTAGTGCCATTACGGCGACAAGCGGCACATGCCTTTCAATCCTGCAGTCATGGAGACCCGTCACGCCGAGGTCGTAGCAGCAGAGGAGGGCTAACGTGCTGTCTATGACGTCGATCAACAGGTGTTGGCGCCGGGCCTAAATAATTTGCATATTCATAGGCTTACTGCCCAAAAAGACGTTGACAGCCATTTGAATATCCGTAGAATGCCGACCCACAGCAGGCACGTAGCTCAGTTGGTTAGAGCACCACCTTGACATGGTGGGGGTCGTTGGTTCGAGTCCAATCGCGCCTACCAAACAAATCCGCTCTGCTGGGCGGTGACAAAAAAGGGCGAATCGAAAGATTCGCCCTTTTTTATTGCCTGAAATTCCCTCGTCAGACCAGCCTTCCTCGATCCCGCCTCAGCCCCTATGGCCGGACGTTTTGACCCCATTTGATACCCGCGAGCCTCTGCGCGCCGCGAAATAAATCCGGTTTTTTTCCCGCTACCGTCTGGACCTTTTCCCATGATGCGCGATCATCAGTGCATGGAAAACCAGAGGAGGTGTGTATGTTGAGCCGGTCGTTGACCCTTGCCGTTTTGTTCGCCGTGTCGAGCCCCTTGCTGGCTGCCGACGGTGATGGCCCACTTTTCCAGGAGCGCGACAAGACCCGTCCACTGATCGTTATCGCGTCGAGTTCGGTGGACCCGACGCTGGTGAGTCTGAAGAAAAATCTGGACGAACCCGCCAACAAGGAGGGTTTCGCCAAGCGCGACATGGTGCTTTACACCATCATCAATACCGTGGGGCAGCGTAACGGAAAAGACCTTGATGCCCAGGCCACCATGGCCCTGATCCGCGAACTCAAGCTTGGCGCTCAGACAGAAAAGCAGGCGCAGGTGATTCTGGTGGGCAAGGACGGTGAGAAGAAAATGACTCACAACGGTCCCATCGATCCGAAGGACATTTTCAGCACCATCGACCAGATGCCAATGGCCGAGAAAGAAGCGGCCGCCGCTGCTCCGCCTGCGCCGGTCGCCGAGCCGAAGGCCGCCACCCAGTCGGGCAAACCGGCCAAGCCCGGCAAGGCCGCTCCCGCTGCACCACCCGCCGGGCTGGATGATTAAGCGCTCAGACGGCTTTGCCATGGGGCTCGCTTGACGTAGCTGGTAACATCGCTCCTTTTTTAAGGAAGAGGGCGCTTGATGAACGGGACTGGCATGAAACGTTGGGCGGGCGCTGTGGCGCTGCTCCTGTTATCGGGTGGATTATCGGGCTGCATGAGCTTGAATCAGACGCGCTCGGCAGGGCCGGCGCAGGTTTACACCAGCCAGAAACCAGCAGTAGCCGTTGCCGAGTGCATCAAGGTCACGTGGGCCAACGTGCAACTGTTCGGTGACGTGGCCGACGTGTTTATGGCCAAAGGTGACCCTGGCGCGTTCACGGTCTATACCACCGAAGGCGAGTATTTCGCCGACGTCGCTGGCAAGGCGGGCATGACCAAGGTCAATTTCTACGCCAAGCCCGGCGCGAAGGCCATTGAGCAGCGTGGCGCGGTGCTCGCGACCTGTCTCTGAATCAGCCCTCCATTCATTGACCTGCGCGTGCTGACCGGTGCTGTTTCATCTATCGGCGCCACGCAGGTTTTGAACGCTACAAGCCCTGCACATTGGCCGCTTCACATTGGCGGCGTCACGCCATTTTCCCCCGCAGAAATCGACAGCGCCGTCAGCGCGTTGTCCGAACCTTTCTGCGCCTGCAGCACCACCTTCACACCGGGCTTGAGCAAGCTGCGATCGCCTGGCATCAGGTTGACGATCGGCACGTCATCAGGGATGACGATCTTCTTCTGCCCGCCCTTGTAATTCACCGTGATGGTGCGGCCATTACTGGCGACCAGATCGCCGACCGATCCGTTGGTCATCGTGCTGTCCGGCGTCAGGTCAAAGGCCCGATGGCCATCCCCCGTACCCGCCATCTCCGGCGGGAAAACGTGCACCTCCAGCGCCTTCAACGAGCCGTCCGGCAGCGGCACCGCCGCGGAGCCGATGTAGCTGCCTGGTTTGATTTCCGACACCTGCGCCAGCGTGACGCCGCGAATCTGCGTGTCAGGGGTCAGCACGACCTGCAAGTCCTCACCACGATTGCTGTGAATCTTCAACGCGTCTCCCTCGGCCGCGGTGATGGCGCCGCGCACGCGGGTGGGTTTGCCGTCTTCGGCGTGTGCTGGCAGGGCTGCCGATAGCAGCGCGCTGAGCAATCCCGAGATGAGAAGAGAGTCACGGAGGGTCTGAGTCTTGGAGGTCTTCATGGGCGGCGTGAATCCGGTGATGGGTCGAGCACGCAGCATAGCGGTAGTGCACGAGGTGATGCATGACATTGCCGTCAGCACACACCCACTAGAGGCGTTGACGTTGCCGGGGGTGCATAACAGTCCCTTCGATAGATAGACTATTTGCATAGTCATATAGAACAAAAATGAATTTAATTAATTAAATGGTCGGTGCTAATGTTTTAAGCAGTCGGCGGAACCCCAGGATTTGGTTATTAACATTCTTGTTCGGCGACGACCATTTCACTCACCGGGTAAGGGAACACCATGGCCGTTTTCGATCAACTGAGCCGTCGGCGGGTGCTCGGCCTCGCCGGCGCTGCGCTGGCGTCACCACTTCTGCTGTCATTGCCGCGCGGCGTCTGGGCAGCGGACGAACACGCGGAGCATGCCGGGCATGGCACCGACGCCAGTGACGGGGCAAGCGAGCCCGCGGGCACGGGGGAGTTCATCAAACTCGACCAGCCCAGGGCATTGAAGCTCGCGATCAACTTGAACGCCGTGTGCCTGGCACCCGTGGTCATCGCCCACGGGCAGGGCTTCTTCAAGAAGCACAATCTGGACGTCGAGCTGGTCAATTTCGGGAATTCAACAGAGGTGCTGCTGGAAGCCATCGCAACGGGGAAGGCCGACGCCGGGATCGGCATGGCATTGCGATGGCTGAAAGCGCTGGAGCAAGGTTTTGATGTCAAGTTGACGGCCGGAACCCACGGCGGTTGCCTGCGTTTGCTCACGGCGGCCAGTGGCAGCGTGAAGACACTCGAAGACCTCAAAGGCAAGGCCATCGGCGTGACCGACATGGCCAGCCCAGACCGCAACTTCTTTTCCATCCTGCTCAAGAAACATGGCGTCGACCCGGTGCGCGACGTCGAGTGGCGCCTGTATCCGGCCGACCTGCTGGGTACGGCGCTGGAGCGTGGGGAGGTGCAGGCGGTCAGCGGCAGCGACCCGTTCATGTACCGATTGATCAACGCCGGCAAGGCCCGCGAGCTGTCGTCCAACCTGGTGGAGGACTACGCCAACCTGAGCTGCTGCGTGGTGGGCGTGACCGGCAAACTGGCGCGTGACGACAGACGCGTCGTGGCCGCGCTGACGCAGGCGATTCTTGAAGCTCACGATTATTCGGTCAAGCATCCGGAGGAGGTGGCCAAGGGATTCCAGGCCTACGCGTTAAACACCACGACCGAGGAGGTCGTCGCCATCCTTCACGATCATACCCATGGCCATCATGCCGTCGGCGCGGCGTTGACTGCGGAGATCGCCACCTACGTGCGTGATCTGAAAACCGTCGAGGTCATCCGTCAAAGCACCGATGCCAACGCCTTTGCTGCGGAGATCACTGCCGATGTCTTCAGTTGATCTGGTTGTTGAACTCGAACGGTCGAAACCCTCTGCAAGAATATTCTGGCTGCAGGGTGTGGTGGCGGCTGTGGTCTGGTTCGTGGCGGCGCTGTTGATCGTGTATCTGCCCAACGCCACTCGTCTCTGGCCGATGACCCAGGGCCTGGCGAATCTGTGCCTGATCATGACCGGGCTGATCCTGTTGGCGGTGGTGGCGGGGCGCTGGTCTCAACGCGTTGTCACGCGTACGCACACACTCGGGCCCTGGCTGATCGCGCTGCCGATTCTGCTCACGATCTGGGAGCTGCTCACCGCCAAACTCGGCGTGTTGCCAGTGCCGTTTTTCGCACCGCCCCAGGCGTTACTGGACGTCTATGTCGAAGACTGGCCGCGCCTGGCCGACAGCCTGTTTCATTCGGCCATTCTGCTGGGGAGCGGGGTTGCAGTGGGTGCGCTGACGGGGTTCATCGCCGGCGTCGCCATCGGCTGGTCGCGCAGCATCGGCTACTGGCTGCACCCGGTGTTGAGAATTCTCGGCCCGGTCCCGTCCACCGCGTTGTTGCCGCTGTGCTTCTTCCTGTTTCCCAGCAGCTGGAGCGCCAGTGTGTTTCTCATTGCGCTGGCGACCTGGTTCCCGGTGACGGTGCTGACGTGGTCAGGGGTGTCGAGTGTGGACAAGGCCTACTACGACGTGGCTCGTACCTTGGGTGCAAAGCAAGGGTTTCTGATTTTCAAGGTGGCGATTCCAGCAGCGCTGCCTCACGTTTTCGTCGGCTTGTTCATGGGCCTCGGTGCCTCGTTCTCGACCTTGGTGGTGGCCGAAATGATGGGCGTGAAGTCCGGCATCGGCTGGTACCTGCAATGGGCCCAAGGCTGGGCGGCGTACGCCAACATGTACGCGGCGTTATTGATCATGGCGCTGGCGTGTTCGGGCCTTATCTCGGCGCTGTTTCTGATTCGTGACCGTCTGCTGGCCTGGCAGGAAGGAGCAATGAAATGGTGAATGCAGCCAGAGCGGCAAGCGCAGAGCCGAGTCGTGGCCTGGCGCTGCGCATCGATAATCTGAGCCACGGTTTCTCCCTCGAAGGGCACAAATTGCCGGTGCTGGAGCGGGTGTCGCTGGAGATTGAACCGGGGGAATTTGTTGCCCTGTTGGGCCCTTCCGGTTGCGGCAAATCTACCCTCCTGCGGTTGGTCGCGGGGTTGGAAGGTGCGGACAGCGGGAGCATTACCGCGGACGGCGCTGCGATCACCGGACCGGATCCCACTCGGGTGGTGGTGTTTCAGGACCCGACCCTGTACCCGTGGCGTCGGGTGTGGGACAACGTTGCCCTCGGGCTGGAAGCCCAAGGCCTGCTCAAAACCACCAAGGGCAAAGTCGATGAGGCGCTGGCGAAGGTCGGCTTGAGTCAATTCGCGCGGGCCTATCCGCGACAGTTGTCGGGCGGCATGGCGCAGCGAGTCGCGCTGGCCCGGGCGTTGGTTAACGAGCCGCGGCTGCTGATTCTCGATGAACCGCTGGGCAAGCTCGATTCGCTGACCCGGATCGCCATGCAGCAGGAGTTGATCGACCTCTGGCAACGCCAGGGTTACACGGCGCTGCTGGTCACCCACGATGTCGAGGAGGCGTTGCTGCTCGCCAACCGCGTCATTGTCTTCAGTGACCGGCCCGCGCAGATCAAGGCCGAACTGACCATCGATCGTCCCTATCCACGGCACCGTGACGACCCGTATCTGGTCGACCTGCGCAAGCAGATTCTCGGTTTGTTGGGGTTGGGCCAGAGCTGGTAGGCAGGGGGGGTATGCAGGGGTTGGCGGCCGGGCTGTGGGCATGTCGTCGACCGACGTCGCACAGCCCGGCGCAGGCCATTACTGCTGAAGCGAAATGGACGTGTTTGCCAGTTTTGGCTGGTTGTACAGGCTGACCAGCACTTCATCCAGTACCGAAGAGGCACCCCACGGCCGCGGGTCGTTGAGGATCGCGACCACCACCCAGGTGTTACCGTTGCTGTCGCGGCTGAATCCGGAAATAGCCCGTACGGTGTTCAAGGTGCCGGTTTTAATGTGGGCTTCACCGCGCAGCGCCGTACGTTTCAGCCGTTTGCGCATCGTGCCGTCCATGCCCGCCAGCGGCAGCGAACTCATGAACTCGGCTTGAAACGGGCTGTTCCACGCGGCCTGGAGCATCTGCGCCATTTCCCGCGCGCTGACCCGTTCGGCGCGGGACAGGCCTGAACCGTTTTCCATCACCAGGTGCGTCGCGATGATGCCTTTCTTGGCCAGCCATTGGCGCACGACACGTTGCGCGGCTTTCGCGTCGTCACCGTCTGCCTCGTTACGGAACTCCGACCCCAGGCTCAGGAACAGCTGTTGGGCCATGGTGTTGTTACTGAATTTGTTGATGTCGCGGATGATTTCCGCCAGGTCCGGCGAAAAGGCCTTGGCCAGCAGCTTGGCGCTGCCCGGCGTCACGTCCAGACGGTCTTTGCCGAGAATCGTCCCGCCCAGTTCCTGCCAGATGGCGCGCACGGCGCCGGCGGTGTAGGTCGGGTGGTCGAGCAGCGACAGATACGTCTGGGAATTACAGCCGTCGCCCAACTGACCGGACACCGTGACGGTGGTGCCGCCATCGGCTGCCGGCACCGGGTTGTACAGCACGTCACCGGTGCACTTGCTGGACGACAGCGCCTTCACTTGGTTGTTGATGTGGATGGCGGCGATGGGCGGCTCCACCGAAACCAGAATCCTGCCGCCGTCGTTGCGGGTGACGAAACGCAGGGCCTTGAGGTTGACCATCAAGGAGTCGGGGCGCACCAGGAACGGCTTGTTCTTGTCGTTGCCGTCGTCGTCGAACACCGGCAGTTGCGGTTGCACGAAGTGGCTGCGATCCAGCACCAGATCGCCTGTCACCTGCTGCACGCCGTTGGCTCGCAGGTCGCGCATCAGCAGCCACAGGCGTTCCATGTTCAGCTTGGGATCGCCGCCGCCCTTGAGGTACAGGTTGCCACGCAGAACGCCGTTGCTGAGGGTGCCGTCGGTATAAAACTCGGTTTTCCACTGGTGGGTCGGGCCGAGCATTTCCAAAGCGGCGTAGGTGGTCACCAGCTTCATGGTCGAGGCCGGGTTGACCGACACGTCAGCGTTGAAAACCGTAGGGGTGCCGGGGCCGCTGACCGGCAGCATGACCAGCGACAGCGCATCGTTCTGCAGCTTGCTGGCTTTAAGTGCTTCCTGAACCTTGGGCGGCAGGGCGGTGTTGATAGGGGCGGCGGCGATGGAGAACGAGAGGGGCAAAAGCAGGGTGGCAATAAATAGCGGACGCAAAGACTTGATCATTCAATAAACCCTACTGCAGCAAATGCGGAGATGAAGAGGGGGTGAATTCCCTCGCACGGTGAACGAACCACCAGAAATGCCCGATGGCAGGGCGTGACACTGGCGTTTCGGTAAAGCGGCATTATGCCCCAAGCTTTCGTGACTTGCGCCGGGGCACTGCCGTCAAACGGCGCTATTTTTTGCGCTTGTCCTTTCAAAGTCACGTTAAACCGTGATTTTTGCGGGTGGGTCGGGCGCTTTAGGGGACTCGGCTGTTTAATTCCGCAGATCTGGCTGAGGTTTGCTGGGGCGAGAAACGCCAAGCCTTGAATTTCAGGCACAAAAAAACCATCCCTGAGGATGGCTTTTTGAGGGTATCAGCTTGGCGGGAAGGCCCGCCCGCTGATCAGACAGCCGCGTTGATCGGCTTTTCCGGGTACCAGGCGTCCTGCAGAGGGCTGACTTCAACTTCAGTCAGCTCGCTACGGCCTTTGAGCCATGCTTCGACAGCAGCACGTTGCTCTTCGCTGACCGAACCACGGTTCGCCAGGCAAACCAGGCCGAAATCGTCGCCGCCGACGTAGTCCAGACCGTTAGCGTCCATGGCCTCGGTCAGGAAAGCGTCGAGGAAGGCGTCGATGGCCTCGTCATCCAGGTCTTCTTTGAAGCCCAGCTTCAGCTCGAAGCCCAATTCCTGGAACTCGTCGACACAGAGTTTTTTGCGCAGACGGCGGGAGCGGTTAGTGGCCATGAAGCGTTCCTCTTAAGTAATTTCGGGGCGCAGTCTACCAGCTTCGTCCCGACGGTGCCTGCTTCGTCGCTGCCTGGGGTGAACGACGATAATCCGAGAGAGGGGACAGATTAATTCACGAAGAAACGTGTCAACGAATCAGTCCCCTATCAGCACTCAGCGTTTGCGCATCATCAGCAGCGCAACCACAATCGCCAGGGCCGCAATCCCGGTCGCAATCCATCCCAACGACCCGAGTCCGAGGTGTCCAATCCCCAGGCCGCCAAAAATCGCACCCAGACCGATCCCGGCGTTCGCCGCCGAGATGTTCATGGTAGCGGCCAATGCCTGTGCCTTGGCGCCGGCTTGCATGACCCGCACCTGGCACACCGGGAACAGCGCGGTGTACGCGACGCCCCACAGTACCAGCGCGGCAATCAGCCAAACGTGGTTAGTGGCAAGGGGAATGGCAGCGGCCATGCCGACACTCAGAATCACCAAAAACAGGACCATGGCCCCCAGCGGGCTGCGATCAACCAACGCGCCGCCCCACTGGTTGCCGATCATGCCCACGGCGCCGAAGCCCATCAGCCACCAGCCCACTTGATGGGTCGGAACGTCAGCCAGGGTCTGGAGGATATCGGCCAGGTAGGTGTAGGCCGTGAACATGGCGGTGAACGCCAGCACTGACAGCAACACGTGGGCGAGAAAGCGCGGCTGTTTCAGGATGTCAGTCTGCTTTGCGCCGTGCTTGGCAGGCGAGGAAGGCAAGGTGGGCATGCACAGTTGCATCAGGATGGCGATCACCAGCGAGATGACGGCCAGCACCCAGAAGCTGCCGCGCCAGCCGAGGGTGTCGGCGGCGACGGTGCCCAGCGGCACGCCGAATACGAGGGCGGCGGAGATGCCCAGGTACACCCGCGACACGGCCTGACCCGATTTGCCGGGCGCTGCCAGCTGCCCGGCGGTTTCGCTGGCGGTGCCCCAGAAGACGGGCAAACCGAGCGCCGGGATGAAACGGGCGAGGGCCATGACCCAGATGTTGGTGGAAAGCGCTGCCAGCACGTTGGAGGCCGCGAACACCAGCAGGATGATGGTGAACAGCTTTTTGCGTTCCACACCGGCGAGTTTTGCGGTGAGGAACGGCCCAAATAACATCACGGTAAAGGCGAACAGTGTCACCACCTGGCCAGCCACGGCGATGGATACACCGAGGTCTTTGGCCATGGCTGGAAGCAGTCCGACGATCAGGAATTCGGTAGTGACGATGATGAAAGCAGCGACCGCCATGATCAGGATCTGAACACCTGATCGAGAGGTGGCATCCGGCGCGGACGCCGTTGCCGAGTGTGTAGGTTGCATAGAAGAAAGCTCCAATAGACGTAGCCATAGCCTATTGGAGATTTACGTTCTCATCCGCGACATAAATGACTTACTATCGCGAATTCAGTTCATCAGTGGTGATCGCGATGTTCTCATCCGAACGGCTCAAGGGCATTGACGTGTTTGTGGCCGTGGCCGATTTCGGCAGCTTCGCCAGCGCCGCGCTGAAGCTGAACCTGACGCCGTCGGCGGTCAGCAAAAGCATCGCCCGGCTGGAGCAGCGATTGGGCCAGCGCCTGTTCAATCGCACCACACGCCGCTTGGCCCTCACCGAGGCCGGTGTGAAGTTCTACGCCACCTGCAGCGGCGTGCTGGCTGACCTCGAAGAAGCTGAATTGGCGCTCGCGTCGGAGCGGCATGAACCCCATGGGCGGGTTCGAATTGATTTGCCCGCCTCTTACGGGCGCCTCCATGTGTTGCCGCTGATTCTCAATTTCGTCAGGGAGTACCCGCTGCTGCAACCGCACATTTCCTTCTCCGACCGGTTCATCGATCCGGTGCATGAAGGCATCGATATTGTGGTGAGGATCGGCGGGCGCGATGCCTGGGCGGCGGGGCTGGGGCATCGGTTCATTGGCAACCAGCGACTGGTGTTCTGTGCCGCACCGAGTTACATCGCCGAACACGGTCGGCCTGAAACTGACGCTGATCTCGAGGATCATCATTGCATCGCCTACGGCCAGTCCGACGGGCAGGTCCAACCTTGGTACTTTCGCGGGCGCGTGCCGGGGGACCAGGAGCGGCGGGTCATTCATCCGCGCATTGCAGTGGGGGACGGCGAGGGTGAAGTGTCGGCCACGCTGGCCGGGCATGGCATCGCACAGTTGCCAACCTGGCTGGTGCAGACCCATCTCAACGAAGGGCGGCTGGTGGAAGTGCTGCCGGAACTCGCCACCGACGGACTGCCGATGAATCTGGTCTGGCTGAAAACCAGGGAGGCGCTGCCGAAGGTGAGCATTTTACTGAAATACCTGAGCGAGCACCTGGCGCCGTACGGCAGCGTTGATTCTGCTACCGCGCCGGCGTGACCGCCGACGCATGCTGGCAGACTAGAAATCCTTGCCCATGGTCACTTCACTGACAGCCAGCCCCGACGTTTCGTACAGCTTGCGGGCCCCATAGTTGTCAGCGAAGACATTCAACTCCAGGCGCCGAATGCCGCGCTCGACGCCCCACAATTCAACGGCGCGCAGTGCTTGACGGCCCAGGCCCTGACGTCTGAAGGCTTGATGAATCTCCAGGTCATAGATGAACAGTTTGGCCGGCAACGGCTGATTTTCCACAACGCCTAGCCACAGGCTGCCCACCTCAACGCCTTCATCGGTGCATAAGCAGTAGAAGTAATGCCCCTCTGTCTCCAGGCCATCCGCCACCAGGTCATTGAAGTCAGCGCTGGCGCTTTCGAAGGCCAGCACTTCAGGCAGCCCGTAGGTGCGAACAATATCCCTGGCATACCCGGCGACCGAACGGGCAGCAAATGCTCGAAAATCGGCAGCGCTCATTGGAATCAGCCTCATGCCAGCGGCCTCGCCTTTGGCGCTGGCGTCTTCCCACGGTAAGCCACCAAGGCCTGCTCCAGAAATCCCAGCGCTGCTTCAAGTGCTGACTGCCGTTCGCCGACAGTGGCGTCCGGTGCTTCGGCTTCACAGGCAGCTTCCAGCGCTTCGCACGCTTCGATGACAGCCGTCGCGGAAATAATATTCGCCGCGCCGCGGATCTTGTGGCCGATGTCTTTCAACTGCTCCGGGAGCGTGCTGGCATTCAGCTCGGCGCGATCCTGGCGAATGCTGTCGATAAGTTGATCGAGCAGCCGCGCATTCATGTCGGCCCTGCCACCGGTCAGCGCTTCGATGGTGAGCGGGTCGAACACTTCCTGCGGCGGTTTAGCGGTCCCAGTCGCCACCGTAATCACCGCGCCTTGCGTCGACGCAGCCCGCAGCGGCATGACTTTGCTGAGGCGGTCGTTCAGTGCCGTCAGGCTGATGGGTTTGAACAGGCAGTCATCCATTCCGGCATCCTGGCAGCGTTGCTTTTCCTCCGGCTGGGCATTGGCGGTGTAGCCCAGCACGGTGCAGCGCGGACGTGCCTCGCTTTGCTCCAGCTGGCGGAGGGCTCGGGTCAGGTCGTAGCCGTTCATGACCGGCATGTTGCAGTCGGCGATGACCAGATCGAACTGCTCAGCCTGCCAGCGCTCCAGGGCTTCGGCGCCTTGTACCGCCATGTCGCAGCGATGCCCGAGAAAGCACAGTTGCTCGAATAGCAACAAACGGTTCGCCGGGTGATCGTCGACGATCAGGATGTGCAACTGGGCTGACGCGTGCGGCGGCGCTTCACGGGCGATGCTTTTTGCATCCAGCGGCTCGAGGGTGGTGAACTCGAAGCTCATCTCGATCCGCGTGCCATCCCCGGGACGGCTGCTCAACGTCAGGTGTCCGCCCATCATTTCGCACAGGCTGCGACAGATCACCAGGCCAAGGCCGGCGCCGGTTCGCGCCAGTTGCCCTGACTGGTCCACCTGGGCAAAGGGCGCAAACAGCCGCTGTTGGTCCTGCTCGGTGATCCCGATGCCGCTGTCGTGAATCACCACCTGCACGCGCATTTGCTGCGGGTTGCGGCCGGCTTCAGTCTGGAGGGTGATCTTGACCTGACCCAGTTCGGTGAACTTGATGGCATTGCTGATGAGATTGGAGAGAATCTGCTTGAAGCGCAGCGGGTCGATCAGCACATCCGTGTTGGTCCGCGCGTCCAGATCCAGCGCCAGCGTGAGGCTTTTTTGCCGGGCCAGCCCGTCGAACACCCGCACCACGGATTCGACCAGCTGGCGCAGGTTGGCGCGCTCGGGACTCAGGCTCAAACGGCCTGACTCAATGCGGGCGATGTCGAGAATGTCGCCGATCAGCTCCAGCAGATCCTTCGCTGAGCTGTAGGCCACTTCGATGGCCGGGCGGTCCAGGTGGCCGTGGTCGGCGCGCTTCAAGGCCAGTTCGAGCATGCCGATGACCGCGTTCATTGGCGTGCGGATCTCGTGGCTCATGGTTGCCAGGAAGGTGCTTTTCGCGCGGTTGGCATCATCGGCGAGGTCCTTGGCCGTCTGCAGTTGCTCGATCAATTGCCGCCGTTCGCTGATGTCGATCCAGCCGCCGATGATGCCTTGCACTTTGCCGAGGGAGTCGCGGAACGGCAGGATCCAATGGTAGATCGTCAACTCGCGACCGCCGATGTGCAGCGAGCGGTCGAGAATCAGCGGTTCGTTTTCGGCCATGACACGGTTGTAATCTTCGACGTAGCCCAGGGCCTCTTCGGTGTCGCTCAGTACACCGTCCAGAATGCTTTGTCCGATCACGTCCTCGCGGCGAGCGGCAAACGCGGCGAGGTAACTCTCGTTGCACATTTGCAGCAGGCCGTCGCGGTCGCGGACATAGATGGGATGCGGCGTGCCGTTCACCAGCGCGCTCATGAATTCGAACTGATCGTTGAGCGCCCGCTCGGCGCGCTCGCGCTGTTTGATCTGCCGACGCATCCATGCATTCCAGGCCAGCGAGCCCAGCAGCAACAGGCTGGCGCCGCCGATGATCTGGTAGATCAACAATTGATAGTCGTGCCAGGCGCCACTGCTCGGCGGCGTGTAGGTGCGCCAGCGGTTGTTGATGGCCGCCAGGTCCTCCGGGGCGATGCTCGACAGCGCCTTGTCGAGTATCGAGGTCAACTCGGTCGCATTGCGTGACGTGGCCATGGCGATGCGCGCCGGTTCCTGCCCGACCGTCACGCGCATCTGCAGCGTGTCGTTCAGCGCCCGGGAGGAGAGGAAATAACTGGCGCTGAACAATGAAGTGATGGCGCCCTCTGTCCGGCCGTGGGCAAGCAGGTCCAGGGCTTGGGCGGGGTTGTCGACCTCTACCGGATAGATGCCCGGGTGCCGCTCGCGCAGGAAGGGCAGGATCGGGCTGCTAAGGGCCAGCGCCACGCGCTTGCCGTCCAGTTGATCGAGATTGGAGGGCGCCGAGGTTTCCTTGCGCGTGACCAGTACGAACACGTTGTCCATGTAGGGCCGGCTGAAATTGAAGCGATTCTGCCGCTCCTCGCTGGGGATCATCGCGCCGATCAGGTCGGCCTGGCCCTGGCTCAGCTGGTTGGTCATGTCGTTCATGCTGGCGGCGTGGCTCACCTGGAAGCTGAGCCCGGTGCGCAGACGGATGAGTTCGAGCAAATCGGCGGTGACACCGCTGAAATTACCGGCCCCGTCAAAAAAAGTCAGCGGTGCATAGGCCTCGTTGAACACCACGCGAACGGTCGGATGCTGAGCGATCCAGCGTTCTTCCCGCTGATTGAGCTGCAGCTTCTGATCGGTGAGCATGAGGTCACTGCCAGCGCCCCAGCGTTTGGAAATGGCGATGCGCTCTTCAACCGGAATGCCTTTGAGCACCCGGTTGACGATGTCCAGCAGCATGGGGTTGGTAGCCTCTACGGCGAAGCTGAAACCGTTCGCCTCATGCTTGCCGAAATTGGCCATCTGCACGTTGTTCAGATAGCCCTTGTTGATCACGTAATGGGTGGAAATCGTGTCGCCCAGAAACACGTCAGCCTGGTTAAACGCCACGGCGTTGATCGCGCTTTGAAATGAGGGAAAGGTTTGCAGGCGCGCCTTGGGATAAAGCGCGGCAATTTCGTCGGGGGGCAGGTAGTGATAAGCCATGCTCAGGCGCAAACCGTTGAGGTCGCCGTTCAGTGGCCGCGCCTCTCCGGCGCGGGTGACCAGCACGGGCTGGTCAACGGCGTAAGGCGTGGACAGCATGATCCCGCGCGACGCCGCCTCGTAGCCATTGGCGCTTCCCAGCAGGTCGATTTCGCCCCTGCTCAGCGCCTGAATCGCTTCGTCGCGGCTGGCAAAACGCAGTACCTTCACCGGCAGGTCAAGCACGCGTCCGAGGATGCCGACGTAATCGGCGGTGAAGCCTTCGTAGTCACGCCCGGTCAGGGTCATGTCGAACGGCGGATAGTCCGGCGCGGAGGTGCCGACCACCAGCTCGCGCTTGTTGCGCACCCATTGCCACTGGGCGCGGTCCAGCGTCACGTCCATGTGCGCCGGGTTGGAGCGGCTCAGCAGCGTGTAGCGTTCGGGCGTCAGCGGGCCTGCCTGGGTATCGAAGCCAAGGCAGACAATGACGGCTGCTATGCAATAGTCCTTTAACGCCTTTGGCATCCTGTCTCTCACACTAGCGAATTGCGTTTTGCCATCTCGATAAGTTCTACCAGAGTCTTGGCCTTGAGTTTTTGCATTAAACGGGTTTTGTAAGTGCTGACCGTTTTGTTGCTGAGAAACATACCCTTGGCTATTTCCTTGTTTGTCCGCCCTTGGGCAAACAGTTGCAACACCATCAGTTCGCGGTCATTGACGAGTTTGAAGCGCTCAAGCTCATTGGGGTCACCTTCTTTTTTGATCGTCGCGGCAAGGGCCTGGCTGGGAAAGTAATTGTAGCCGGATAATACGGCCTTCACCGAGCTGACAAGTTCGCTGAGGTCTTCCTGCTTGCACACATAACCCGAGGCGCCCGACTGCATGCAACGGATGGCGAACAGGCTCGGCGCCTGGGCGGTCAGTACGAGAATCTTGGAGGGCAGGTTCATGGCGTTGAAGCGGGCGAGTACTTCGAGCCCGTCCAGCTTGGGGATACTGATGTCGAGAATGATCAGGTCGGGCATGCATTCGCGGACCATCTGCATGGCGTCGACGCCGTTGTCGGTCTCTCCGACCACCTCGTAATTTTCGTTTTCCAGGAGCATGCGTATGGCCATTCGTATGACCGGGTGGTCGTCGATAATAAAAATTGAGTTCATGATCAGTCCATAACGGGTGGCAAGAAAGCGCGCACCTTATCCCAGATGTTCAAAGGCGCACATAAAGAGATCATGCCCGAAGGGCTATATAGGAATGTTCCTACAGAAATAAGCGTATGTGCGTACATGGATGCACACGGCGGTCATGAATGTTTAATACGTAACAGCGTTTACCGCTGATTTAACGCTATTTGAAAACGCGTGTTTATTTCGAATCGGAATAACCCTACGCATTTTCGAATCATGGACTACCTGTTTAAAGTCATCGGTTGCGCCGATAACAACAGGCCTCATGAAAAGTATACTCGGCAGCGGCCCGGCTTATTACGGGCTATGCCCGGAAAGGGTTGCACGCGGGCGATGTCAGGCGGGCGCAGAGAGCAGGCTGATCAGCTCCAGAGTGTTGAGCGGTTTGCTCAGGCATCCCAGCAGAGGCAGGCCCATCGCTCTGGCTTCGGACTCAAGATTGGCCAGCGGATCCGCATCAAGGCCGCTGAGCAACACGGCGCGCTGGATCAATCCGCGCCGGTTCGCCGTCTGTATCAGCTCCAGGCCGCACATGCCTGGCAGACGCTGGTCGCAGAGCAGCAGGTCATAAGGCTCGGCGCTGCGCTCCATGGCGCCGAGTGCTTCGCTGGCATTGAGCGCCGGCGTGACGCGGTACAGGCCATGGTTGTTCAGCAGGATCTGCAAGGCGATCAGCTGAAACGGATGATCCTCTACCAGCAGGATTCGGAAATCTTTAGTGAACATCGGCGGTTCCAGACGTAGGGGAAGTGAGCGCCGCTGTTTGAAGGCGGGCCGGCGGCGCGCTCGCAGGGCGGGCGGTGTCTTCGGGAGGTAATGGGTCGAGTTGTCCCAAGGCTCGGAAGGCGCGGATTATTCGGCAGGGATGTACGACCAGCGATAAGGGCATTCCGACGGTTGTGTAGGAAATATCCGAAGTTGCTGTTGGATTGCCTGAAGCCCCAATGTGAAAAACCCGAATCCGGGCCCTGATTCAGGGCCGGGTTCGGGCTTTTGCCAGGGCCTTCGAAAAGGCGCGACGGCTAAAAGGCGCCGCTAGACAGGGTTGGAATGACCGGTCATTTCACGGGCCATTTCGCTGGCGTAGCTGTCTGTCATGCCGGCGATGAAATCGATGACCCTGAGAAAGGACGTGTGCAGCGGCCAGCTCGGGTCGGGTGCGTTATTGCCCAGCAGATCGAGAATCCGTCGGCTCTTGAACGACGGCTCATGCCCGCCGAACTGTTCCAGCGCCGCGCCGCAGAAGGCGTTGAGCAAAATCTCCAGCGTGGTGTAGGCACCGATTTCATGCAGCGTCTTGCGCTTGTCCTGAAAGATCTTCTTGCGCGCCATGTCCTTGGCGTTCAACACGCAGCGCTTGGCTGGCCCGTGCATGTGTTCGACCAGATCGCCCTGCAACGTGCCCGCCAGCAGCGCGTCCTGCTGTTCAACGAAAGCGCGCGCGGCGGCGTTGGTCAGGTGTTCGATGGCCTTGCCACGCAGAATCGCCAGCTTGCGACGGCGCGAGTCATTGGGGCCCAGCTGGCGGTAGGTCTCCGGCAGGTCATCGCCCACCAGACCCAGCAGCAGCGACTCCACTTCGTCGTAGGTGAGCAACTCCATTTCCAGGCCGTCTTCGAGATCGATCAGCGCGTAACAAATGTCGTCGGCCGCTTCCATCAGGTACACCAGAGGATGCCGCGCCCAGCGCTGGTCCTCGATCTGCGGAAGGCCGAGTTTGCCGGCGATCTGCTCCAGGATCGGCAGCTCGCTCTGGTAGCAGCCGAACTTGTGCTTCTTGTAGCCCAGCGAGTCGGCGTGACGGGCCGTCCACGGGTATTTCAGGTAAGTGCCGAGGGTGGCGTAGGTCAGCCGCGTGCCACCCTCGAACTGGTGGTATTCCAGTTGGGTAAGGACGCGGAAACCCTGGGCATTGCCTTCGAAATTGAGGAAGTCATTGCGCTCGACCTCGCTCATCGCGTCCAGCCAGCCACGGCCTGCCGCCTGTTTGAACCAGTTGCGAATGGCGTCTTCCCCAGAGTGTCCGAACGGCGGGTTGCCGATGTCGTGGGCCAGGCAGGCCGATTGCACGACCATGCCCAGATCGCTGGGGTCACACCAGTCGGGCAGGGCACTGCGCAGGGTCTCGCCGACGCGCATGCCCAGCGAGCGGCCGACGCAGCTGACTTCCAGCGAGTGGGTCAGGCGCGTGTGAATATGGTCATTGCTGGTGACCGGGTGAACTTGAGTCTTGCGGCCAAGCCGGCGAAATGCGCCGGAGAAGATGATCCGGTCGTGGTCCTTGTGGAAGGGACTGCGCCCCAGTTCCTCAGGGCTGTGGAGGGTCTTGCCAAGGCGCTCGCGGGTGAGCAGGGTTTGCCAATCCAAGGCCGGTACTCCGTCGAATGATTACCACGCTAGCTTCCCGGTTCACCCCGCACGCTGCAAGCACAAGATCGCCGAAAGGGTATCCGCAGACAGCCTCAAAACCCGGCCGCGTCGACATCGATCAGCAACAGTCGCTCGCCGTTGTCGAAGAACTGCCCGGCCGTCAGGCAGTACTGATTGCTGGTGGCGTCGCGGTAGGTGCTCGACAGCGTCAGGCGCCGCTCGTGCCAGCCCTCGGCCAGCAAGTGATAGAAATAGGGCCGCCAGGACCAGTTATGGCCCAGATACCGAGCATCCGGGCTCCACGCGCCGTTGCGCCATTCCAGATTGGGCGTCAGCTGCGTGCCGTGGCGGTCGCACTGATAAAAGCGCAGCAGCCACGGGAATTCCGTGACTTGAGGCAAGTCGCTCAGCGGCGCATCGTTCTCTGCCCAGCTCTGCAGCCGGGACATCAGTTGCGTGACCTGCCTTCGCAGCGTCATCAGCTGTTCACGCTCGGCGACTTTCTTCATCACGTAACGATCGCGCAGGGCAGCGAAGCGCTCGACGAACGCATCGGCCTCGAAGAAAGACAACTGCGCCGGCGCAAACAGATAGCCCTGAACGTAGCGCGAGCCGCACTCAAGAGCGAAGTCCAGTTCGGCCTCGGTCTCGACACCTTCAGCGATGATCCAGCAGCCGGTTTTCTCGGCCATCTGCGCGAGGGCTTTGACCACATCGCTGCTGGGGCCGCCCCGCGCCGCGGCTTGAAACAGACGCATGTCGAGTTTGAGGATGTCAGGTTGCAGCGCAAGCACCCGGTCCAGCTGCGAATAGCCGGCGCCGAAATCATCGATGGCAATGCGTGCCCCGGCGTCGCGGTAGCGAGCGACGACGTCCTTCAGCCGCTGGCCGTCGCCGCTCAATTCGGTGATCTCAAAGACGATACGTTCTGCAGGAATGCCGTAGGTCTGCAATTGTTTGAGGCTGGGCGGCGATTCATCGTGGCGCAGGCGGGTGATCCATCGAGGCGAGATGTTCAGGCTCAGGAACCAGTCGCTCGGCGCTTCATGCAACCGGCTCAGGGCATTGTCGCGAATCTGACGATCCAGCCGACGCAGTTGCACGGCCGGGCGCCGCGGATCCGCAAACAAAGGACCGACCGATTGCAGGCTGCCGTCTGCCTGGCGCAGGCGGCCCAGTGCTTCAACGCCGGCAACGCGGCCTGTTGCGGTGTCGATGAACGGCTGAAAACAGGCGAGCGGTTGCCCATCGAACACGGGGCCTCCTTAGTGAAGATTGATTGAAGCGGTGGTGGCGAAGGCTTGGCTGTGGGATTTTCGCTCGACAAACACCGACGCCTTGCCCGATACGAATATCGGGCAAGGCGCGGATTGTTAGCAAGAATGCAGCCAGAAGGCTTTTAGCGACGGCGGGAGGAGTTTTGCAGCGCCATTTTGATTAACGGCAAAACAGTTGCGCTGAATTTGATCAGGCGGGTAACGCTGCCGGTTTTTTTACTGCGAGTGCCCTTGCCGGTGAGAAATCCCAGCAGGGTGACAGCACCGACGCCCCACAGCGGCCCATGCTTGATGCCAAGGGAGCCAGGCAGGTCTGAAGCCATGCCACGCATGCGTTGCAGGGGATGCATCAAGCGCGAGGATTCCTGCCGGATTTCTTGTCGGTGCATCTCCATGCGCAGCCGGATCAGCGCCTTGCGTAACTCGCGACGGTTGTGGGTCTGGGGCAATTGAGGTGCGCTCATGGCATCAGTCGCTCGCGGTCGTTTGCCAGTTCTTCCAGTGTCGAATGGAAGGGTGAGGACTCATCGAAAACAGCTGCCTTCAGGCGCATTGCACAGAACAATGCCGCCAGGGTGTATAACCCGCACAGGCCGATGATTCCGTACAGGCGATAGCTGTCCCAGACCAGAATCAGCAGCAACGCGGACAGGCCGATGAGCAGCAGCAACGCGAAAACCAGCGCCAGGCCTGCGAACAGCAACAGCCTGACCGTACGGGCTTTCTGTTCCTGAAGCTCGATGCCGAACAGTTCGACATGGGTGTGCAACAGCCCCAGAAAAGCCGCACCCAGCCGCCGCGGCGAAGAGGATTGATCGGTCCCGGTTGGACCTGTCGGCTGCGTCATGGCCGTTAGCGCCGGGTGGCCAACAGGCCCAGCAGGAAGCCGACGCCAGCTGCAATGCCTACCGATTGCCATGGGTTGTTCTGCACATAGTCCTCGGTGACGATGACCGCTTCCTTGCCGCGGGCGCGGAGGGTTTCTTCGGTCAGTTTGAGGGTTTCGCGTGCACGAACCAGGCTCTCGCGGATCTGCTCGCGCAGTTCGTCGGCCTGTTCACCGGCCAGAGAGGCCGTGTGCGCCAGCAATTTTTCCGTATCGGCAACCAGCGTCTGGAAGTCAGACATCAATATGTCCTGGGCTTTGTCTGCTGTAGGTCGAGCCATGGTTTTCTCCTTAGGGGATGACGATATGGGGTTTCGAGTATGGCGCATTCCTGAAGGTTCATTCCAATCGCGTGAACAGGACTGCCGTTTCGCCTGAAGTGGTTTCTGCGCTGTTCCGGTGCGCCCGCCGGACGTCGCGCTCCAGTGTGGGTGGGCGACGGGAGGACGGTCGAGAAGCCTGCGCAGGCTCGACGGTGTTCGCGGCCAGCTCTAGACTTCCAGATCAAACCCTTGGAATCACAGCC
The DNA here is from genome assembly GCF_057291635.1 of Pseudomonas sp. 1L-C-7-B-C1. Taxonomy (NCBI): domain Bacteria; kingdom Pseudomonadati; phylum Pseudomonadota; class Gammaproteobacteria; order Pseudomonadales; family Pseudomonadaceae; genus Pseudomonas; species Pseudomonas sp. 1L-C-7-B-C1. The sequence goes on along the minus strand of NZ_JBXAWH010000002.1, from coordinate 209,764 downwards.
ACAGAGGGGCCTGGCCATGCCACCGGAATGTCAGCTGTTTGGAACGTTGGGGTGTCATGTGTGCGAGGTGGCCGAAGCCGAACTGATGCCGCTGGTAGAGCACGGCTTGATGGTGGAGCTGGTCGACATCGCCGAGAGCGAGGCGTGCTACGAAACCTATAGCCTGAGGATTCCCGTGCTGAGGCGGGCAGACACCGGTGCCGAACTGGACTGGCCGTTCGACACCGATCAGGTTGTGCTGTTTCTGAGGGACTGACGCGCGTGGGATGAGTGCATAACCGCGCGCGCCTTGACTGGCTTCAGAGGTATTGCGTGTCGACCACCATGGCTTGAGCGACGGCGGCTTTCTGCTCGTCGGTCATGCCGTCCCAGACGTGCACTTTGGCGTAGTAGCCAAGGCCGGCGACGATGTACAGGCTCAGGGTGAGTACGATGAACACCGACATGAACGTCCAGCGACCCACGTCATGGTCCTCGTTGGAAAACGACTGGGAGTAGTTTTCGTCGTTCTGCGAAGAAGTCCCGGTGGAGAGACGTTTGATCCATTGGAAGAATTGAACCAACATGGGCGTAACCTCAAAAGTGGCGAAAGAAAAAGTCGTGGGCACTGGCGCTCGACGCGCGACACAAACGCTGAAAACGAAAAAAGCCCGTCGATGACGGGCTTTCTTTTTATGGGTTTCAGGTCTGGCAGGCGTTTTCGATTTCAGTCACGTAGAAGTTCGTGTCCGCTCGGATTCGCGCCTGCTTGCCGATTTCGAAACATTTTAGGACAAATCATTTTGCGCATCCAGCGCGGGACCGCGGTTGTCAGACAACTGGCGCCGGTTTTCCGTGCGGCATAACGTCGCGCACTTCTGTATCGCCCGGGCTAGAGCCTTCCGGCAAAGCCGTTATCTGCGCGGTCGCGCAAAGGTTCTTCGGCGTAGATAATGCCAGCCTTGCTGCTATCACCACTTTTATTCTGAGCTGTTTATGTCCGCACCTGTATTTACCGCTGCCCACCGTCAAGCCAGCACGTTGTATCTGCCGCCCGGACCGTGGCGGACGGTGCTCGATTGCCTGTGCGAGCGCTTCAGTGCCATCAGCCGCGAGCAGTGGCTTGACCGGATCGCGCGGGGCAAAGTGCTTGACGCTGACGGCCAGCCGATCGCCGTGGAGCTTGCGTACCGCGAAGGCCTGCGCATCCATTACTTTCGCGAAGTGCCCAACGAGACGCCGATCCCGGTGCAGGAGTCGATCCTGTATGCCGACGAGCATCTTGTGGTCGCTGACAAGCCGCATTTTCTGCCCGTCACACCGGCGGGCGAGTACGTTGAGCAGACCCTGCTGCGACGGTTGATCCGTACCCTCGACAATCCCGATCTGGTGCCTTTGCACCGCATCGACCGGCATACGGCAGGGCTGGTGCTGTTCTCGGCCAACAAGCAGACGCGGTCGGCCTATCAGGCGCTGTTTCCGACCCGGCAGATTGAAAAGCGCTACGAGGCGATAGCGCCTGCGCTCCCGGACATGGCGTTTCCGCGTGTTCACAAAAGCCGCCTGGTCGATGGCGAACCCTTCTTTCGCATGCAAGAGGGCGAGGGCCCGAGCAACACGGAAACCCGGGTTGTGGTCAGCGAAAAAAAGGGCGGGCTCTGGCGGTACGCGCTGTATCCGGTGACGGGGAAAAAACACCAGTTGCGCGTGCACATGGCCGCCCTGGGCGCTGGCATCTGCAATGACCCGTTCTATCCCGACGTGCTCAAGGACGCCGTGGACGACTACGCCAACCCGCTGAAACTCCTTGCCCAGGGATTGCGCTTTGTTGATCCGGTGACGGGGCAGGAGCGGGTATTCGAAAGCCGGATCACGTTGGATTGGTAGCGCGCTGGATAGGGCTGCGGGTTATTTAAGGCAAAAAAAGACCCGCTCGATTGGCGGGTCTTTTGCTCTCTGCGACGGTGTGTTCAAACCCTCGCGATCAAGCCGGCATCACAGTTCTTTAACGGTGCGAACCTGATCCTTGTTGATGCGGGTTTCTTTGCCGTCCAGCTGCTTGAACTCGTAGAAGCCCGACTCTTCATCGAACTTCGGCTCGTCGGTTGCCTGGATTTCACGGCCGTCGTTCAGCGTGATCACGGTGGGCGACGAGCAACCGGCAAGACCGGCAAGGCTCAGCGCGAGCAGAAAGGCGGCAGGAAGAGTCCGTTGTTTCATTGCTGTGTCTCCGGGAATTTTATTTAGTGATGTGTCTGACGCAGAGTGTAACGGCAAAGTTCCATGAAACCTGCCCGCTGCGCTCAGGCCTTGATCTCGGTCAATAGATCCGGCGTGTTGAGGTTGGCGAGGCGCGGGTCGTCGGCCTCGCACTGCAACCCGACGGCGCGCAACTCTGCCAGGGTCCGGCGCGGGCTGCGCTGTCCTTCCCGCCAATGCTGTTCGAACACTTGTGCGTGGCAGGTGGGAATGCAACACAGAAGCGGTTCCCACTGCTCGCCCTGGCGGACCATGACTGGCGTTCCGGAAGTGGCCGCGCTCTGGCGCAGGCCGTCGAGAATCTCACGATCCAGCAGTGGCATGTCACAGGGGATGACCAGCAGATAGCCATGTCTGGCCACGGCAAGGCCGGCGCGAATACCCGCGTAAGGGCCGGGGAAGTCCTGTTGCTCATCCTCCACCAGTTGGTCGGCGTAGCGCGCGTACTGCTCGCGGTTGCGGTTGCACGACACGATCACATCGTCCGTGAGCGGTCGCACCAGCCCATATAAATGCTCGATAAAAGGCTTGTCACGCCAGGTGATCAGGCCTTTGTCACGCCCGCCCATGCGCCGACCCTGGCCTCCGGCAAGCAGCAGGATAGAGCAGGGCGGGAGGGCTTCGGAAGGGGTCATGATCAGCTCGGTTGGCGCGGAAAAAAGCAGGTGCTGTGATATAACACCGCCCTGTTTCCTCTACAACCGGACCTCGCCATGAAAGCCAAGGCAGACTCGCCTTTCGTACCCTTGAACATCGCTGTTCTGACGGTCAGTGACACCCGTACTTTTGAAACCGATACCTCCGGCCAGATGTTCGTCGACCGCCTGACCGCTGCAGGCCATGGCCTGATCGAGCGCGTGTTGCTCAAGGATGACCTGTACAAGATCCGCGCCCAGGTGGCGACCTGGATCGCCGACGATGAAGTACAAGTCGTGCTGATCACCGGCGGCACCGGCTTCACCGGTCGCGACAGCACCCCGGAAGCCGTGGCCTGTTTGCTGGACAAACAGGTGGACGGCTTTGGCGAGCTGTTCCGCCAGATTTCCCTGCCCGACATTGGCACCTCGACCATTCAATCCCGCGCCCTTGCCGGTCTGGCCAACGGCACGCTGGTCTGCTGCCTGCCGGGCTCGACCAACGCGGTGCGCACCGGCTGGGACGGCATCCTCGCCGATCAGTTGAACAACAGCTTCCGCCCGTGCAATTTCGTGCCGCACCTGAAGAAGGCCGAACCCTGCGCGACCCGCGGGTGAGCCTCCATGAGCGCAACTGAAATGAGTCGCCTGATGCCGGTCGAAGAGGCCATGCAGCGGTTGATGGATCTGGCCGCCAACGCGCCGATCAGCGACCGTGAAACCGTGGCGCTGGCCGATGCCCAGGGGCGCGTGCTGGCTGAGGATCTGATTTCGACGCTGGATTTGCCGCCGTGGCCCAACAGCGCCATGGACGGATACGCGATGCGCGTGGCGGACTGGACCGGCGAGCCGTTGCCAGTGAGCCAGCGGATCTTCGCCGGGCAAGCGCCCGAGCCGTTACAGCCGGGCACTTGCGCGCGAATCTTCACCGGCGCGCCGGTTCCTGAAGGGGCTGACTGCGTCGAGATGCAGGAAAATGCCGAGGTTCAAGCGGACGCGACCGTGCGCTTTCTCGAACCGTTGAGCACCGGTCAGAACATCCGCCCCAAAGGCCAGGAAACCACCGTCGGCGACAAGGTGCTGGATGCGGGCACGGTCCTGAACCCGATCGAACTGGGCCTCGCTGCGACCATGGGTTTTGGCCAGGTGCAGGTTGTGCGCCGCGCCCGGGTGGCCGTGCTGTCCACCGGCGATGAGTTGATCGAGCCGGGGCAGCCGTTGGGCCCGGGGCAGATCTACAACAGCAATCGCGTGCTGCTGTGCAGTTGGCTGGCGCGACTGGGCTGCGAAGTGGTCGATGCGGGCATCCTTCCCGACAACCTCGAGAAAACCCGCGCGGCGCTGGGCAGCCTCAACGACGTCGACCTGATCCTCTCCACGGGCGGCGTGTCCGTCGGCGAAGCGGATTTTCTCGGTCACGCGCTGCGTGAAGAGGGCGAGATCGCGCTGTGGAAACTGGCGATCAAACCGGGCAAGCCGCTGACGTTCGGCCATTTCCGTGGCGTGCCGGTGATCGGCCTTCCGGGCAATCCGGCCTCCACGCTGGTGACCTTCGCACTGCTGGCCCGGCCCTATCTGCTCAGACGCCTCGGCGTGCAGGCCGTCAAGCCGCTGCAATTCCAGGTGCCTGCTGCATTCGTCTGGACCAAACCGGGAAGCCGGCGCGAGTACTTGCGCGGACGCCTTGAACAGGGCCGCCTGGTTGCCTACCGCAATCAGAGCTCGGGTGTGCTGCGCAGCGCCGCCTGGGCCGACGGGCTGATCGAGATCGTAGAAGGCACGACGGTGGCGGAGGGCGACCTGCTCAACTTCATTCCGCTGAGCGAGGTCATGGGCTGAGAGGCTGAGCCTTCGCAAGAAGGCCCAGCCCTAGGCCGCTATTTTTTAGCCTTGGCGGCAGGCTGCGCGTCACTCGCTTCCTCATCGATCCGGTCGGATTCGAACAGCTCGGACAATTCAGTCCGGGCTTCCAGCGCGCTTTGCATGACCTTCGCGGCATCATCGTAGATCAGGTGCTGGCGATTCAGCACTTGTTCGTCGTGGCGCTTGAACCGATCAATGCGCGCGGCCGCCTGGGTTTCACTCAGGCCCAGGCCGATCAGCGTACGCCGGGTCATTTCCAGGCTCGAATAGAAGGTTTCCCGCACCGCCTCGGCATCCAGGTCCAGCAAGCGGTGAACGTGCTGGCGGTTACGAGCGCGAGCAATGATCTTCATGTGCGGGTAGAGCCTGCGCACCAGCTCGGCGGTCTTGATGTTGGTGTCCGGGTCGTCCGTGGCGATGACGAAATATTCGGCCTGGTCCACCTTCGCGGCGCGCAGGATTTCCGGACGCAGCGGGTCGCCATAGAACACCGGCACATTACCGAAACTGCGGGTGAACTCGATGGTTTCCACCGAGGTGTCCAGTGCAATGAACGGGATGTTCTGCGCGCGCAGAATACGCGCAACGATCTGCCCCATCCGGCCCATGCCCGCGATGACCACGCGCGGGTTGTCCGATTCGATTTCCTTGTACTCTGCCGGCACTTCCTTGATCACCGTCTTGGGCTTGAGCCAGCGCGACAGTGCCAGCAGCAGCAATGGCGTCAGCGCCATCGACAAGGTGATCGTCAGCACCAGCGTGTCGTACAACGCGGCATCGAACAGGCCCTGATCGCGGCCGATCTTGAACACCACGAACGCAAATTCACCGCCCGCGGCCAGGACCAGCCCCAGGCGCAGCGCGCTCTGCTTGCCGAGCCCGCCCGCCAGACGTCCGACGAAGAACAGCAACGGCAACTTCAAGCCGATCAGCAGTAGCGTCAGGCCCAGCACCGTCAGTGGCGAGTTGATCAGCAGGCCGATGTTGGCGCCCATGCCGACGCTGATGAAGAACAGCCCCAGCAGCAGGCCTTTGAACGGTTCGATCTGCGCTTCCAGCTCATGACGGTATTCGGAATCCGCCAGCAGCAGGCCGGCAAGAAATGCCCCCAGCGCCATGGACACGCCCACCAGGTCCATCAGCCACGCCGTGCCGATCACCACCAGCAGAGCGGTCGCCGTGGAGACTTCCTGCAGTTTGGTTTTGGCGACGATGCGAAACACCGGCCGCAGCAGGTAACGACCGCCGACCACGACAATGGCGATGCCGCCGAGCACTTGCAGGCCGTGACGCAGGGAATCGCCGGAACCGGCATCGTGAGAACCGCCTGCCAGCATCGGCACCAACGCGATCAGCGGAATGGCCGCGATGTCCTGGAACAGCAGAATGGCGAAGGCCAGGCGACCGTGGGGTGCGTTGAGCTCCTTGCGTTCGGCCAGGCTTTGCAGACCAAAGGCGGTCGATGACAACGCCAGCCCCAGGCCGAGCACCACGGCGCTGTTCAGCGGCTGATTGAAGCCCAGCAACGCGACCGCGCCAATCACCACCCCCGTTAGCAGTACCTGTGCCATGCCGACACCGAACACCGATTTGCGCATGGTCCAGAGTCGTCGCGGCGACAACTCCAGGCCAATGATGAACAACAACAGCACCACGCCCAGCTCGGAGATGTGCGCGACGCTCTGCGGGTCGCCGATCAGGCCGAGGCAAGACGGGCCAATGATCACACCCGCGATCAGGTAGCCGATCACGGCGCCCAGTTGCAGACGTTTGGCCAGAGGAACCGTGAGAACGGCGGCGAGCAGGAACACGACTGCGGCCTGCAACAGGCTGCCTTCATGGGGCATTGGGGACTCCTTGTTGAAAGAGGGGGGAGGAAAAGTCTGCGTTGTTGGCAGACACGTCCTGCAGCCCTGAAATGCTTCAGCGACTAAAAAGTGCGCGTATTAAACCACGTGAAAGTGACGGAAATCAGCGGCCGAGACGCTTCGCCGCAGCGGTGACGTGGCCTGACACAGCCCCGGCGCAGGCGGTGGCGTGCCAGCGCCGACCCGAGCAGGTACCATGTCCGCACATTTGTACTGCGCCCCACATCTCGACCGGTTTTCAGGAATCCCGTAATGACCAACAAACAGCGTCTGATTTATTCGATCATCATCGCCTTGAGCGTTCTGGCGATCATGCTTGGGCTGTCCCATTTACAGAACACCGGCGTGCTCAGCGAGAAGACCTTTCAATACATTGCGATCTTCGTTGCTGTTGTCGTGGTGGTGTTGAACGGTGTGCTGCGTCGCAAGGTCAAGCGCTGATCCGCGTTCGCGCAGCGTTAAACCGCTGTCTGCGGTGGTATCCATTCGGCAGCATCAAGCGGTTACAAAACCTCGGATGAACTTATTTTCCGGTCACGAACTCCAAAATTTCGCATTCAAAAAGCCCGCAAAGGGAAATGGAGTTCAATCATGATCAAGAAACTTACCGCTGCCGTTCTCGCCACCGCTGCGCTGACCACCGCACAGTTCGCCCTGGCGGACAAACCGGGCGCTGGCTGGATCACCATCGAAAAAGCGATCGAAAAAGCCAAGTCGGCAGGTTATACAGAGATCTACAGCATCGAAGCCGACGACAAAGGCTACTGGGAAGGCGAAGGCCGCAAAGCTGACAGCCTGACCTACGAATTCCGCATCGACGGCACTTCCGGTAACGTCCTGCGCGACCAGAAAGACTGATCGACCCTGCGCTTTAGCGCGTGTGGAGGCCCCCGGGGCTTCCACATCCCTTCTCACTGATTCCCTCTGCTCCGTTGCTTTAACCTCTCGCCGCTTTACTCCCTTCCGCATATCCGACAACCTTGGCGTCCCCATTTCCGTCAGCAGGAAGCGACGCATGAGTGTCCGTATCGAATTCAAATCCAACCCCTCCGAAGAAGAACGCCTGCAGATCCTTGAACCACTGAGGGCCTACAACGCGGCCATGGCAGGCGACGGCAAGCACGAAAAGTTTGCCTTGTTTGTCCGCGACGAACAGACCGACGCCGTGCTCGGCGGCCCCCACGGCCGCATTCTTTACAGCTGGCTGTTCATCGAACTGCTCGTGATACCTGAACAGGCCCGGGGCCAGCGCATGGGCAGCCAGTTGATGGCGATGGCCGAAGACCTCGCCCGCGAGCGGGGCTGCGTTGGCGTCTGGCTCGACACCTTTGATTTCCAGGCGCCGGAGTTCTACCGCAAGCATGGCTATGAACAGTTTGGTCGGCTGGATGACTATCCGCCCGGGCACCAGCGCTTGTTCTTTCAGAAGCGGTTGCAGGCGCAATAGTCAGCGGCGCGCCGAGGTTTACCCGAATCGGTCCGGGCTGTAAGGCGCGGGATCGGTAAAGGGCTTGGCGCCGCTCATCATCTCCGCCAGCAATCGACCGGTCACCGGGCCCAGAGTCAGACCGTGGTGCGCGTGCCCAAAGTTGAACCACAGCCCTTTGTGCGACGCCGCCGGTCCAATGACAGGGCGCATGTCCGGCAAACAGGGCCGACGCCCCAGCCACGGTTCGGCATCCAGCCGCTCGCCCAACGGATAAAGCGTTCGGGCGATGGCCTCGCAGCGGCGCAGCTGGATCTCGTTGATGGGCGCGTCGGGTGCGGCGAACTCGACGCCTGTAGTCAGTCGGATACCCCGCGCCATGGGCGCCAGCACATAGCCCGCCTGGGCATCGATGATCGAGTGCTGCAACGGCTCATTTGGTTTTGCTGCGTAATGCATGTGATAGCCGCGCTTGATCCCCAGGGGAATGCGGTATCCAAAGCGGGCGGTCACCTCCGTTGATTGCGGCCCCAACGCGACCACTGCGTTTTGCGCCCGCATCAGCCCCTCGCGGGTCTCTACCTGCCAGCTGTCGTCGTGCTGACGAAGACTGCGCGCGTCACCCTTGAGCAACAGGCCGCCGCGCTCAACGAACAACGCCGCATAACCGCGGACCAGTGCACCGGGATCGATCACGCTTTTCGGGTCGAGCCAGTGGATGGCGCCCAAGGCCCCGCTCAGATGCGGCTCGCGATCGCGCAACTGGCTTGCATCAAGCACCTCATAACGCAGCCCGTGACGGTCGTAAGTGCGAGCATCGGCCACTGCCAGATCAAATTCCCCTCGGTCGCGATAGCACTCGATCCAGCCCTTGGCGCGGATCAGCGAGGTCATGCCTGAGGCCTCGGCCAGCAGGTCATGCTCACTGACGCAGCGTTCGATCAGCGGCAGCATTGCGCGGCTCGCGCTGGCCAGTTTGTCGGGGGAGGAGTTCTGCCAGTACTGAAACAGCCAGGGCGCGATCGTTGGCAGCCAGGCCGGGCTGAACCGCAGGGAAGACTGCCGGTTGAGGGCATAACGCGCCAGCCGCGACCACTCACGGGGAAAGGCGTACGGGACGATGCTGGAGCGCTCGATCAAGCCGGCATTGCCATGACTGGTGCCAGCGCCTGGCTCATCACGGTCCAGCAAGACCACCCGCTGGCCTGCCGCTTGCAGGTGCAGCGCAGAACAGACGCCTATGATACCGGCGCCGAGGACGACGGTCTGGCAATCAATGGTTGGGGAATCCATGGTGAGATCCTTGTTCGGTTGAGGGCAGGGCAGCCACTGCAGCAGGCCCGCAGTTTACCGGCTTGTTGCTGGGCATTACTCTTCAAACGAGCGTCTCCAGACACCTGTCTTTTCTGTTCCGCTTCCACATCCAATAATCACAAAGGAGCTTCAGATGCCTTCGATGCACGACAGCCAGACCACCCGGACAATTTCCTTTGCCGATCTGACAGAGCTGCTGCGGCAGATCTTCGTGCGCCATGGCACCTCGCCCGAGGTGGCGCGGGTACTGGCCGCCAATTGCGCGGCCGCCGAGCGCGACGGGTCCCACAGTCATGGCATCTTCCGCATCAAGGGTTATCTGTCGTCGCTGGCGGCGGGTTGGGTCGATGGTCAGGCTGAGCCAAAGGTCGAAGACGTCGGCGCGGCGTTTGTGCGCGTCGATGCCATGGGGGGGTTTGCCCAGCCGGCGATGCAGGCGGCGAAAGCCCTGGTGATCGAAAAAGCGCGGAACGCCGGGATCGCCATTCTGGCCATCCGCAACTCCCATCACTTCGCCGCGCTGTGGCCGGACGTCGAGCCGTTGGCTCAGGAAGGGCTGGTGGCCTTGAGCGTGGTCAACAGCATGACCTGCGTCGTGCCCCACGGTGCACAAAAACCCTTGTTTGGCACCAACCCTATCGCCTTCGCCGCGCCACGCGCCGACGGTCAGCCCATCGTATTTGATATGGCCACAAGCGCCATCGCCCACGGCGACGTGCAGATTGCCGCCAGAGAGGGGCGCATGCTGCCGCCGGGAATGGGCGTCGATCGCAACGGCGCGCCGACCGAAGACCCGAAAGCCATTCTCGACGGTGGCGCGTTGCTGCCGTTCGGAGGTTACAAGGGTTCGGCGCTGTCGATGATGGTGGAGCTGCTGTCAGCTGCACTCACGGGCGGCAATTTCTCGTTCGAGTTCGATATGTCCACGTCGCCCGGCGCGCAAACCCCGTGGACCGGCCAGGTCATCATCGTCATCGATCCGGACAAGGGCAGTGGTCAGGCATTCGCCGAACGCAGCGAAGAACTGGTCCGGCAGATGCAAGGCGTCGGCCAGCAGCGCATGCCGGGTGATCGCCGCTACCGTCAGCGTGAACAGTCATTGAAGGAGGGGATTGTGTTGGCGGCAGATGACCTTGATCGGCTCGAGGCGCTGGTACGGATTTAAGCGTCTGGCTTCAGGATCGGCGCCGTTTGGCGCCAGAAAGGCAGGCGTGAGTGATCACACTGTCGAACCTGATCGCCATGACCATTCGTCGCGACAGGACTTGCGCTCGGGGTTCGTTGAAAATACTGTATGTTTAAACAGTATCGAGAAGAAGAGCGCGATCATGCAAACCAATCAATCCAACACCCGTCCGGAATTCACTGCGCAGAAGAACGAGTCGTCGTTCAGCAGTGTGTGGGGCAACGAGATGCAGCGTGAGGATTTTCTTGCCCTGGCATCAGGGCTTCGCCAGTTCAGCGCCGGTCAGGCCGACCTGGCATTCGCGCCATCGAGCGCTGGCTACGCGACAGGCTATGCAATGGCCCATGCAAGCGGCTCTGGAACTGAGCAGGGTCAGCTCGCGGGGGAGTGATGTGAGGGCGCGTGCTCCCGGCAAGACAGCCGGGATTGGTTCAGGGCTTGAATCGCACCAGAACCGGGACGGGCGTTTGACCGCGCACTGTGTCGTCTGCGTCAGGCTGGCGCGATTTACCGGTGCGAATCATGGCCAGCGCAATCAAGGTGCCGACGGCCGATAGCGCCAACCAACCCAGTAAGAAAGAAATCATCGTCTGGTTCTCCGAACTACAGAAATCGGGCTGCCATTCGAAAAGAATAGCGGTACATCAGAACCTATCGGCCACGAAGGGGATTCCTTGAGCCGTCAATTCGGAAGATTGACCAAATGGGCCCAAGGGCGCAACTCCCTCGGACCAATGGGGTCTTGCTCTTTGAACATAGTCAATTTCAGGACCCTCGTTTATGAAAGATCTCGGCTCACGTCTGAAAGAAGAACGCAAACGGCTCGGGCTGTCGCAACAGGACTTCGGTTCCATTGGTGGCGTAGAGGCCAATGCCCAAGGCAAGTACGAGAGCGGTGAGCGCATTCCGCGCTCCGATTACCTGGCGGCGCTTGGCAAAAAAGGCATCGACATCATGTACGTGTTGTCGGGTGAGCGGACGCCCATCGCCACCGATACACTGAATGAGGCAGAGCGGGCGGTCATTACTCATTACCGGGCGCTTAGCGAAGACGACCGCGAGGCGATTTCGCAATTAGCCACGTCGCTTTCCGAGTGCGCGACCGAGTTCTCCCAATCGCGCTCGGCTTAAGGACGTTTGCCCCAGGGATGCCTGCAGCGGTTGCGTGAAAATATATGAAACGTATATGCTCCGTATATTCTTCGCGAGGTCGCTATGGGACTGGTAAAAATTTCCGAACAGATGCACGCCAACATTCGCTGCGCCAGCGCGGCCCTGAGCCGCTCGATCAATGCTCAGGCTGAGCACTGGATGCGGGTGGGCATGCTGGCCGAACTTTACCCCGGTCTCAATTACAGCGAGATCTGCCAACTGCTGATTCGCGCTGAAACGTCCGGCGGCGCCGTGTTGATCCTTCAGGCCTGCGACCTCGTACCGGATCTGGCTCCGGCCAAGGCGGTGTCCCAGTGAGCATTACTATCAAGACTGAAACCGACCTGGTCGGCCTGCGTGTGGCAGGGCGTCTGGCCGCAGATGTATTGGCGATGATCGCAGAGCACGTCAAGCCAGGCATAAGCACCGAAGCGCTGGATGACATTTGCAACGCCTACATTGTCAACGAGCTGAAAGTGATCCCGGCCAACGTCGGTTACCACGGGTTCACCAAAACGACCTGCATCTCGCCCAACACGGTCGTCTGCCACGGCATTCCTTCGGCGGATGACGTGCTCAAGGAGGGCGACATCGTCAATATCGACGTCGCGGTCATCAAGGATGGCTGGTACGGCGACACCAGCCGTATGTACTACGTCGGCGAGGTCAGCCCGCTCGCCCGGCGTCTGGTCGAAACCACGTACGAGGCCACGCTGGCAGGGATACACGCAGTGAAAGCCGGTGCGACGTTGGGCGACATCGGCAATGCCATTCAGAGCGTGGCATACCGCGAAGGCTTCAGCGTGGTGCGCGAATACTGCGGGCATGGCATCGGTCGCAAATACCACGAAGAACCTCAAGTGCTGCACTACGGTGCAGCAGGCAAGGGACTGAAACTCAAAACCGGCATGGTCTTCACCATCGAACCGATGATCAACGCCGGCAAGCCGGGCACTTATGTGCTGGAAGACGGGTGGACAGTGCTCACCCGGGATCAGTCATTGTCGGCGCAATGGGAACACATGGTGGTGGTGACCGAGACCGGCTTCGAGCTGCTGACCCCATGGCCGGATGGCACCGGCGATTATCCGGCGGTCTGAGCGCAGGCGATGGGTGCAAAGCCAGGCGACAGGGTCTGGACGCATGAAGTCACAAAAGCGGGCGTGACGAAAACAAGACTTGGCTTGTAGGCTTGTTCTCGTTCCCCTGTGGTGCTGCTTCCTGACAGGCTTAGGATGATCAGTGCAGGTAGCGCCAGGGGAGAACACCACTTTATCGAACACCTGAAAAAACCGGCCTTGGCCGGTTTTTTTGTTGCCTGCGCAAAACTTACTGTTTAGAAGGCTCAGCTTCCAGGTGCTTGGCAGCCACGACGCCGGAGGAACTCAGTTTTACGGGGTACTTCAACGTGCGATCGCCGTCGGCAGGGCGGTTAACGCAACCGTCATGAATCAACCCGGCCTCTTGCAAATGCTCAAGGGTGTCTGCAACGGCGTTCTCCCCTCGGTAGTTGTCCAGAATTTCTTTACCCAGGCCTGCCGGGTGGGCATGCAGCAATCGGGTCAGGACTTCCTGCTTGAGTGCGTTATCGATGGTCATGTTTACCTCGCTTTGCTGGTGTAATGAGCGCTGCTTGTAAATTCCGACCACGTGAATCCGCGTTTGTTTGCTGTTTTCCTCGATCAGGTGCGTTTCCATTGCACCTGTGTGACGCCCAGGCCTTCGGCGTAGAGCAGCGCGCGTTTCAACGGGCCCGCGCAGATGTGGCCCTCGACTGCGCCCACCCCTGCGTGCAAAGTCGCGAAATGCAGCGCGTCACTTTCGCAAAGATGGTTTCCCTTGTGGTTGAAACGCCGCAACTCACCTTGAAACCAGTAATGAATTTCAAAATCCTTATAGTCATTCATTTGTCTCAGCCTGTGGGGGGCGCGATGACGCCGGTTGAGTGAGTACTTCCTTCATGTACCTGACAGCATGGAGGTCGACTGCATCGTCGTTACCGTCACTTCACTTCAAGATCGATACAGGCTGACCAAGTCCAGATGGCATTGAATCTTAAGGCCTCTTGATCGGGGCGGGACGTCCGCCAACAGGCTGCGGAGCGGCTGGCCCGCCAGAGAATTACACACCTTTGTGAGCGTTTAAAATCGCTCGCCGATGGGCGGCCATGTGCCATATCGATATGGATATTGGCCATGCATCCAAAAGCGTTGAATGAATAAAATGAGTCCCCTCGAAGCCTGGATTTACCCATCTGAGGAGGAGCTTGTACGAGGGCTGGGTCCTGCAATCCGGTGCGTAAATAACTCAAGCGGTCATTCGTTTTTTAACAGCTATCCGTCGCCTGCCACTGTCTGCCAGGCGACGGAAACGTGGACTCGTGTCTGCAGCTGCGGATCAATGGCAGTTGCCGGCCAAGTGGTAATGCTGCGCTTCGGCTGCCGCCGGGCTTTTGAACTCAACCCGATTTTTCTCGGCGATCGCGTTGTACGAAGGGCAGTCCGGACGGTGGTAAACCAGGGTCTTCTTGTTGCCGCGAATCGCCAGCGTCAGGTTAGCTGCGCTGCCGTCGGCACTCGCAACGGGCTTCGTTGAATTGCTCGCAGTGGGCCGGGCCTGCGCGGTGATGGCAGACGCGCTGGCCGCCCCGTGGCCGCCGCTCAAGCTGGCGCTGAGAAAAATCGGTGCGTGGTCGGACACGCTGTCACGGCCCTTGGCGTGGGTCAGGCCGAGGAATTTCGGGTAATCGAACACCTCGACCTTGTTCACCCGGATCGCCGACTGCTTGCTGATGAAGATGTTGTCGTAAAGGTTGGCGAATTTCCCATCCTTGGTCGACAGCGTGCTGGCGCCATCAAGTACCAGCGGCCTGGCGCTTTTGTCGAGCTTGTCCCACGCGGGCGAGTTGGGCGGGGTGTTGAAGTCACCCATCAGCATGATCTGGTTGTTGCCGGGGTAGGTCTCTTGCAGCCAGGTCCAGTAATTGGACAGGGCGACGATTTCCGAAGAACGGTCCGCCTGGTTCTTGCCATACAGGATGTGCACGGTGGCCACGACAAAGGTCTTGCCGTCCTTGAGTGAGCGGAACTGCGCAGAGTAGGGCTCGCGCTCGAAGGTGTCGCTGCGGTCGAGGTAGCTCACGGCGCCGTCCTCATAGGCAACGGCGTCATCCCGCCAGACGAATCCGTACATTTCCTTGTAGGAAGAGCGGCCGACGGCGTGGGATGCCATCGAACTCCAGTGCTTGCCCGTCTGCCGGGTCAGCTCCTTGGCCAGCGCCTCCAGCGCGTCTTCGCTCATCAGTTCCTGAACGGCGAGAAAATCGACCTTCTGCGCGACCTTGGCAATGCCCTGGAAGTCCTTGTTCGGGCGCACGCTCAAGTGCTCCAGGTTCCAGGTGCCAATGTTGACGTCAGCGGAAGCGGTTTGCAGGAAGGTAAAAGCCCAAAGCAGTGCGACACAAAATCTAAGCATGTTTTCCAACTGGGTAATTCATCAAGGGGGTGGGGCGGTTTGCAGGTCAGTCTTCCTTGGGCACTGTCCAGAAAATCTGCACACCGCCGTCGTCTCGCCAGGCCAGGGTCACGTTGTCGTTCTCGTCAATCTCTTCCAGCAACTGTTTCCAGTCGTCCTCAAGCTCATCCGCCAGCCGAAAAATCAGTGCCGCGCGGGCTTTCTGCGCGCTCTGGGAATTGATGATTTTCTGCACCCGCACGGCCATGCGCTCGTAGTGTCCTGGCGATGCTGCGGTTGCTGCATTAGTGTCAGACACGAAGTGACCCTCCTGTTTGCTGTATGCGCATACAGTATTTGAGTGTCAGACGTTTCGCAACTACGGATCAGACAAAAACCGTGATTGACTCAAGCCGCTGATTTTTCGGCTGATTGTTCGGGCCGCGAACCAAAGTCGATCCGGCTGATCTGATCTGCTACACGACGATTCAGCGCTCATCGCACTGCGCACGAGTCATGCAAATCAGGAGGCTTTATGAAGATTCAATCATTGCTGATGCCGGTCGCGTTCGCCTGCTGTGCAGCGTTGGCAGGTTGCTCCACGTCCACCGTGGTCACCCTGCAAAACGGTACCCAGTACGTGACCAAGGATGCGCCAAAGACCAAGAGCAAAGACGGCTTTTATGAGTTCGAAGACATCTCCGGCAAAACCATCCGCGTTCGCGCTGACGAGGTAGCCACCGTCAAAGAAGAGGATTGAGCCACGTCAGGGCCCGGCTGGCATGGCCACCAGGCCCGGCTGTATGCAAAGTCGTGCCAATCTGAGTGGAACATATTCGCATTAACGTCGCTCTAAACGAGGCTATCAGCTCACGATATTTCCTGTCAGGCCCTAATTATGGATACCCCACCCAACACCGGGTTCAGCGCAGCACCCCTGCGTTTCCTTGCCAACGGCGGTGCGGTCGGTGATCTGCTTCAGTCCTCATTGCTGGACGGCTCGCCCCTCGGCCTGCCCTCTGACTGGCCGGACAGTCTAAAAGCCCTGATGGGCACGATTCTTCCTGTGCAGGCGCAGATCGTGCTCTTCTGGGGGCCCGAATTCGTGGCGCTGTATAACGACGCCTATGCGCCGAGCATTGGCGAGAAACATCCCCGCGCCCTCGGCCGTCCCGCCATCGAGAATTGGCGCGAGCTATGGGACGACCTCGAGCCGCTGCTGCGTGGCGTACGGGAAACCGGGCAAACCTTTGCTGCCAAAGATCGCGCGTTCTATATCGAGCGGCACGGTTACGGTGAGACCGTCTACTTTGACGTTTCTTATTCTGCGGTGCACCAGAACGATGGATCCGTCGGCGGTGTGCTTTGCATTGTCACTGAAACCACCGAGCGCGTTCATTTCGAGCGTCGTCAGGCGCTGCTGCTTGAGCTGGGCCAGGCTTTTCCGTCCATTCACGACCCCGAGCAGATCGAAGCGGACCTCATACGGCGTATCGGTGGCGAGCTGGGCGCCGCCCGTGTCCATATAGCAGAGGCTGACGAGGTCGGTGAGTTCGGCCTACGCCGTGAATACCGGCAAGGTGAGGTGACGGCTCGATCAGGGCTGATCTCTGTCGGCGATGACACCTGTTCTGCGTTGCGTCAGGGTGCCACCGTGCAAGCGGCGGCAAGTGCCGATTCTGGTCTGGCCGACTCGTACGCCAGCGCACTTCAGCCAGACGGCACGGCGAGTCTGGTTGTGCATGTCCCGCTGATGCGCCATGACACGTTGGCCGGGGTGTTTACGGTCGAGTTCGAAGGGCTGCGGGTATGCAGCCCCCATGACATCCATATCATCGAAGAAGCGGCCAAGCTTGGCTGGCAGTGGATCAACCACATGCGGTCCGAAGCGGCGCTACACGCCAGCTCCGCGCAACTTGCCGGAATGTTCGAGCAGGCGGGCGCCGGGATTGCGCTGTGTGATCACCGAGGCGTCTTCCAGCAAGTCAATGATCGCTACTGCGAGATCATGGGGCTGCAACGTCAGGCGATTGCCGGCCGTTCGATCCTCGAGTTACAGAAAGACTTGCCAGCCAATTCGCAGCCGATGTTCTACGAGACATTCCTGACCGCCGAAGCGCCCTTTGAACTGACCCAGCACCATGTCCTCGCAAACGGCTCCGTCGTGTGGGTGCAGACCCACGTGACGCCGCTGCTCGACGCGCAACAACACCTCAGCGGCTTGCTGTTTGTTTGCGTCGACATCACCGCGCGGGTTGGCGCCGAACATCAGTTGATCGAACTCAACGAGAGTCTCGAACAGCGCGTCGCCACGATAGTGGCCGAGCGAGAGGCGGCCATTTCTCTGCTGCACGAGTCGCGCAAGATCGAAATGGTCGGTCAGTTGGGCGGCGGCATCGCCCATGACTTCAATAACCTGCTGACGCCGATCATGACATCGCTGGAGTTGCTGCGGCGCCAGCCGGTCAGCAACGACCGCTCCCATCGGCTGATCGACGCTGCGCTGCAAGCGGCGGATCGCGCGCGAATCCTGGTAGGTCGTTTGCTGACCTTTGCCCGCAGGCAGACGCTCAAACCTCAAGTCGTGGCGCTGGACAGTCTTGTCAACGATATGCGCGACCTCATCCAGCGTTCGCTGGGGCCGACCATTGAAGTCATCGTCGAGATCCCGCCAGGATTGCCGAACATCCTCATCGATCCCCATCAGCTTGAGCTAGGCGTGCTCAATCTCGCGGTCAATGCGCGTGACGCAATCGCCGAACGCGGCTACCTGAAGATCAGTGCCTGCTCCGAGGTGATCGCCGACGGTGCGGGCCTGGGTCCATCGCCGGCGCAAGGTTGCTACGTCAGGCTGACGGTAACGGATAACGGCAGCGGCATGAGCGAGGACATATTGCAGCGCTGCGTTGAGCCATTCTATTCAACCAAAGGCGTCGGCAAGGGCACCGGCCTGGGGCTGTCGATGGTGCAAGGGCTGGCCCTGCAATCCGGGGGCGGATTTGACATTCAGTCGGCGCCGGGTCTTGGTACGCGGGTCGACATCTGGCTGCCGATTTCCAGCGCCGATCTACAGACACCGGCAGCCGGCGATGTCGATGCAGACCCGGCGCCTGGCGCGGATCATCCCTTTCACGTGCTGGTGGTGGATGACGAAGAACTGGTCCGCTACACCGTTGCACTGCAACTGCGTGACCTGGGCTATCGGGTGACCGAAGCGGCGTCGCCCTCTGCTGCCGAACAGATGGTCAGCGCAGGCTTGCGGCCGGACGTACTTGTCACCGATCAACTGATGGCGGAGAAAAGCGGCACGCAGCTCGCCCTGAGTCTGCGCGAAGTCCTGCCTGCGCTGCCGGTGCTGATTGTCACCGGTTACACCAGCGAATCGTCCAAGCAGATTGCCGGTTTCGAGATGCTGGCCAAGCCGTTCAGCCGCGCCGATATCGCGACGAAAGTGGCGCAGGCCATTAGTGATCGGCGCATGCCGGCGTTGATCAGGGAGCAGGCCGGTCACGCCTCTTGATGGATTGAGCCCTTCATGCCGCTTGCTCCATGGCATGAAGGGCGGCTGCGTCGTCTAGACGGCTCGGCCCATCGCCTGCTCGTAGCACGACAGAAAGTACTGCCATTGGGACTCATCCCAGAATGAATGCCTTCTGAGCTGCGGAATGTCGTGACGGGCGGCACCCATCGCGGTGATTCGCCCGTGGGATTTTTCCAGATCCAGCAGCGCCAGTTCGAAGTCAAAGCGCGTGTCAGTGACGGTTGCCTTGATGAAAATGTGCTTGGAGCGCATGCAGCCGTGCTGCCACTTCCCCAAGTGCATTTTCGCCAGCGTTTCAGCCAGACGCTTGAAGAGTCGCTGATGTTGCTCGGTGCTCAGCGTGGCGGCGCCGCCCTGTGCGTACCAGGTGTCGAGATCGATGAAGCCACCCAGATCCTTCGTGACCAGAACGCCTTGCCAGACGCCGGCAACCTTGCGAGCGCCATAAAACACAGGGCGTGGCGCGTTGATGCCGAGCTCTTCAAGTTTTGTCAGCGCGATGCCTTCACGCAGGGCAGTCGGGCGCCCGGTGGGGTAGCGCAAACTGCGAAACAAATGGCCGGTCTGGCGTTTGACGTAGAACGTCTTGCCATCGTGGACCACGCGCTGTACACCGCTGGTCCCGCTGCGGCGCACATTCGGCGGCTCGACCCACGGGCCTGACGTGCCCCACCAGAACTCAAACTCGTTGTTGCCCCGACCCATCTTGCGCTCCAAATACTGTAGAAAGCTTGCTTGTGCAGCGACTGCCATGTTGCAGTGCGAGCCCCTCTGGCCGTCCCGCGCGTGATAAGTTCACTGCCGCGCAAGGATATTGGCTAATGGCCATTTCCGAGCCGCTCAGCTTACTGATTTGTTTCCTGCATGATGCCGTCAAACCCGTGCTATTTACGCCATCCAACCGGCTGAAACCGCAGCGTTCAGCGGCGCGTTGTCGCGAAAGGAATCCTCTTGAGAATTCAGGGGACGCGTACCCGGTGATCTGCGTCATGTCCGTTCGTCCCATTAATGACAAACTCGTGGAATTGCTGGCACCGGTCGACATCCACCGTGCATAACTAAATAAGGAAATTTGCCATGATCTCCACACTTGAACTCTGCCATATCGTCGAATCAGGCTTCCTGCCTGCCAAGTGCAAGTGCACCATCGATGCCAACGATCAATTAATGGTGCAGATATTCGATCGCGAGAGGGGCCACGCAGATCTGCTTGCTGCGGGTATTCCGGTCAGCTCGCTCAATTCCAGTCGGGCTATCGCCAATCTGATTGGAACGCTTAAACACGGTCTGGAAAAGCATGCTGCCGGCCGCCGTTCGACCGCTTACCAAGAGCGTGCTTAAGCTTAGCTGCATGATTCACCCTTCCTTTCTATCCTCCGATTCAGGGCGCAGGCCATGCGCGTTGCGACGGCAATCGGAGGAGCAGGGCGATACATGGCCCGCTCTAAAATTCCTGCTTTACTGAGTTGACAAACGCCCCGGCGCTTCCCATAGTTTCGGTCACGCAAACGTTTGCGATTCCGTCGAGCTGTCCTTGACGCGTAAACGCTGCCGATAACAACAATCATAATGTCGGAGTGATCCATGAAGCTGCCATTCGCTGCACGTCTTCTTGCTGTTGCCATGCTTACCGCTTCTGCTGCATCCCTGCCTCTTTCATCTGCCTTTGCCGACGACGCGAAAAAGCCGACCGTTGCGCTGGTGATGAAATCCTTGGCCAATGAATTCTTCCTGACCATGGAAGACGGCGCCAAGGTGTATCAAAAAGAGCATTCCGCTGATTTTGACCTGATTTCCAACGGCATCAAGAACGAATCCGACACCGCCGCGCAGATCGACATCGTCAACCAGATGATCGTCAAGAAAGTCGACGCGCTGGTCATCGCCCCGGCCGATTCCAAGGCCTTGGCGTCGGTCCTGAAAAAGGCCATGGACGCGGGCATCAAAGTCGTCAACATCGACAACCAGCTTGACGCCGAGGTGCTGAAAAGCAAGGGCATGGAAGTGCCTTTCGTAGGCCCGAACAACCGCAAGGGCGCCAAGCTGGTGGGCGACTACCTGGCCAAGCAGCTGACGGCGGGTGCTGAAGTCGGCATCATCGAAGGCGTGCCGACCACCACCAACGCGCAGCAACGCACCGCGGGCTTCAAGGACGCGATGGACGCTGCGCAGATGAAGATCGTTTCCACGCAGTCCGGTAACTGGGAAATCGACAAGGGCAATGCGGTGGCGTCCGCCATGCTCAACGAGTACCCGAACCTGAAAGCGCTGCTGGCCGGTAACGACAGCATGGCGCTCGGCGCGGTCTCGGCAGTGCGTGCGGCAGGCAAGGCGGGCAAGGTTCAGGTCGTCGGCTACGACAACATCAACGCCATCAAGCCGATGCTCAAAGACGGCCGCATTCTGGCCACCGCCGACCAGTTCGCGGCGCGTCAGGCCGTGTTCGGTATCGACACCGCCCTGAAAATGGTCAGGGGCGAGAAGCTCGAGATCACCAACGGCGTGATCGAAACCCCGGTCGAGCTGGTGACCAAGCCGCAATAAGCCGGCCTGGTTTCTCAGCCAACTCATTCCAAACCCGCAGTTTTCCAAATATGTACCGCCTGCCCGTGAGGGCAGGTGCGTGGAGATCGTTATGTCAGCGTCTGCTCAGGCCGCTGTTCTATCTGTCAGTGGTATTGGCAAAACCTACGCCCAACCCGTACTCGGTGACATCGACCTGACGCTCATGCGCGGGGAAGTGCTGGCCTTGACCGGGGAAAACGGCGCGGGCAAAAGCACGCTGTCGAAAATCATCGGCGGGCTGGTCACGCCGACCACCGGACAGATGCAATTTCAGGGGCAACCCTACCAGCCTGCCAGTCGCACCCAGGCCGAAAAGCTCGGCGTGCGCATGGTCATGCAAGAACTCAATCTCCTGCCGACGCTGTCGGTGGCGGAAAACCTGTTTCTCGATAACCTGCCCAGCCGCGCCGGTTTCATCAATCGTCGCAAGCTGCGCGAGGATGCGATTAAGGCCATGGCGCAAGTCGGCCTTGAGGCCATTGACCCGGACACGCTGGTCAGCGAACTGGGCATCGGCCATCAGCAGATGGTCGAAATCGCTCGCAACCTTATCGGCGACTGTCACGTGCTGATCCTCGACGAGCCGACGGCGATGCTGACGGCGCGTGAGGTGGAAATGCTCTTTGAGCAGATCACCCGTCTTCAGGACCGTGGCGTTTCCATCATCTACATCTCCCACCGGCTGGAAGAGCTGGCCCGCGTTGCCCAGCGCATCGCCGTGCTGCGGGACGGCAAGCTGGTCTGCGTCGACTTCATGGCCAATTACAACAGCGAGCAACTGGTCACGTTGATGGTTGGCCGTGAGCTGGGCGAGAAGATCGATTTGGGCGAGCGCAAGATTGGCGCAGTGGCGCTGTCGGTCAAAGGCCTGAATCGCGCCGACAAGGTCCGCGATGTTTCCTTCGATGTCCGGGCCGGTGAAATCTTCGGGATTTCCGGGCTGATCGGTGCCGGGCGTACTGAGCTGCTGCGGCTGATCTACGGCGCGGACGTGGCCGACAGCGGCAGCATCGAAGTCGGCAGCCCGCTGCGCAGCGTGCAGATCAAATCGCCGGTGGACGCCGTGGGTCATGGCATCGCCTTGATCACCGAAGACCGCAAGGGCGAGGGGTTGCTGCTGTCGCAATCGATCAGCGCCAACATAGCGCTGGGCAACATGGAGGCCATTTCCAGTGCCGGCGTGGTCAACGGCAATTCGGAGATCGCTTTGGCTCAGCGTCAGGTAGGCGCCATGCGCATTCGCAGTTCGAGCCCGACGCAACTGGTGTCGGAACTGTCGGGCGGCAATCAGCAGAAGGTTGTGATCGGCCGCTGGCTGGAGCGCGAATGCCAGGTGATGTTGTTCGACGAGCCCACCCGCGGCATCGACGTCGGCGCCAAGTTCGACATCTACGCGCTGCTGGGTGAACTGACCCGTCAGGGCAGGGCGCTGGTGGTGGTCTCCAGTGATTTGCGCGAGCTGATGCTGATCTGCGACCGCATCGGCGTGCTGTCTGCCGGGCGCCTGATCGACACCTTCGAGCGCGACACCTGGACCCAGGACGAACTGCTTGCCGCTGCCTTCGCGGGCTATCAAAAACGTGACGCGCTGCTGTCTGAAGCCGCGCCCAGGATCGACTGATGAAAACTTCTACTTCTCCTGCCGCGCTGCCGTCTCCGGGCAAGCGCAGCGGCAACTACTTCGGCCTGGGCACCTACCTCGGGCTGGCAGGCGCACTGCTGGCGATGATCGTGTTGTTCTCGTTGCTCAGCGATCATTTCCTGTCGTACGAAACCTTCAGCACGCTGGCCAACCAGATTCCCGACCTGATGGTGCTGGCGGTCGGTATGACCTTCATCCTCATCATCGGCGGCATTGACCTGTCGGTGGGTTCGGTGCTCGCGCTGGCTGCTTCGGCGGTCAGTGTGGCCATGCTCGGCTGGGGCTGGGGCGTGTTTCCGTCGGCGTTGCTGGGCATTGCCTGTGCAACGGCGGCCGGTACGCTGACCGGCTCGATCACCGTGGCGTGGCGCATTCCTTCGTTTATCGTTTCCCTCGGCGTGCTGGAAATGGCGCGCGGCGTGGCGTACCAACTGACCGACTCGCGCACCGCGTACATCGGTGACTCCTTTGCGTGGCTGTCCAATCCTTTTGCATTCGGTATTTCGCCGTCGTTCGTCATTGCCCTGATCGTCATCTTCGCCGCCCAGGCCGTGCTGACCCGCACCGTGTTCGGCCGCTACCTGATCGGCATCGGCACCAACGAGGAAGCCGTGCGTCTGGCGGGCATCAACCCAAAGCCGTACAAGATCCTGGTGTTCTCGCTGATGGGCCTGCTGGCGGGTGTTGCCGCGCTGTTCCAGATATCACGCCTGGAAGCCGCTGACCCCAATGCCGGTTCCGGCCTTGAGCTGCAAGTGATTGCAGCAGTGGTTATTGGCGGCACCAGTCTGATGGGCGGGCGCGGTTCGGTGATCAGCACCTTCTTCGGCGTACTGATCATTTCGGTGCTGGCGGCAGGGCTGGCGCAGATCGGCGCGACTGAGCCAACCAAACGCATCATTACCGGCGCCGTGATCGTTGTCGCGGTGGTCCTCGATACTTACCGCAGCAACCGCGCGCGGCGGCGCGGCTGACATGGCAACCATCAAGGATGTAGCGGCGATTGCCGGGATTTCCTACACCACGGTGTCCCATGTCCTTAACCGCACCCGACCGGTCAGTGAAGAGGTGCGCAAGAAGGTCGAAGCCGCCATCGTGCAGCTGGATTACGTGCCCAGCGCCGTTGCGCGGTCGCTCAAGGCCAAGGCCACGGCGACCATCGGCCTGTTGATCCCCAACGGCATCAACCCGTACTTCGCCGAACTGGCCCGGGGAATCGAGGATTACTGCGAGCGCAACGGCTTCTGCGTGATCCTCTGCAATTCCGACGACAACCCCGACAAGCAGCGCAGCTACCTGCGCGTGCTTCTGGAAAAACGCGTCGACGGCCTGATCGTCTCGTCGGTCGGCGGCGGTGACAGCCTCGTCGAGGGCTTATCCGCAGTTCGCACGCCTTTGGTCATCGTCGACCGGGACCTGGACGGCGTGACGGCTGATCTGGTGCGCATCGACCACGAGCTGGGCGCGTACCTGGCGACGTCGCATTTGCTGTCCCTCGGCCACCGGCACATCGCCTGTATCTGCGGCCCGGCCCAGACCAGCGTGGCGAAGATGCGTCTGGCGGGGTATCACCGGGCGATGCAGGAAGCTTCGGTCGACGTGCCGGAAAGCTGGGTGGTAGAAAGCGATTTCACCGGCCCCAGTGGCTATCTTGCTGCGGTGAAACTGCTGGAACGGGATCCGCCGACCGCCATTTTCGCGGCCAACGACATGGTCGGCATCGGCGTGTTGCGCGCCGCCGCCGAGCGTAACGTGCGGGTCCCGGCCGATCTGTCGGTCATTGGCTTCGACGACATCCAGATGAGCCAGTACGTTTACCCGGCCCTGACCACCGTCGGCCAATCCATTCTGCAACTGGGCGAGCGCGCTGCCGAGATGCTGCTGCGGCGGATCTCGGCGCGGGGCGAAACCGCTGTCGAACACCTGGTTGTTGCGCCGAGTATTGTGCTGCGCGAATCCACAGCGCCTCCACCCCAGGTATTTACCGAATTTCGTTAAGCCGAGCGCTCCGCCCGGTCTGAAAAGTGTTCTGAAGAGTAGACGTCATGCAAGCAAAAGTAGTGATAGTGGGCAGCCTGAACATGGACCTGGTGACGCGCGCGCCGCGTTTGCCCCGGGCCGGAGAAACACTGGCCGGGCAGTCGTTCGTCACCGTGCCGGGCGGCAAGGGCGCCAATCAGGCGGTGGCGGCGGCGCGACTGGGCGCCAGTGTCGCCATGATCGGTTGCGTCGGCGATGATGCCTACGGCGAACAACTTCGCACCGCGCTGCTGGCCGAAGGCATCGATTGCCAGGCAGTGACCCCGGTCTCCGGCGAGTCCACCGGCGTTGCGCTGATCGTCGTCGATGACAGCAGCCAGAACGCTATCGTGATCGTGGCCGGCGGCAACGGCCACGTCACCGCGTCCGTCGTGGACAGCTTCGATGCGTTGCTGTCCGGTGCCGACGTCATCATCTGCCAGCTCGAAGTGCCGCTCGACACCGTCGGCCACGTGCTCAAGCGCGGCCACGAACTGGGCAAGACCGTCATCCTCAACCCGGCGCCGGCCAGTGGCCCGCTGCCGGCCGAGTGGTTCGCCTGGGTCGATTACCTGATCCCGAATGAAAGCGAGGCCACCGCGCTGACCGGTCTTCCCGTCGACAGCACCGCCAGCGCGGACGCCGCTGCATCAGCATTGCTGAAAGCCGGCGTCAGCAAGGTGATCGTCACGCTGGGCGAGCAGGGCGCCTTGTTCGCCAGCGCGTCGCGCTCCGAGCACTTCCCGGCACCCAAAGTACAGCCCGTTGACACCACGGCGGCAGGCGATACCTTTGTCGGCGGCTTCGCGGCGGCGCTGGCCGATGGCAAGTCCGAGTCGGACGCCATTCGCTTCGGTCAGGTTGCAGCGGCGCTCTCGGTTACCCGTTCCGGCGCCCAGCCTTCCATTCCGACGTTCGCCGAGGTTCAGGCCTCCGCGGCACACTCCGCCGCACAGGGGCATCAATCATGAAAAAAACACCGCTGCTTAACATCGCCTTGTCCCGCGCCATCGCGTCCCTCGGGCACGGTGACATCCTGATGATCGTCGATGCGGGCATGCCCGTGCCGGCCGGCGTTGAGCTGATCGATCTGGCCCTGACCCACGGTGTGCCCGATTTCCTCAGTGTGCTGAATGTGGTGCTGACTGAAATGCAGGTCGAGAGCCATGTCCTCGCCGAAGAGATGCTGTCGAAACAACCGCCAGCGTTGGCCACCGTTTCGAGCTTGCATGCCTCGGGCGGCCTCGGTGAGCAACGCCTGGTGAGTCATGACGCATTGAAACAGCTCAGCCGTGGTGCTCGGGCTATCATCCGCACCGGCGAATGCCAGCC
This sequence comes from Pseudomonas sp. 1L-C-7-B-C1, assembly GCF_057291635.1. NCBI lineage: Bacteria > Pseudomonadati > Pseudomonadota > Gammaproteobacteria > Pseudomonadales > Pseudomonadaceae > Pseudomonas > Pseudomonas sp. 1L-C-7-B-C1. The sequence goes on along the minus strand of NZ_JBXAWH010000002.1, from coordinate 183,530 downwards.
ATACACCAACATCGCGTTGGTGGCGGGCGTGGTTTTTTAACGCCGTTTTTTCATCTCTAGCCGTCAGGAACAAGGAGTTCCCATGAACACAACCCGACATTTTTTCACCGGACTGATCAGGAGTGCCGCGCTGTTGGCCATGTTATCCGCCACGTCCGTGCATGCCGCCGAGAAGCGCGACGTGATCATCGACACCGACCCGGGCGCCGACGACGTCGTCGCACTGCTCCTGGCGCTGGCGTCGCCGCAAGAACTCAACGTCATGGCGATCACCACCGTGGCGGGCAACGTGCGCATCGACAAGACCTCCCGCAATGCCCGGCTGGCTCGGGAATGGGCCGGCCGCGAAGAAGTGCCGGTGTACGCCGGTGCGGGCAAACCGCTGGTGCGCACGCCGATCTACGCCGAAAACATTCACGGCAAGGAAGGACTGCCGGGCGTGGAAGTGCATGAGCCGAAGAAGCCGTTGGCTGAAGGCAATGCCGTGCAGTACCTGGTCGATACCCTGAAGAAAGCTGCGCCCCACAGCATCACCATCGCCATGCTCGGGCCGCAGACCAACCTGGCGCTCGCGCTGATTCAGGCGCCGGAAATCACCCAGGGCATCAAGGAAGTCGTGGTCATGGGCGGCGCCCACTTCAACGGTGGCAACATCACCCCGGTGGCCGAATTCAATATCTACGCCGACCCCGACGCGGCGAAGGTTGTCCTGGCCAGCGGTGTGAAGCTGACCTACGTGCCGCTGGACGTCACCCACAAGATCCTCACCAGCGAAGCGCGTATCAAGCAGATCGATGGCTTGAACAATCAGGCCGGCAAGCTGGTCAGCGGTATCCTCAACGAGTACGTCAAGGCTGACATGGTCCATTACGGCCTGCCCGGCGGGCCGGTGCATGATGCGAGCGTGATTGCCTGGCTGATCAAGCCGGAGCTGTTCAGCGGCAGGCAGGTCAATCTGGTGATCGATAACCGTGAGGGGGTGACCCACGGCCAGACCATCGCCGACTGGTACGACACCCTTGCTCAGAACAAAAATGTGTTCTGGGTGGAAAACGGTGATGCCCAGGGCTTTTTTGATTTGTTGACTCAGCGCCTGGGTCTTTTGAAGTAAATCCGCCGTGCTGCGCCGTGTGGCATCCCGATGCTCGGCGCAGAGCAATCAAGGTGCAAAACCGTGTCTATCGATCTCAATAATCCCGATTCCCTCACCCTCGACGCCGTCCGGCAAATGATCGCTGCTGCGCAGGATGGCGTGCATAACCAGTTGCGCGTCAGCCGCGACGGTCGCGCGTGGATTTCCAGCGACGCGGTGGGCGGCGTGGACATTGGGGGACTGCTGTTCCGTCTGGAGACTTGGGCGGCCGGTTCCGGTTGCGTGGGCCCGGTGGCGGCCAGCGATGCCGTATGGGTGACGCAGATCTACAATGCCCTTCGCGACAACTGGGCCAACCCCACCACGGATTACGTGGACGTCTACTGAGCCGCGCCCATCCCGCTCAATGGGCCCTGCGGGCGCTTTTTTAAACGTTTTGTCACGATTGAATGCGCCGGGCGAGTGACGCTTGGGGCAGACTCCTGCGCTGTCCTCGACAGGGGAGGTTTGCTCGCCCTGGTTTACCCATGGCGAAACGAAGCTGCTCGACCGCTGTCGCAGAGGTTCTGCTTTAGTTAAACGTTAGGAGGTTGTATGCCCTGGAAATACGCATCATTAGGTCTGGTGCTCGCCGCAGCGCTTCTGGCCGGTTGCAGCAGCACGTCGGAGTCTACGAGCCAGCCTGAGGAGAGCGTCGCCAGTTCCCCGGCCAGTTCCGCTGGTGGTTATGCCCGTTGTGACGCGGCAGCGGTGCAGTTCGCTGTCGGCAAGCCGGCGTCAGCGGCATTGCTGGATCAGGCGAAGGCCAAGGCCGGCGCGCAGACCGCCAGAGTGCTCGGGCCCCATGACATCGTCACACTGGAATACCGCTCGGATCGTCTGAATCTGAACACTGACGATTCAGGGAAGGTGAACCGCGTCAATTGCGGTTAACGCCGGCGCACCACGAAATTGCAGGCATAAAAAAACCCCGTCAGTGACGGGGTTTTTTCAGATCGCTGGGATTACTCCGCGCGAACCTGAGCAGCTTGCATGCCCTTTTGGCCTTTCTCAGCCACGAAGGAAACAGTCTGGCCTTCTTTCAAGCTCTTGAAACCGTCGGATTCAATGGCTTTGAAATGTACAAAAAGGTCGTCGCCGCCACCCTGTGGGGTGATGAAGCCGAAGCCTTTTTCATCGTTGAACCATTTTACGGTGCCGGATTGGCGATTAGACATGGTGTATCTCCAGGAACATAATTTTCAGTAGTGCTGTGTTGCTCAGGCCAACTGGGCACACGAGCGCTATCATAGTCGAATTGTGTGAATGCTGGACTTTTTCGATTAGAACTTTGCGTCAGCATCCTCGATATAACGCCCCAAAGGCACTCCAGAGGCCTTTTTTCCGTCATCAACGGGTGCATCGTCAAACCTTTCCGGTATGCCTGAAACCCGCAGAATTCGTGCCCTTCAGCGTGTCAGCCTTGACCCGTTTCTTTACATCCCGGTGTGGGGCATCAAGGAAATGTAAATTTTTTATTTTTTGCCGTTCAGGCAATTTTTGCTCACCGCAGCCTGTAGGCGAGAGGTCATATCGGCACTGGGAGGCGTCGTTTTGTCATTCAGCGACGCAATCTCCTTGTCGGAGAAGTTCTTGTTGATCTGTTGAGCGCCGCACTCGCAGTGCGCCTTGACTGCACTGGCGTCCATCGATGGATTGCTCTGGGTGGCTGCGGTGGTGCATTCGTTCATGTAGCTGGTCTTGGTTTTCGCATCCATCGCGGCATGAGCGCTGAGCGGCAGTGTCAGGGCCAGCGGGGCGAGAAGGGCGGCAACGCGTAGAAGCTTCATGGTGATTTCCTTTTTGTCGGTGGCCATCGAGGTGTCAGGCCTTGAACATGTACTACGGATAATCTGAGGTCCTTGAAGCGCACCAGTTCCGTGGCGCTGCTGCGGCTTGGTTCAATTGCTGATCCGCGTGCGACGCCAGCCACCGTTTAGCTGACCCTGCCGTAACGCTGTGATAGCATGCGCGCCTGCAGATTAGCTCGCGTCTCGCGGGGCCCCGGTGCCCTGCTGCAAGTTCTGTCGATTTCGTAAGTTCCAGTCACTCTGGTTCGGTCTTCAGGTTGGCCTTCGGGCTCCTGCCACTGTGAGGCAGGCATACCACCGAATCGCGTACTGGCTCTATCCCACCCACGTGACCTTTGGTAGGGGTCACCACTAGGAGAGGAGGCGCCATGCCAACTATTACTCTTCCCGACGGCAGTCAACGTTCTTTCGATCACCCGGTATCCGTTGCCGAGGTCGCAGCATCCATTGGTGCGGGCCTGGCCAAAGCCACCGTAGCCGGCAAGGTCAACGGTCAACTGGTTGATGCCAGCGACATCATCGACACCGATGCGAGCCTGCAAATCATCACCCCCAAGGATCAGGAAGGCCTGGAGATCATTCGTCACTCCTGCGCGCACCTGGTTGGCCATGCCGTCAAGCAGCTCTATCCGACTGCAAAGATGGTGATTGGCCCGGTCATCGATGATGGCTTCTATTACGATATCGCCTATGAGCGTCCTTTCACGCCGGACGACATGGCGGCGATCGAGCAGCGCATGCAACAGCTGATCGAAAAGGATTACGACGTCATCAAGAAAGTCACGCCGCGCGCGGAAGTGATCGACGTGTTTACGGCCCGTGGCGAAGACTACAAGCTGCGTCTGGTCGAAGACATGCCAAACGAGCAGGCCATGGGCCTGTACTACCACGAAGAATACGTCGACATGTGCCGCGGCCCGCACGTGCCGAATACCCGTTTTCTGAAGTCGTTCAAATTGACCAAGCTGTCCGGCGCCTACTGGCGCGGCGATGCCAAAAACGAGCAATTGCAGCGCGTTTATGGCACGGCCTGGGCCGACAAGAAGCAGCTGGCGGCTTACATTCAGCGCATCGAAGAAGCCGAAAAACGCGATCACCGCAAGATAGGCAAGCGTCTGGGCCTGTTCCATACCCAGGAAGAAGCGCCGGGCATGGTCTTCTGGCACCCGAACGGCTGGACGCTCTACCAGGTTCTCGAGCAGTACATGCGCAAGACCCAGCGCGAGAACGGCTACCTGGAGATCAAAACGCCTCAGGTTGTCGATCGCTCCCTGTGGGAGAAGTCCGGGCACTGGGCGAACTACGCCGAGAATATGTTCACCACCGAGTCGGAAAACCGCGACTACGCCATCAAGCCGATGAACTGCCCTTGCCACGTGCAGGTGTTCAATCAGGGCCTGAAAAGCTACCGCGAATTGCCGATGCGTCTGGCCGAATTCGGCGCTTGCCACCGCAACGAACCTTCTGGCGCCCTGCACGGCATCATGCGTGTCCGAGCGTTCACCCAAGACGATGCGCATATCTTCTGCACCGAAGAACAAATGCAGGCTGAATCCGCCGCGTTCATCAAGCTGACCATGGCCGTCTACGCCGATTTCGGTTTTAAAGACATCGAAATGAAGCTGTCGACCCGGCCGGAGAAACGTGTCGGCTCCGATGAATTGTGGGATCGCGCCGAGTCCGCGCTGGCTGCAGCCCTTGACAGTGCTGGCCTGCCGTACGATTTGCAACCGGGCGAGGGTGCGTTCTACGGTCCGAAGATCGAATTTTCTCTCAAGGATTGCTTGGGTCGCGTCTGGCAATGCGGTACTCTGCAGCTCGATTTCAACCTGCCGATCCGTCTGGGCGCCGAATTCGTGTCGGAAGACAACGGTCGCAAGCACCCGGTCATGTTGCACCGCGCAATTCTTGGCTCCTTCGAGCGCTTCATCGGAATCCTGATCGAGCATTACGAAGGCGCGTTTCCTGCGTGGCTTGCTCCAACTCAAGCAGTGATCATGAATATCACTGACAAACAGGCTGATTTTGCCCTTGAGGTGGAAAAAACATTGGCGCAAAGCGGATTCCGTGCCAAGTCCGACTTGAGAAATGAAAAGATCGGCTTTAAAATCCGCGAGCATACGTTGCTCAAAATTCCGTATCTCCTCGTGATTGGGGATCGGGAGGTTGAAACACAAACTGTCGCTGTGCGTACACGTGAAGGCGCAGACCTTGGCTCGATGCCGGTCGCCCAGTTCTCGGAGTTCCTTGCACAAGCGGTTTCCCGGCGTGGTCGCCAAGATTCGGAGTAATTATTATTAAGCGTGAAATGAGACAAGATAAACGAGCTGCACCGAAAGCCCCGATCAACGAGAATATCTCGGCACGTGAGGTTCGTTTAATTGGGGCTGAGGGTGAGCAGCTTGGGATTGTGTCAATTGAAGACGCGCTTCTTAAGGCTGAAGAGGCCAAACTGGATCTGGTGGAAATTTCCGCCGATGCAGTACCCCCTGTTTGCAAACTGATGGACTACGGCAAATCGATCTTCGAGAAGAAGAAACAGGTTGCTGCCGCCAAGAAGAATCAGAAGCAGATCCAGGTTAAAGAAATCAAGTTTCGTCCAGGGACGGAGGAAGGGGATTACCAGGTAAAACTACGCAACCTGGTACGTTTCCTGAGTGACGGGGACAGGGCCAAGATTTCCTTGAGATTTCGCGGTCGTGAGATGGCCCACCAGGAGCTGGGGATGGAACTGTTGAAGCGGGTCGAAGCTGACCTGCTCGAATACGGTTCGGTCGAACAGCATCCTAAGATGGAAGGACGCCAGCTGATCATGGTCATCGCCCCGAAAAAGAAGAAATAACCACCAGGGCACGGCAGGCCTTGCGGTTATGTTTATCAACTGAATGCGGAGTATCCGAACATGCCAAAGATGAAGACTAAAAGTGGTGCAGCTAAGCGGTTTTTGAAAACCGCGAATGGCATCAAGCACAAGCACGCTTTCAAGAGCCACATCCTGACCAAAATGTCGACAAAGCGTAAGCGTCAATTGCGTGGAAGCAGCTTGCTGCATCCGTCCGACGTGGCAAAAGTCAAGCGCATGCTGCGCCTTTGCTAATTTTGATCAAGAACAGAGGAATTAACTCATGGCTCGTGTAAAGCGTGGCGTCATTGCCCGTAAGCGTCACAAAAAAATTCTGAAACTTGCTAAAGGCTACTACGGCGCGCGTTCACGCGTATTCCGTGTTGCCAAGCAAGCGGTAATCAAGGCTGGCCAATACGCCTACCGTGACCGTCGTCAGAAAAAACGTCAGTTCCGCGCTCTGTGGATCGCTCGTATCAACGCTGGTGCGCGTATCAACGGTCTGTCCTACAGCCGTTTCATCGCTGGCCTGAAAAAAGCGTCGATCGAGATCGACCGTAAGGTTCTGGCTGATCTGGCAGTGAACGAAAAAGCGGCGTTTGCTGCGATTGTCGAGAAAGCTAAAGCCACTTTGGCCTAAGTCCCCGGCAATCACCGGACCCCGCTCGGGGTCTGGTGTTAAACGTCATAAATAGGGGAAGAGCCTTGTAAGCTCTTCCCCTATTTTGTATCTGGAGTCTGTACATGGAAAACCTGGACGCGCTGGTCTCTCAAGCACTTGAGGCTGTGCAAAGCGCCGAAGATATCAATGCCCTGGAGCAAATCCGGGTTCTGTACCTTGGCAAGAAAGGCGAATTGACTCAGGTGATGAAGACCCTGGGGAATCTGCCTGCCGATGAGCGTCCGAAAGTCGGCGCGCTGATCAACGAAGCCAAGGAACGTGTCACAGAGGTTCTCAATGCGCGGAAGGCATCGTTTGAGGAGGCCGATCTTGCGGCCAAGCTCGCGGCCGAATCCATTGACGTGACCCTGCCTGGCCGTGGCCAGACCACTGGTGGTCTGCATCCGGTTACCCGCACTCTGGAACGAATCGAGCAATTCTTCACCCACATCGGCTACGGCATCGCCGAAGGCCCTGAGGTGGAAGACGATTACCACAACTTTGAAGCGCTCAACATCCCAGGCCATCACCCGGCCCGGTCGATGCACGACACTTTCTATTTCAACGCGAACATGTTGCTGCGCACCCACACCTCGCCGGTTCAGGTCCGCACCATGGAATCGCAAAAGCCTCCGATCCGCATCGTCTGCCCAGGCCGTGTGTATCGCAGTGACTCCGATATCACCCATTCCCCGATGTTCCACCAGGTCGAAGGCCTGCTGGTCGACCGCGATATCAACTTCGCCGACCTGAAAGGCACCATCGAGGAATTCCTGCGCGTGTTCTTTGAAAAAGAGCTGGCAGTGCGTTTCCGCCCTTCGTATTTCCCGTTCACCGAGCCTTCGGCCGAAGTCGACATGGAGTGCGTGATGTGCAGTGGCAAAGGCTGCCGCGTGTGCAAACAGACCGGCTGGCTTGAAGTCATGGGCTGCGGCATGGTCCACCCGAACGTGCTGCGCATGTCGGGCATCGATCCGGAAGAATTCCAGGGCTTCGCCTTCGGCATGGGCGTAGAACGTCTGGCGATGCTGCGCTATGGCGTCAACGACTTGCGCCTGTTCTTCGACAACGACTTGCGGTTCCTCGCGCAATTTCGCTAGGTCGCCCGTAACGAATTCTTTAGGAGAGCAGGATGAAATTCAGTGAACAATGGCTGCGCGGCTGGGTAAGCCCGCAAGTGTCCCGCGACGAGCTGGTTGCTCGTCTGTCGATGGCCGGCCTCGAAGTAGACAGCGTCACCCCGGCAGCGGGCGTTTTCAGCGGTGTTGTGGTGGGTGAGGTGCTGAGCACCGAACAGCACCCGGACGCTGACAAGCTGCGCGTTTGCCAGGTCAGTAATGGCGCTGAGACCTTCCAGGTTGTATGCGGCGCGCCGAACGTGCGCCCCGGTCTGAAGATCCCGTTTGCCATGATCGGCGCCGAGTTGCCGGGCGATTTCAAGATCAAGAAAGCCAAGCTGCGGGGCGTCGAGTCCAACGGCATGCTGTGCTCACAAGCCGAGTTGCAGGTGGGCGAGGGCAACGACGGCTTGATGGAGCTGCCGGCCGACGCGCCGGTGGGCCAGGATGTGCGCGTGTATCTGGAACTGGACGACGCGAGCATCGAAGTCGACCTGACGCCCAACCGTGGCGACTGCCTGTCGGTGGCCGGTCTGGCCCGCGAAGTGGGTGCGCTCTATGACGCCGTCGTCGCGCGTCCTCAGGTTGCCGTGGTTCCGGCCGTGCACGATGAAGTGCGCCCTGTAGACGTGCTCGCTTCTGCGGCATGCCCACGTTATCTGGGTCGCGTCATCCGCAATGTCGACCTGTCACGTCCTACCCCGCTGTGGATGGTTGAGCGCCTGCGTCGCTCGGACGTTCGCAGTATCGACGCTGCAGTCGACATCACCAACTACGTGATGCTTGAGCTGGGTCAGCCGCTGCACGCGTTCGACCTTGCCGAAATCAACGGCGGCATTCGTGTGCGCATGGCGGAGGAGGGCGAGAAGCTCGTCTTGCTGGACGGTCAGGAAGTCAGCCTGCGCGCCGATACCCTGGTCATCGCCGACCACCAGCGTGCCCTGGCCATCGCCGGTGTCATGGGTGGCGAGCACAGCGGTGTGTCCGCGACCACTCGCGATATCTTCCTCGAAAGCGCCTTTTTCGATCAGATCGCCGTTGCCGGCAAGGCCCGTTCGTATGGCCTGCACACTGACGCTTCCCATCGCTATGAGCGTGGCGTTGACTGGCAGCTGGCTCGCGAAGCCATGGAGCGCGCCACTGGCCTGCTTCTGGAAATCACCGGTGGCGACGCCGGTCCGGTCATCGAGACTGTCAGTGACCAGCATTTGCCCTCCATTGAGCCGATCATCCTGCGTGCCGAGCGTATCGAGCAGATGCTTGGCATGAAGATGGACGCAGCGGAAATAGAGCGTCTGCTCACAGCGCTCGGCCTCACCGTCGCGTCTCACGCCAGTGAGCAATGGCGCGTTGAGGTGCCGAGCCACCGCTTCGATATCACCCTCGAAGTCGACCTGATCGAAGAGCTGGCCCGCCTCCACGGTTACAACCGTCTGCCGGTTCGTTACCCACAGGCGCGCCTGGCACCGCAACCGCGTGCCGAGGCTCGGAGCGATCTGCCGGCGTTGCGTCGTCTGCTGGTGGCTCGCGGTTATCAGGAAGCGATCACCTACAGTTTCATCGACCAGAAATGGTTCGAGCTGTTCAGCCCGGGCGTTGAGCCGCTGCTGCTGGCCAATCCGATCTCGGCTGACATGTCGGCGATGCGTTCGTCTCTGTGGCCGGGTCTGGTGAAGTCCCTGCAACACAACCTCAATCGCCAGCAGGACCGAGTGCGTCTGTTCGAGAGCGGGTTGCGTTTCGTCGGTCAACTGGAAGGCTTGAAGCAAGAGCCGATGCTGGCCGGTGTGATCTGTGGCAGCCGTCTGCCGGAAGGCTGGGCGCAAGGCCGTGATGTCGTCGACTTCTTCGACGTCAAGGCCGACGTCGAGGCCGTGCTGGGCTTCGCCGGTGCGCAAGATGACTTCCGTTTCGTACCCGGAAGTCATCCCGCGTTGCACCCGGGTCAGACCGCACGTATCGAGCGTGACGGGCGTGAAGTCGGCTACATTGGCGCACTCCACCCGGAACTGTCGAAGACCTTGGGCCTTGATCGTCCCGTGTTCGTCTTCGAGCTGGTTCTGGCTGAAGTGGCGACAGGCCGCCTGCCAAAATTCCATGAGCTTTCTCGCTTCCCGGAAGTGCGTCGCGACCTGGCGCTGCTGGCCGATCGTGATGTTTCTGCGACTGCCGTGCTGGATGTTATTCGAGAGAATGCAGGGGAATGGCTCACAGACCTCAGGCTGTTTGATGTTTACCAGGGTAAAGGCATTGATCCGCTTAGAAAAAGCCTTGCAGTCGGCTTGACCTGGCAACATCCATCGCGCACTCTTACCGACGATGAGGTAAACGCTTCGACGCAGCAAATTCTCACCTCGCTAGAGGCAAGGTTAAACGCCACGTTAAGGATGTAGCGTATGGGGGCTCTGACGAAAGCTGAGATGGCCGAACGTCTGTACGAAGAGCTAGGCCTGAACAAACGAGAAGCCAAGGAACTGGTCGAGCTGTTCTTTGAGGAAATCAGGCACGCTCTGGAAGATAACGAGCAGGTCAAATTGTCCGGATTCGGCAACTTTGATCTGCGCGATAAACGCCAGCGACCGGGCCGAAATCCCAAGACAGGGGAAGAAATCCCGATTACCGCTCGCCGTGTGGTCACCTTTCGCCCAGGGCAGAAACTGAAGGCCCGAGTTGAGGCTTATGCTGGAACCAAGTCATAACGACGAGCTACCGCCTATCCCCGGCAAACGCTACTTCACCATCGGTGAAGTCAGCGAGCTCTGCGCGGTCAAACCGCACGTTCTGCGTTATTGGGAGCAGGAGTTTCCTCAACTCAACCCGGTCAAGCGCCGCGGAAACCGCCGGTATTATCAGCGACAGGACGTGCTGATGATCCGCCAGATCCGCGCGCTGCTTTACGATCAGGGCTTCACCATTGGCGGCGCGCGTTTGCGCATGTCCAGCGATGAGGTCAAGGATGATTCACTGCAGTACAAGCAGTTGATCAAACAGATGATTGTCGAGCTGGAAGATGTGCTGGTCGTGCTGCGCAAGTGACATCGCGAGGTGAGTCGAAATACTTCCATCATTCAAAAGCTTAGGGTATATTCCTCGACGCTTTCGCAAGAACCCGCAACACAGAAGTAGCAGTGAGTAACGCCTAGTCGGGGCGTAGCGCAGTCCGGTAGCGCACTAGCATGGGGTGCTAGGGGTCGAGTGTTCGAATCACTCCGTCCCGACCATATTTTGTAAAGGGAATCAGCCACTTACCGGCCTGATTCCCTTTTTCATTTCTGGCTTGCGCAAAACCCGCCGCAACTTCCCGGCGGTTTTCAACAAACGGACTTGAGGTGCCTGATGTTCGAGCCTTACGGTGAACAGGCGAGGGATCGAAAATTTTCGGCGTGGGCCGCATTGGTTGCTCTAGTGCTCTGCGTGGGCTTTGTCTTCTATGGGGCCTGGTGGATCGGTTCCGTGTGTGGGATTTTCGCGCTTGTTTTCGGCATTCCCCCATTTGTATTCGGGAAGGAGCGGTTTGCGACAACGATGCATATTCTGAGTTGGATTGGCACGTTCGGGTGGCTCGGATAACGAGCCATCCAATTGAGATCAGGCATCGGGATACTAGGGTGACCCAATCAGGCGCGCCGTTCCAACCTCACGTCATTGGATGCAGTCCGACTTGCTTACCTGCAAGTTGACTATCAGTGAGTCGCTTGAGTCCTTGAAGGTGTAGACAAGGATCAGTCCGGACTTCACAAAAGGTCCCAGACCTTCTCTTGCGCAGGATTGCTCGACCGCGACAGTTTTTGCCCGCGTCTTAAAATCTGCAACATCAATATCAGCCTTTGCTAACTGTGTGAGTGTGTAGGAAACCCGCATCGTGCCGTCTTGGTAGGTGACTGAGTCGAGACGACTCGCATCATCAACCATTTTTGGCGTGCCGAGACTCATAATGACGGCGATGCCTTCAAGCTTTCGCTCTCGTTCCATCTTTTCCTCTTCCGGTCCAACCCTCGCGTGCCAGACCTGAATCAGGACAAAGACTGCTGTGACAACAATGAAAAATATGATGATTCCGCGATACTGCTTCAATTCAGATCCCTCTGGCAAAAGGCCGGCGGCATTTGATCACGCCAACATCGTCACCTCAAGATTGGGAACGGCTCGGTAAGGGCCGGATGGGATTGCCATTGGCCGTTTAGAAAATCCTCTACATGCCGGGCCTCGGCATGATACCGATGCCGCTCGCGCTCGATCCGTGGCAAGCGAAAATGGCCATATAAGTAGCGGTGGCAGTCACTGCGCTTTCTGGATGGGGGCGAGGTCATGATCGCAGTGTTAATGATGTCCTGTTCTGTTCAAGTCCCTCTTTGCGCTGATCGGCTGCAACACCTTTTATGCACGTTGCGAACGCCTCATTCGGCCTGACCTCGCCAGAACGAGAGTGGGCCTCGGGGCAGGGTCGTGGCCCAAAGAAGGATCGACCTCAATCAATAGATAACTTCGAACTGGATCATTAGTTTTGACGATGATCTTTTTGATCAACTTTTCAACCAGTGGGTCGATGACAAAGCATTACGAAAAAAATCAAAGGTTAAAGCTATGAGATCCAATTGGCTGGATAATTTGAAAGTGAGCAAGAAGCTTGGCCTGGGCTTCGGTGCCATCCTGCTGGGCGTTCTGACCGTGACCGGGATTGGCTATGGCAGCGCGGACCTGCTGATCAAGCGCCTGGAAAAAGCAGCCAAGGTCGCGGAAGTGAAAGCCGATATGCTCAACGTAAAAGCGGCGGCGCAAGCTTACGCCGCCAGTCCCAGTGCCAGCGCTGCGGAGGCTTACAGCGCTGCCATTGTGTCAATGAACAGCACAATTGATAACGGGCTGCTAATTCTGACCGTGCCCAAAAACGTGGACATGCTCAAGGCGATCGATAATCAGGCGGCAGAACTCAAGAAAACCTTCGATCAACTGGTCAGCAACAACCAGAAAATCGATGGAGCGATGAAGCCGCTGATCAAGGTCTCTGATGAGGTGAGCGCGACCTTCGAAAACCTGCTGGAGAAAACGCTCCAGGATGCGTCGCGCTCGCCAGACCAGTCCACTATCGACGATGTGAAAATTGCAGGCGACTTACGCAATGGGATGACCAACTTCCGTCTGGTATTCCGTCGCTACTTGAGCATGCCTACCGCGGACAATCGCCAAGCCACTTTCGCGACTGCGGACGCACTGCTTAGCCAAGTGTCCGCAGCCCGTAGTCAGCTGCCTGTGCAGTCAAACGCAGCAGTCGACACCTCGCTTGTTGCGCTTCGGCAGTACAAAGAGAACATGGCGATCATTTCGCAGATGCTGCAACAAAATGATCAGATACGCGACGCGTTACAGCAGCTTACGACCGACACCGTTAAAAGTGTCGAGGACTTGATGGCCTCACAGGTTGTTGCGGCAAACAATGAAAAGAGCAACGCCATCATCCAGTTGTTCAGCGTGGCGTTGGTTGTGCTGTTGCTGGGTGTGCTCGCTGCGGTACTGATCACCCGCCAGATCACCCGTCCGCTTAACGACAGCGTCATTGCTGCCCGACGCATCGCCGACGGTGACCTGACCTACGACATTGGCACAGACCGGGAAGACGAGTTGGGCCTGCTGCAAAACACCATGCAGCTTATGACGTCTTCCTTGCGTGAATTGATTGGCGGCATCGGCCAGGGGGTCACCCAAATCGCAACCGCCGCCGAAGAGTTGTCGGCCGCGACCGAACAGACCAGCGCTGGCGTCACTCAGCAGAAGCTGGAGGTTGACCAAGTTGCAACGGCCATGAACGAAATGGCTTCCACCGTGCAGGAGGTTGCGCAAAACACCGAAGATGCTTCGCGCGCCGCCAGACAAGCCACCGAGCGCGCTGTGCATGGCAGTTCAGTCGTACAGCATGCAACCAGAGAAATCAGTCAGCTGTCTGGAGAAGTCGGTCAGTTGGGCGTGGCGATGCAGCGCTTGACCCATGACAGCGATAAGATCGGCAGCGTCATCGACGTGATCAAGGCCGTTGCGGAGCAGACCAATCTGCTCGCCCTCAACGCAGCCATCGAAGCTGCACGCGCCGGCGAACAGGGCCGAGGTTTTGCGGTGGTGGCCGACGAGGTCCGCTCACTTGCCCAGCGCACACAGAGCTCGACCACTGAAATTGAAGCGCTGATCCAGGCCCTTCAGCACGGCACCGTGGAGGCGTCGAACCTGATGGATGCCAGCATGCGCCGGACAGAGGGCACCGTGGAGCTGGCACGCCAAGCCGAGCAAGCGCTCCTGGAGATCACTCACTCCATTTGCACGATCGAGCAGATGAGCCAGCAAATTTCGGCCGCAGCCGAGGAGCAAAGCGCTGTGACTGACGAAATCAATCGCAGCGTCATCAGTGTGCGTGACGTAGCCGACCAGTCCGCAACCGCGACGGAGCAGAGTGCCGCCTCGACATTGGAACTGGCACGCCTGGGCAATACCCTGCAGAACATGGTGGCTCGCTTCAAGGTGTAAACCACTGGGCTGATCTGTACACGAGAAACCGCTTCGGCGGTTTTTTTGTGCGGCATCACCCAGTGCGTCGCTCAGTGTTCAGGGTCGCTGGATGTTGATACCGAGAACTTTAACGACTGCAACGCGGCGAAGGTGCTGGCCTGGAATACGTTGATCATCTGCTTCATCGACCTGGTTGCGTGACAGGCGGGCAAGTTTCAGCGGCTCAACGCGCCATTCATCTGTCACCCGGCACTAATTCCCCTCAACCCACCTCTGTCCTATAAGCGCAGATTTCCTGCGTCTCGTACTGGAGGTCATCATGGGTATCGAAGACAACGGGCCAGAGAACGCGTATCCAGGCCCTGCCGAGCCGGGTAGCGAAGAAGAGGTCTATCCCGACGCAAGTGCTGACTCGGCTGAAGGCATCGACAATGAAGAGGACGCAGCCATCGCCGCCCGTAACAAAGGGCTGGACGAGATGGAAATACCTGACAATCCTCCCGTCGACGAGGACGAAGAGCCCTCTCCAGGGAACAGCTAGCGCTTGGCGTCAGACCAAACCCCACCCCGTGTGGGGTTTTTTCTGCAACACGGCCAATGTGTAACATAAATGAGCCACTCGTCGGAACGCGCGCACTATCAACGAGTTGGCTACTCCATTCAGTAGCCAAAAAAAACGGATCGATTATGCGACCTCAGACTTTCGATATTCCTAACGCTCTCGACCTGATCAGCGAGCTGGATCAGGCTACCGAGCAAATGATGTCTATCCCTGTTGAGCACGTCGGAGGAACGCAGTGGGAAGAAGCGTTTGTCAGGCAGCAGAGCGCCTTCAGAAAGTGGCGCGACTATTTGTACTGCAAGGCTGATGAACGTCCCGCTGTCCGGCTGATGAATATCGCCTGACGCGCGCCTTTTTGCTGGGCGATCCTGCTCGCTCTTAGCTGCGCAGCTCGGGCGACTCTCTACCGACGCCCGGAAATACGCTCCACCCCAGCCAGCACCTTGGGCCGCTGTGTTTGCCATTCGGTTTTGGTGATGCCCAACAGCACCACGCTGACGCGTTTGCCGTCGCGAATGATGTTTTCACGTCGAACGCCCTCGATCACAAAACCGAATTTCTGATGCATCTTGATCACTGCCGGATTGATCTCCAGCACTTCGCAGTTGAGTTTCTCCAGCGCTGCGGCGCCGAACGCGTGGTCGAGCATCCATAACTCCACCTGACTGCCAAGGCCTTTGCCCTGCAGCGTGGTGTCGAGATAGAAGGCCCAATCTGCTGTGCGGTGGGTGGTGTTGATGGCGCTCAGCGAGACAACGCCCGCCGCCGCGCCCTCAATCAGCACGACGAAGACGTGCTGCCGCGAACTGGCACGAAGCCCCTCTAGCCAGTTCAGATGCTCAGCCTCGCTGATCTCATGGTCGGTGTACATGAACTTGCGCACGTCGGGTTGATTGCGCAGTTGCCGGACGTGGGCTTGCTGGTCAACGGGCAGCTCGAGGATCGGCACGATGTTCATGGAGTCTCTTTTAAACAGATCATAAGGCTATTGAGTCCCGACCCATGCTGGCTGGCGAGCGATGCTCATTACGCGCGGCGTTGCGAAAGGCGGTTTTTTAAAAGTCGCTGGAACGAATCGATTCGCGCTTCAGTCAACCTTTCTCACACCCAGGAGGCAGAATTATTATGGCAAGCGATATCACTGAACAACTTCGTGAAGATCTTTATCAGAAAACCCGTTCCGAGCTGAACACTTTTCTCGATGAGACCAATGCCTTACTGGCGGCAGGGGATGCCTTGAACGAGGATCGCACCACTCAGGCCCATGAGCGGCTCAAGGATTTCCTTGCCCGTGGCACTACTGCGGTGAGCGACATCGAAATGGACGCCCAACCCGCGCTGACCCGAGCGGTGGGCACTGCCAAGTCCTACGTGACGACCCATCCATGGGCCGCCGTCGGTGTCGCTGCGGGACTGGGCCTGGTGGCCAGCCTGCTGCTCAAACGCAACAGGGATTGAGGAGGCCATCGTGGTTCGCCGTCGATTTCCGGTGGATCCGTTAAGTCCGACCAGCGGCCGGCTGGCGTTCGCCGGCCTCTGCACGCCCGTCATTTACCCTCGTTACCGGCTGGTACTGTTCATGGCGGGTACCGTAGCGGACGATGGATTCGGCACCGCTTTGGCGCCGGCCAATGTCTTGCGCAAGCATAAATGGGGGATACGCATGAATGTCGACGAAGACACTGTTCGTCAGTTGGCCCAGTTGATCTGGGAGACCGAAGGCAAGCCGGAAGGGCAGGAATCCCGTCACTGGGAAATGGCCACGCGCTTGGCGGAGTCCGCCGCCATGGCACCGGTCCGCACTTCCAGCAAGCATAAGGTCGATACCTTGTTCCCGTCGCCCGACGAGTCCGGCCCCGACGCATGAGAAGTCCAGAGCGCGCCCGGGCGCAGTGTCAGGGCGACGCTTGAATCAACGTCACAATCAGGCACCAGCCCTCAGCATTCAAACTGACCCGGTCGGATGCCTGACAACGCGGCGCTCCGCGTGCCGCGCATCCATCAGTGCCCAATACCACATGCCCAACCCGCCAAGGGTCAGCGCCGCTGCCGCATAGCCCGTGGCCGGCAGACCGTAACCCGCCGCAATCACCAAGCCACCCACCAGTGGCCCGATGGCGTTGGCCACGTTGAATGCGCTTTGCACCAGTGCGCCCGCCAGGGATTGCGCGTGGGGGGCAACGTCCATCAGGCGGGTTTGCAGAATCGCTGCCAGGCCCACACCGCACCCGATGAAAAACACCAGCGGAATGAGCAGCCACAGGTTATCGGTGGCCGACGGGTAGAGCGCCAGCACCAGCGCGGTGAAGCCCAGCGAGACGCCTGCGGCGAGCATGGTTGCGCGGTCGGCGGCCCATCCGCAGATGAGGTTGCCCACCGTGGTGCCCAGGCCGAACACGGCCATCACCACCGGGATCATGAAATCGGAAGCGTGAGTGACCTCGATCAGCGTGGCCGCCAGATAGGTGTACACGCAGAAGATCCCGCCGAAGCCGATGCCGGCGATGCCCAGGGTCAGCCAGACTTGCCGCGAGCGCAGGGCGTTGAGTTCGCGCAACGGGCTGGCGTCAGCTTCGGCGGGCGACGCGGGCGCGAGGCAGCGGATCAGCACCGCCGTGATCGCGGCGAGTCCGGCGACAATGGCCAAACCCCAGCGCCAGCCGAGGGTCTGGCCGATCCAGGTGGCGAACGGCACGCCGATGATGGTGGCGATGGTCAGCCCCAGGAACACGCGGGAGACCGCCTGGGCGCGACGGTTCTTCGGCACCAGCGAAGCGGCCAGCAGCATGGCGACGCCGAAATACGCGCCATGGGGGAAGCCGCTGAGAAAGCGGAAGAACACCAGCCATGGCAGCGAAGGCGCAATGGCACTCAGCGCGTTGGCGATTCCGATGAAGGCGGCGAGCGCTACCAGCAAGGCTCGACGGGGCAGGCGCACACCGAGGACCATGATCACCGGCGAACCGATGACCACGCCCAGCGCGTAGGCGCTGATGGCATGCCCGGCGAGGGGCTGGGTCACCTGGAAGTCATTGGCGATAAAGGGCAGCAACGTCATTGACGCAAATTCGGAGGTGCCGATGGCAAACGCGCCCATGGCAAGGGCGAACAGCAGCCAGCCCATATTGAAGGCCGGGGGAGTGTGGGAGGTAGTCATGGGAGATCGAGGAGGGTTTCCGGGAAGAAGCATGCTGTGATGCCTGAAACCGATTTCAGTTCAACCCGCGATACAAGCCGGCTGATGCGGGTGGCGCATCAGTCGGCGGTTCAGCATGATCAGTCCTTGGGCTTGGCATCGGGCAGGGCGGCGCCCTTGGGCCACAGCATCCAGATCTGGCCCTGCTGCTTCATATTGCCAGCCAGTTCGCCGGCCGCGTCGCCGGTGCCCCAGAACATGTCGGCGCGGACTTCGCCGGCAATAGCGCCGCCGGTGTCCTGCGCCGCGACCGGGCGCACCAGCGGCGTGCCGTCGGGGCGGGTCGACGACAGCCACAACAGGCTGCCGAGGGGGATGACCTTGCGATCAATCGCCACGCTGTAGCCAGCGGTCAGCGGCACATTCAGCGAGCCGCGCGGCCCTTCGGTGCTGTCCGGGCGCAAGGTGAAGAACACATAACTCGGGTTGCTGCCCAGCAGTTCATTCACGCGTTCGGGGTGCGCGATCGCCCAGTCGCGGATGCGGCCCATCGACACTTCGTCCTTGGTTAATTGCCCTTGCTCCACCAGCCAGCGGCCGATCGGCTTGTAGGGGTAGCCGTTTTGATCGGCGTAGGCGATGCGCAACTGACGGCCATTCTCCAGCTGAACCCGACCCGAACCCTGGATTTGCAGGAACTGCAGGTCGATGGGGTTTTCCAGCCAGGCCAGCACGGGGGCATTGGCGCCTTTGTTGCCGATGGTTGCGGCATCGTCGTAGGGACGCAGCACGCGGCCGTCAAGCCGCCCGCGCAGGCGCTTGCCCTTGAGTTCGGGATAGATGCTGTCGAGGTTGACGATGATCAGGTCATCGGGCACGCCGTACACCGCCACCGGGTGTGCGTCGTTGCGTTGCTCGCTCCCTTTGTAGATCGGTTCGTAATAGCCGGTGATCAGCCCGTTGGCGCCGTGCTCGGAGGAGCGCAGGCTGTAGACCTGCAGTTGATTCTTGAGAAAGTCGCGCACGGCCGCCGGGTTCTGCGGCACCTGGGCGGCGAGGGCGCAGGTGCCGCCCCAGACCGCGTCCTTGGCCAGACGCTTGCACGCCGAGAACCAGCTGTTGTAGCCGGCCATCAGGTCGGTGTCGTTCACCGCCGGCAGTTTGTCCCACTCGACGCTGACGTAGGTCGTCGCTTCGGAAGGCTTGGTCTTCGGCGCGCCGCCGTCACAGGCGGCGAGCAGGGCGATCAATGGAGCGAGGCAGAATACGAAACGGCGCCAGTGCAGGCTTGTGGTCATCACGCGGGGTGTTTCCTGAGAATCATGCGAAGGCGGCTAGCTTGGTGAAAGCCGAGGGCTGCGTCAAATGGATGAGGGAATCATTTGAATGAAAGCTCACGTGGCGGCGCAAGCGCCTTGAATGCGCGGCGGATTTGCGCGCGAATGCTTCATCTCAAACCCCAGATATTTTGTGTGTGTACCGACCCCTTGGTGGACACACTCACTTCACCCTGTCCGTCGCACCTCATCCGCCCTTGATCGGCTTTGAAGGTTTTTAAAAAAAGACTAACCACTTCGTCCCCTCATTCGTCTTTCAGATAAGGCGCGCTTACCTGCGCCGTTCCAACACCATGAGGGTTTACACATGAGCTTCGACAGCGAAAGCACACAGTTCCGGGTCGTCATCAACCACGAAGAACAGTACTCCATCTGGCCCGACTACAAAGCCATCCCGGACGGCTGGAAAAGCGTCGGCGTCGAAGGCGACAAACAGACCTGCCTCAACCACATCGAAAGCGTCTGGACCGACATGCGTCCCCTCAGCCTGCGCAAGGCGATGGCCTGAATCCACCCCCTTCAGCCACATCAGGAGCGTACCGCCCATGAACATGCGCATGCTCACCCCCGAACGCCTGCGCCTCGAAGCCGGCTTTCCCCTGCGCGTCCAGCCCTGCCAGGCCGGGGCTTCCCTGGCCGCCGAAATCGACGCCCTGCGCAGCATCGTCAACCAGTCCCTGGAGCGCGACGGCGCCATCCTCTTCAGCGGATTCACCCCTGAAGGGGTGGAAGGCTTCCAGCGATTTGCCGCCTCCTTCGGCCATCCGTTGCTCAACTACGAATTCGGCTCCACCCCGCGCAGCCAGGTCGATGGCAAAGGCGTCTACACCTCCACCGAATACCCGGCCCACCGCTCGATCCCCCTGCACAACGAACAGGCCTACACCACCGAATGGCCCATGCGCATCTTCTTCTACTGCGCCAAAGCCGCGGTCAGCGGCGGCGAAACGCCGATTGCCGACAGCCGCCGCGTGTTCCAGCGCATCAGCCCGGCCCTGCGCAAACGCTTTGAAGAAAAGCGCCTGATGTACGTGCGCAACTACGGCAACGGCCTCGACCTGACCTGGCAGCAGGTGTTCAACACCGACCGTCACAGCGACGTCGAGGATTACTGCCGCAGCCGGGGCATCCAGTGCGACTGGAACGAGGACGGCGACCTGCGCACCCGGCAGTTGGTGCAAGGCGTCGCCCAGCATCCGCGTACCAGAGACTGGGTCTGGTTCAATCAGGCACACCTGTTTCACCTGTCGAACCTGGATGAAGAA
The DNA here is from genome assembly GCF_057291635.1 of Pseudomonas sp. 1L-C-7-B-C1. NCBI lineage: Bacteria > Pseudomonadati > Pseudomonadota > Gammaproteobacteria > Pseudomonadales > Pseudomonadaceae > Pseudomonas > Pseudomonas sp. 1L-C-7-B-C1. The sequence continues at coordinate 163,171 of NZ_JBXAWH010000002.1, read as the reverse complement.
ATGCAGGAAATCCTCCTCGACACCGTTGGCGAAGAAGGCCTGCCGCGCAACGTCTATTACGGCGACGGCAGCCCGCTGGAGGCCGACGCGCTGGCGGAAATTCGGGGCGTGCTGAGCGAATGCGAAGTGGTCTTCCCGTGGCAGACCGGCGACGTGCTGATGCTCGACAACATGCTCACGGCGCACTCGCGCAAGCCGTTCAGCGGTGAGCGCAAAGTCGTGGTTGCCATGGCCGAAGGCGTCAGCGGCAACACCCTGCACACCCTTTCCTGAGTCCGATATTCATGCAGAAAACCAAGCTTGTTTACGTCTGGTCGTTGCGTAACGCAGCGGCGGACAAGGCCGGTCAATACGTCGATTACCACGGCGAACAGCGCTACATGACCTCGCCACTGGAGTACCTGGTCAAAGCGCTCAACGACACCGCCCTCGGCGATCACTATTCCCTGGAAGCGATCATCTACGACGAGAACCCCGAGTCGGCACGCGATCGCGAGAGCATTAAGGATTACGGTTTCGCGCCGGGGCAGGGCGCGCACTGGTTCTACCCGGCGGGCCTGACGGTTCAGGGTCGCAAGGTCGATGACCTGCTTGAAAACGTGCCTTCGAGCTACCGCGCCTTGCCTTTGGGCGGCAGCGCGCGGCCGGCCGGCAAATCGGATTTCGAGCGACGTCTCGGCGAGCGCCTGCACGCGCTGGGCGCCGACATCGTGGTGCTCGACGGGCTGCTGGTGATCCTCGATGAACTGGTGCGTGAAGGCGCTGATTTCCATCGGCGCATCTTCAACGTGCACCCGGGCATCACGCGTCTGGAATCGCCTTACGAGCGGCGCGGCGCGTACGCCACCCTCGACGCGCTGTACGGCGCCCGCGGCAAGAAAGTGGTCGACTGGACCACGCGGGAGATGGTCGACATTCCGGTGGTGAACATGACCGGCGCGTCCTTCCATTACGTCGACACCGGCATTGACTCCGGTGAGGTGGTGTTCGATGTGCTCGACACGCCCATCGCGGCGGACGACACCATCCTCGAACTGCGTTGGAACAACTTCAACAACAGCCTGTTTCCGGCGTTGGAGCAGGGGTTGTGGGTGCTGGCGCGGCAGCGGTCTCATTGATCGTACGTGGTTGAACAGGTCGTCGGCGCAGCGAGTCGCCCCATGATTCCTGCGCTGGCGCCTTTGTTCATTGCCGATTTCCAGCACTATCGCGACGTCCTGGTGCTGCCCGACGATCCCCGCGCCGGCGTGCCGTTGCGTACGATTCTGACCGGCGACGGTTTAAGCGACGTGCTCACGCGATTCGGCAGCGCCTATCCGCCCAGCGACCCTCGAGGACTGGCGTCGCTGTGGAGTAAGCACTATTTCATCAAGCTGATTCCGCCGGTGGTGGCGGCGTCGCTGATCCTCAACCACCGCTTGCCACTGCGGCTTGACCACCTGCAATTGATCCTCGATGACAATGGCCTGCCTGCCGCCTTCAAGCTGCCTGACCCAGGCCAGCGCTGGACGCCTGCCCCGGTGGACGCCTTTGCGCGTTTCGACGACGTGGTTGAACACCACCTCCGGCCCTTCATTGATGCCATCGCCCGCACCGTGCGCTTGTCCCCAAACGTGCTGTGGAGCAACGCCGGCAACTATCTCGAGTGGCTTTTGGGCGTGCTGGCGAACGCCATGCCTCACACCGATCTGACCCATGGTCACCAGTTGCTCAACGCCCGACATTTGCCGGACGGACGTCGTAATCCGCTCTTCCAACCCGTGCGGTATGTCGGGGTCGACGGGCGACCCGAGCTGAAACGCCAACGCCGTGTGTGCTGCATTCGTTATCGCGTCAGCGGAGTTGAGTTGTGTGACAACTGTCCGTTGCTCCATCGCAGGCCCGATCTCACAAGCTGACTCCCGACTGGTCGGTCTAAAAGCTGCGCGGGCTCTGGGCTGTGGCTTTTGGCATATCCATATGCATAGGTGGTCGCCATAAGTGTGAGGTCAAATCGCTATCAAAATCTTTAAGTTGTACGATCTCTGGCCGATAGTGTGGGACTAACGACCAGGAGGTGACCCGTCCCATGAAGCTTACCGTCAAGAGCAAGCTGCTCTGTCTTGCCATCATTCCTGCCCTGTTGTTTGCACTGATTCTCAGCGGCGTCGCCGCCTGGGTGCTACAGCGCAGCGCGGATCAGGAAATGCAGGAAACCCGTGAAAAGCTCGTCGAGCGCAATCGCGACGTTCTCAAGAACTACGTCGACGTGGCGCTCACCACCATCAAGCCTTTGCACGACGCCTCCGCACCCGGCGACATGGCCGCACGAGACAGGGCCCTGGCGTTGCTCAAGCCAATGAAATACGGCGAAGACGGGTACTTCTTCGGGTATGACACCAAGGGTGTGCGGGTTTTTCGCGGCGACAGCGCGGCGGGCGTCGGCAAAAGCTTCTGGGACACCCGCGACCCTGACGGCACTTACCATTACCAGACCTTCGTGGAAGTGGCGAAAAACGGGAAACATTACGTCGATTACGCTGCGCCCAAACCCGGCGATGAAGCGGTGCAGGTGCCCAAGCTCGGTTACACCGTGTACCTGGAAAAGTGGGACATGGTGCTGGGCAGCGCGATCAACATGGACGACATCGACGCCGCCATGGTCCTGGAGCAGGCCGCCGTCACCAGCCGCAGCCGCAACATTCTCGGCAGCGTCTTTGTGGTGACCCTGGTCTTGCTGCTGCTCACGGCGGCGGCCGGCCTCTGGACCGCCAACGGGATCGTCCGGCCCCTGCGCATTCTCAAAAGCAATCTGGACGACATCGCTGCCGGCGACGGTGACCTGACCCACCGTCTGGTGGTTACCAGCCGCGATGAACTGGGTGACCTGGCGACCTCGTTCAACCGTTTCGTCGACAAGATCCACGCCATGGTCCGGCAGATTGCGCAGATGACCACCGACCTCGATGGGCTGGTGAATCAGGCCACCCAGCAAACCCTGCGCTCCGAAACAGCCATGCAGCGTCAGCGGGAGGAGACCGACCAGGTTGCCACCGCGATTCACGAGATGTCCGCCGCCGCGCAAGAAGTCGCACACAGCGCGCAACGGGCCGCCGAGGCCGCGTCGGAAACCGACCAGCAGGGCCAGGCCGCGCGCAAAGTGGTGGGCTCCAGTATCACCGGCATGAACTCGCTGGTGAACGACATCCGCCTGAGCGGCTCCAGCCTGGACAGCCTGCAACAGGACGTGCGCTCCATCGTATCGGTGCTCGCCGTCATCCGTTCGATCGCCGAACAGACTAACCTGCTGGCCCTCAACGCAGCGATCGAGGCCGCCCGCGCCGGGGAAGCCGGGCGCGGTTTTGCGGTGGTCGCCGATGAAGTCCGCGCACTGGCCAGCCGCACCCAGCAAAGCACCCAGGAAATCCAGGGCATGATCACCCGCCTCGAAACAGGCACCCACGCCTCGGTAGACGCCATGCGCCGTTCCACCGAAGCGGGCGAGGGCGCCAACCGGCAGACCAACGAAGTGGGCCAGTCGCTGGATTCCATTTCGGGGCTCATCGGCACCATCAACGCGATGAATGCGCAGATTGCCAGCGCCGCCGAAGAGCAGACCTCGGTGGCCGAAGAAATCAACCGCAGCGTCCACCAGATCGCCGGTGCCGTGGAGAACCTCGCAGAGGAAACCGAGCAGAGCTCGCGCACCATGCGTGACGTCTCCACGCTGGGCAGCAACCTCAGCGCGCTGGTGCGCCAATTCAAGATTTGATGAATCGTTTAACCCGAGCACGTTGAGGCGTTAGCTGTTTTAGTAACGCCTCAATGCTTAGCTTGGCAATGATTAGCACGCGATCTATTTCCCTCGCGCGTGCGGCTCAATCGCCGCAGCGCAGGGCGAATCCATAAGAAGAACACACAAGAAAAAACGAAGCACACCCGTGTTTGGTCTCAGGAGAAGTGAACAATGTTCGATGACGACACCTCCCCGGCGCGTCGCGACTTTCTACGCAAGTCGCTGACGCTCATCCCTGTTGTGACCCTGGCCAGCGCAGGCCTCCCGGCGGCTGCTTTCGCCCAGACCCCGGCCAGCGATGCAAAGCAAAGCCCGTCTGCCGCGTCGCCGCCCGCGGCGGGTGACTACACGCCGACGTTCTTCACCCCGCAAGAGTGGGCCTTCCTCATCGCCGCCTGTGATCGCCTGATCCCGGCCGACCACGTCGGCCCCGGCGCCGTCGAATTGGGCGTGCCTGAATTCCTTGATCGGCACATGCAGACGCCCTATGCCAACGGTGGCATCTGGTACATGCAGGGCCCGTTCCTCGAAGCCGCGCCCGAGTTTGGCTACCAGGGCCGGCTGAACCTGCGCGAAACCCTGCGCCTGGGTATCAAGGCCATGGACGCGAACTGCAAGAAGACCCACGACGGCAAGGTGTTCGCCGAGCTTTCCACCGCCCAGCAGGAAGACCTGCTCAAGGCGGCCGAGGGCGGCAAGCTGGCGCTGGACGACATCGCCCCGAAGCTGTTCTTCAGCAACCTGCTGAACGAAGTGCGCAACGGCTATTTCGCCGACCCGTCCCACGGCGGCAACAAAAACATGGGCGCGTGGAAAATGATCGGTTACCCCGGCATGCGCGCCGATTACATGGACTGGATCACCGTGCGCGACAAGCCGTATCCGCTGGCACCGGTCGATCTTTCCGGGCGGAGGGGCTGAGCATGGCCAACGCAAAACCGAAAGTAGACGCCGTCATCGTGGGCATGGGCTGGACCGGCGCGATCATGGCGAAGGAACTCACCGACGCCGGGCTGAACGTGGTCGTCCTGGAACGCGGCGCCGACCGCGACACGCAACCGGATTTCGCCTACCCGAAAGTGGTCGATGAGCTGGAAGGGTCCGTGCATCGCCGCTACCTGCAGAGCCTGGCGCAGGAAACCGTCACCGTGCGCCACAACCTCACGTCCACTGCCGTGCCGTATCGGCAGATGGGTTCTTTCAAACCTGGCACTGGCGTCGGCGGGGCCGGCAGTCACTGGTCCGGCTGCCATTTCCGCGCGTTGCCTGAAGACTTCAAGCTGCGTACGAACGTCGAGCAGCGCTATGGCGCCAGCTTCATCCCGTCGGACATGAGCATTCAGGATTTCCCGGTCAGCTACGAAGACCTCGAACCGCATTTCGATCACTTCGAATACGTCTGCGGCACCTCGGGCAAGGCGGGGATCATCAGCGGCGTCAGGCAGCCCGGCGGCAACCCGTTCGAAGGCTCGCGCTCCCGTGAGTTTCCCCTCGGCCCTAACCCCAATTACCTCGGCGCCGAAATGTTCTACGGCGCAGCAAGGGAAATGGGCTGGGACCCGTACCCGATTCCGGCCTCCAACGCGTCGGCGCCCTACGTCAATCCGTACGGTTGCCAGATGGGCCCGTGCAACGCCTGCGGCTTCTGCAGCGACTACGGCTGCCTGAACTACTCCAAGGCGAGCCCCAACATCAGCATTCTGCCGGTGCTGCGCCAGCGCAAGAACTTCGAGCTGCGCACCCACGCCCAAGTGCTCAAGGTCAACCTCGACAGCGATGGCAAAAAAGCCACCGGCGTCACCTACCTCGACGCCCAGGGTCGGGAAGTCGAGCAGCAGGCCGATCTGGTCCTGCTGTGCGCGTTCTCACTCTATAACGTTCACCTGATGCTGCTCTCCGGGATCGGAAAACCCTACGATCCGCAGACCGGCGAAGGCACCATCGGGCGTAACTATTCCTACCAGAACCTCAACCGGGTGGTGTTGTTTTTCAACAAGGACGTTCAGGCCAATCAGTTCATCGGGATCGGTGGCGCCGGCACGACGATGGACAACCTCAACGGCAACCAGCTGGACAACGCCAAGGCCGGGTTCGTCGGCGGCGGCATCATCTGGGCGCGGCAGCCTGGGGCCGGTCCGGTGCGCGGTATTAACGTGCCGCCGGGCACACCGAACTGGGGCACGGCCTGGAAACAGGCGGCGAGCGATTCGTTCCGTCACTCGTTTTATTTCGAAGTCCAGGGCGCCTGCATGTCCTACAAGCAGCATTACCTGAGCCTGGACCCGACCTACAAAGACGGGTTCGGTCGACCGCTGCTGCGCATGAACTTCGACTGGCACGACAATGAGGTCAAGGCCTCGCAGTTTCTGGTGGGCAAGGCGCTGGAAATGTCGAAGATCCTCAACCCGATCGCGCTGGCCGGCGACGCCAAGAAACCCGGCGAGCATTACAACATCACCAAGTACCAGAGCACCCACACTTGCGGCGGCGCGATCATGGGCAGCGATCCGAAGACCTCGGCGCTGAACCGTTATCTGCAATCCTGGGACGTTCACAACGTCTTTGCCATCGGCGCCAACGCGTTCCCGCAGAACAATGGCTACAACCCGACCGGCATGGTGGGTGCGCTGGCGTACTGGTCAGCCACGGCCATCCGCGAGCAGTACCTGAAAAACCCCGGCCCGCTGGTTCAGGCTTAAGGAGAAATGACATGAAAAAGTTCCTCCTGAGCCTGATTTCGCTGGCGGTGCTGGTGTTTGTCGCGCTGCTGGTGTTCGCGCTGTGGCCGACCTCGACGCCAAAACTCGCCCCCGCGCCCGACCCTGACCAAGCCGCGCTGATCGAGAAAGGCCGCTACCTGGCGGACGCCGGCGATTGCACGGCGTGTCACACCGTCAGTGGCGGCAAGCCATTCGCGGGAGGGCTGCCGATTGCTTCGCCGATCGGCACGCTCTACAGCAGCAATATCACCCCGGACAAGGCGAGCGGGATCGGCAGTTACTCCCTGGATGACTTCGACCGCGCGCTGCGTCATGGCATCGCGGCCAACGGCAACAGCCTGTACCCGGCCATGCCGTATCCGGCCTATGCGCGAACCACGGATGACGACGTGCGCGCGCTGTATGCGTACTTCATGCACGGCGTGGCACCGGTGGAGGCCGAGAACCGCGCCAATGACGTGCCGTGGCCATTGTCCATGCGCTGGCCGCTGGCGATCTGGCGCAAGGTGTTTGCGCCAACGCCCGAGGCCGTTGCGTTCAATGCGGCGCGTTACCCGGATTCGCAAGTGGCGCGCGGGGCTTATCTGGTTCAGGGACTGGGGCATTGCGGCAGCTGCCACACGCCCCGTGCGCTGACCTTGCAGGAAAAAGCACTGGATGAATCGGGTGCGGCGTTCCTGTCGGGCGGGCCGGTGATCGACGGCTGGCTGGCGGTCAACCTGCGCGGCAATCCTGCCGATGGCCTGGGCAGCTGGAGCAAGGACGACATCGTCGCCACCCTGCGCAGCGCGCGCAGTGCGACCCACGCGGTGTTGGGCGGCGCGATGGGCGATGTGGTCGTGCACAGCACCCAGCATCTCAACGATGCCGACCTGCAGGCGGTGGCCGCGTACCTGAAGACCCTGCCGGCGAGCGAGCGTCAGGTGTCCAGCTTCAAGGCGGATCCGGCCACGGCCAAGGCCCTGGCGGCGGGCCAGGAGGGCAGTCGCGGCGCCGAGTTGTATGTCGACAACTGCGCCGCCTGTCACCGCACCAACGGGCAGGGTTATGAGCGTGTCTTCCCGAAGATCGCCGGTAACTCGTCGGTGCTGTCGGAAGACCCGGTGTCGATGATTCGTCTGATGCTCGCGGGCAGCAACTTGCCCGCCACTGCCACGGCGCCGTCGCAACTGGGCATGCCCGGGTTCGCCTGGCGGCTGTCCGATGAGGAAGTGGCGCAACTGCTGACCTTCATCCGCAGCAGCTGGGGCAATCAGGCGCCTGCTGTCACCGCCGCGCAAGTGGCGCAAATGCGCGCGACCTTGCCCAAGGAGTCTCCAGCGGTGAGTCGCACGGACATCGCCAAGCCGTAAGCTTGAGCGCAGCAGGCCTCGCCTTTGTGGGACCGCGTGCCCTTAGTGGGACCGGCTTCAGCCGGGAAGGCGCCAGTGGTCACGCCGCAAAAGTAAGGGTGTTTTCACTGGCCTCTTCCCGGCTAAAGCCGGTCCCACTAAGGCATCGCGCGCACCGATTGGGACTGGCTGAAACCTGATAGTGGGACCGGCTTCAGCCGGGAATGCGTCGTTCCTCACACCGCAAAAGCGAGGGTGTTTTCACTGGCCTCTTCCCGGCTAAAGCCGGTCCCACTGACTGACCGCGTGCCCTCAGTGGGACCGGCTTCAGCCGGGAAAGCGTCACTCGCCACGCCGCAAAAGCCCGATCACGTCTCCCGTCCGCGCAACCCGCTGCGCCCATAAAACGCCACCACCACAAAACAACCTAGCGGCAGCAGGTACGCCAGCGCCGTGGAGAAGTGGTCCGCCACCAGGCCCATGAAATACGGCATCAGCGCGCCGCCGACGATGGCCATGATCAGGAACGAGCTGCCGCGTTTGGTGTGCGGGCCGAGGTTTTTAACGCCCATGGCGAAGATGGTCGGGAACATGATCGACATGAAGAAGAACACCGCGACCAGCGCCACCACCGATACGCTCTGCACGCCGCTGACCACCACCGCACATAGCGCAACGTTGATCCAGGCGTAGACCATCAACAATCGCTGTGCCGGAATGCGGCCCATCAGCCAGGTGCTGAAAAAACGCCCGCACATGAAGCAGATCATCGCCACCGACAGCAGATACGCGGCGTTCTGGCTGGTCATGCTTGCCCAGTGCTCGGTGACGTAGTTGATGAAGAACGCGCCCACGCCTACCTGCGCCGCCACGTAGAAAAACTGCGTCACCACGCCGCCGACAAATTCCCTGTGCTGCCAGAGGGTCTTGCTGTCGTGGCGTTGAATGCTCGATTCCTGCTCGCGCAGATCGGGCATGGGCGTACGGGCGAACAGCGCCGCCACCAGCAAAACGATCACCGCGATGACTACGTAGGTGGTTTGCAGCGAGCTGTTGTCGTTGCCCGCGTTGCTGCCGCCGAAGAACAGCGCGCCCCCCAGCAGCGGCCCGACGAACTGGCCGAGGCCGTTGAACGACTGCGCCAGATTGAGCCGACGCTCCGCGCCTTTCGGATCGCCCAACACCGTCGCATAGGGATTGGCCGCCGTCTCCAGGCAGCCCAGCCCCAGGGCGATGACGAACAGCGCGAACAGGAAAAACGGGAAGCTCGCCGCGCTGGCCGCCGGCATGAACAGCAACGCACCAGCGGCATACAGGCACAGCCCCAACAGGATCCCGGCCTTGTAGCCGAAGCGGTCCATCAGAAAGCCGGCGGGCAGGGCGATGATGAAATACGCCCCGAAGTACGCGGCTTGCAGCAGCCCGGACTGGGCCTTGCTGACGTGCAGCGTTTCCTGAAAATGCTTGTTCAGCACATCGAGCAGCCCGTACGACAGGCCCCAGAGGAAAAACAGACTGGTCACCAGCATCAATGCCACCCGCACCGACGGCTCAGCGTGCCGGTACACCCCAGTCTGTACTTTGCTGTGTTTGGTCAACATAACGCTCTCCTTTTTTGTTGTTGTTCAAGCGTGCAGCGTGATGAAGCAGATGTTCGGTCGTGCAGGGATCGAAGCCTTGCACTCGTACCTGTGGGAGTGAGCTTGCTCACGAAGACGGCGTTTCAGGCGCTGAGGATGTAGGAGGTGTTTCGGCCCCTTCGCGAGCAAGCTCGCTCCCACAATTGGAGCGCTTCAAGGCGGTTGATCCGCCAGACTAAAAATCTGCCCCATCGGCTGCCATTTATTGCCCGTCTCGGTCCACGGCGTCGGCCTCTGAAACCGCCACATCAATGCCTCCCATTCCTGCACCTTGGGGTTCGCCGCCGACGCCTGATCCATCGCGTCTGCACTGAATTCCGGGGCAGTGTCCATGACCATGAACAGCCGCGTGCCCAGCCTCCAGATCTGCATGTCCAGCACGCCTTGGCTGCGCAGGTGCGCGGCAATCTCCGGCCAGATGCGCCGATGCAACTGCTCATACTCGGCAATCAACGCCTCGTCATCGGCAAGGTCCAGGGCCAGACAGAACCGCTGCGCAGCCATGCCGGTACTCATGTCAGTGCCCGGTCGAGGTGTGTGTAGCCGCCATCGACCACCAGCCATTGCCCGGTGGTGTGGGACGCCCGCGGTGACAGCAGAAACAACACGCTGTCGGCAATCTCCGTTGGCGTGGTCATGCGCTGGCCCAAGGGGATTTTCTCGACGATCTTCGCCAGCTTCCCGTCAGGGTCGTCAAAGCTGGCAATCCAGCGCTCGTACAGCGGCGTCATGACCTCGGCCGGGATCACTGCATTCACGCGCACGCCATCACTCAGCAGCGAGGCAGCCCACTCCCGGGTCAGCGACAGTTGCGCGCCTTTCGACGCGGTGTAACCGCTGGTACCGCCCTGGCCGGTGAGGGCGGTTTTCGAGCCGATGTTGACGATGGCGCCCTGGCTGGCCTTCAGCGCGTCGACGCAAAGGTGGGCCATGACGTAGTAGTGAATGAGGTTCTTCTCCAGGGACTCGATGAACGCGCTGCGACCGGCGTCCAGCCCGACGTTGTCATTGACCCCGGCGTTATTCACCAGCCCGTCGATGCGGCCAAAGCGTTCCAGCACCGTGCTCACCGCCGCCGCACATTCGGCCTCGTCACGGAGCTCGACCTGCACGAACAGGGTTTGCGGCTGGCGTCTGTCCAGCTCGGCGGCCAATTCGGCAGGCAGCGGCTGATTGGCGAAGATCACCGGGATCGCGCCTTCTTCGGCCAGCCCCAGCGAGATGGCCGCGCCAATCCCCGAGCCGCCGCCGGTGACGATGATCACTTTGTCTTGCAGGTGCAGATTCATGGGCAGTTTCCTTGCAGGCCATAGAGGCGAATCGCGGTGCCGCCGCGCAGCGCATCTTGCTCGTCGACGGAGAGCGTGCTGATGGCGGATTCGAACAAGTGGTGAACGTCGCTGTAGCTGCCGGCCAGCTGACAGACCGGCCAGTCAGAGCCGAACATCAGCCGCTGCGGGCCGAACAGTTCCAGCGCCAGGTAGAAATACGGCAGCAGCTCCACCGGTCGCCAGTGCTGCCAGTCGGCTTCGGTGATCAGTCCGGACAGCTTGCAGGCAACGTGGGGCAGGGCAGCAAGGGGGGCAAGGCGCTCGGCCCAGGCGACGGGGTCTTCCAGGGCGAGGTCCGGTTTACCGAGGTGATCAAGGATCAGGTGATGCTGGTCGTGGCGTTGGCAGAAGTCAGTGGCGGCGTGCAGGTCTTTGTCTTTTATCAGCACGTCGTACGTCAGCCCGAGGGTTTGCAACTGACGCATGCCACGGGCAAAGGCCGGGTCCTGGAGGAACAGCGACGGCGCGGGTTCGTCCTGGATCAGGTGACGCAGGCCGACCAGCTTACGAGCGTCTTTATTAAAGTCGGCCCAACGGGCGAGTTGCCCGTCGAGATCGCCCGCCCGCAGGTCTGCCCAGCCGACCACGCCGAGAATCCATGGGTGATTGGCGGCATGGCTCAGCAGAACATCGGTTTCATCCAGGCTGTGCCGCGCCTGGACCGCGATGCAACCGTCGATACTGTGCTGATCGAGCAGCGGCTTCAGATCGTCCGGCAGAAAGTCCCGTTGCAACACGCCATGGCGTGGTTCAATCCACGGGTAGTCCTGCGGGGTGTAAGTCCAGAAATGCTGATGGGCATCCACCCGCAAGGGCGGTGCCGGAACGCTTGAGTGTCGGGACGACATTGTTGTTGTACTCCGTCCGTTTCATGCCTGGGCAAAGCTCTGGCGGGGTCCTCAGCCTTTGTACGCGTAGTGCTCCCGCGAAGCGGATTTCATCTGAATCGAGAACCCCGGCGCGGCCGGTGGCAGATACGCCGCATCGCGAATCACGCAAGGGTCTTCAAAATGCTCATGCAGGTGATCGACGTACTCCACGACCCGACCTTCATGGGTCCCGGCGATGCACAGAAAGTCGATCATCGACAGGTGCTGCACGTACTCGCACAGCCCGACACCGCCGGCATGGGGGCAGACCGGCAGCTGGTATTTGGCGGCCATCAGCATCACCGCCAGCACCTCGTTGACCCCGCCGAGGCGGCAGGCGTCGATCTGCACCACGTCGATGGCCCCGCGCATGATCAGCTGCTTGAAGACAATGCGGTTCTGGCACATCTCGCCAGTCGCCACCTTCACCGGGTGCACGCCGAGACGAATGGTGCGATGGCCCTCGACGTCGTCGGGGCTGGTCGGTTCTTCAATGAACCAGGGCTTGGCGAACGCCAGCTCGCGGACCCAGTCGATGGCCTCGCCGACCTCCCAGACCTGATTGGCGTCAATCATCAAATGGCGATCCGGCCCCAGCACTTCCCGGGCGATGCGCACACGGCGGATATCGTCCTGCAGGTCGCGGCCGACCTTCAGTTTGATGTGGGAGAAACCGCCGTCGACCGCTTCCTGACACAGCCGGCGCAGCTTGTCGTCCGGATAACCGAGCCAGCCCGCCGACGTGGTGTAGCAGGGGTAACCGTCGGCGAGCAGCGTTTGCAACCGTTGCGCCTTGCCCTCTGCACGCTCGGTCAGCAGGGTCAGGGCTTCGTCCGGGGTGATGCAGTCGGTGATGTAGCGAAAATCGATGCAGCGCACCAGTTGCGCGGGGGGCATTTCCGCCACCAGTTGCCACACCGGCTTGCCCTCGGACTTGGCCCACAAATCCCACGTGGCATTGACCACGGCGCCGGTCGCCAGGTGAATCGCGCCCTTGTCCGGGCCGATCCAGCGCAACTGGCTGTCGCTGGTGACGTGGCGCCAGAAACGGCCCATGTCTTCGGCGATCCACGCCAGCTTCAAGCCGACCATCACGCCGGCAAGCGCCTTGATCGCTGCGCAGCAGATCTCGTTGCCGCGACCGATGGTGAACGTCAGGCCGTGGCCCTGTAGGGTTGGGTGATCGGTTTCGAGAATGACGTAGGCCGCCGAGTAATCGGGGTCCGGGTTCATCGCGTCGGAGCCGTCGAGAAATTGCGAGGTGGGGAAACGAATGTCTTCAACGCGCAAGGCGGTGATGGTGGTCATGGCGGGTCCCTTTGGCATTGTTATGGGCAGCGCGGCGTATTGGGAAAACTGGAAAACCTGTTGTATCGGCACCACATGAATCTCAGGTCCACGAGGTCCTGTAGGAGTGACCGGGGTGGCGCTCCACCTTGCTCGCGAACGCGGTGGATCGGGCAACACGGATGCGCCAGACCCATAGCTTTCGCGACCGTCGTAACCTCCGATTGCTCCTACAGTGGATTTGCGTGTGCCCCGAATTTTGAATACCCCAATGACCTGTAGGAGCAAGGTGGAGCGCCACCCCGGTCGCTCCCACAGGAACGGTGTTTGCTGCCTCAGGCGTCGACCGTCAGCTGCTGCTGTTCGCCCAAGCCTTCAATGCCCAGACGCATGGTCTGGCCGGCGCGCAGGAACACCGGCTCAGGTTTGATTCCCAGGCCCACGCCCGGCGGCGTACCGGTGGAAATCACGTCGCCCGGCTGCAGGCTCATGAACTGGCTCAGGTAGCTCACCAGTTTGGGAATCTGGAAAATCATCGTGCGCGTGTTGCCGTTTTGATAGCGCTTGCCGTCGACTTCCAGCCACAGGTTGAGCTGATGGGGATCGGCGATTTCATCACGGGTCACCAGCCACGGGCCGATCGGGCCGAACGTGTCGCAACCCTTGCCTTTGTCCCAGGTGCCGCCGCGCTCGATCTGGAACTCACGCTCGGACACGTCGTTGATCACGCAATAGCCCGCCACGTGCTCCAGCGCATCGGCCTCGTCGATGTAGCGACCGCCCTTGCCGATGACCACGCCCAGCTCGACTTCCCAGTCGGTCTTCTTGGAGTTGCGCGGGATTTCCACGTTGTCGTTGGGACCGACGATGGCGCTGGTCCACTTGTTGAAAATGATCGGCTCTTTTGGGATATCCGCGCCGGTTTCAGCCGCGTGGTCGGCGTAGTTCAGGCCGATGCAGATGAACTTGCCGATCTTGCCCACGCACGGGCCCAGGCGCGGGTTGCCCTCAACCAGCGGCAGGCTGTTGACGTCCTGGGACTGCAAGTGCGCGATGCTTTCCGGGCTCAGGGCGGTGCCCGAAAGGTCGCCAATCAGATCGGTCAGGTCGCGAATGCGGCCGTTGCTGTCCAGCAGGCCTGGGCGCTCTTGACCGGGTTCGCCGTAACGCAGCAATTTCATGGGGTGTCCTCTAGAGGTGATTGACCAGAATTTGGTTTGATGTCGAAGCAAGGCTTGGCAGGCTCAGTTGCTCCAGCCGCCGTCGATGATCTGCGCGGTGCCAGTGGTAAAGCCGCTGGCGGATGAGCCCAGGTACAGCGCCAGTTGGGCGATTTCCTCGGGCGTGCCCAGGCGCCCCATGGGCTGGCGCGCTTGAAATGCCGCGTACACCTCGGCCTCTTCGCGGCCCTCGCGCGCCGCCTGATCGGCCACCCGCTGACGCAGGGAAGGGGATTCCACGGTGCCGGGGCAGATGCAGTTGCAGCGGATGTTCTGCCCGACGAAGTCGGCCGCGACCGAACGGGTGATGCCGATCACGGCGGCCTTGCTGGCGCAGTAGGCGAAGCGGTTGGGCACGCCTTTGATGGCCGAGGCGACCGACGACATGTTGATGATCGAGCCGCCGCCATTGGCCAGCATCGCCGGCAGAAACGCGCGGATCATCTTGTACATCGCCGTGACGTTGAGGTCGAAAGCGAAGCGCCAGTCGTCATCGGAGCATTCGAGGATGTTGCCGCTGTGTACCACGCCCGCGCAGTTGAACAGCACGTCCAGCGCGCCCACGTCGGCGGCCAGCCGTTCGATGGCGGCGTGATCGGTGACGTCGAGGACACGCTTATGCACGCCTTTGAGGTGATCCAGCGCTGCGCCGTTGATGTCGACGGCAAAGACTTCCGCGCCGGCCTTCAGATAAGCCTCGACGCTGGCTTGACCGATGCCCTGGGCGGCGGCCGTGATGAGCACTCGCTTACCGGTGAGGTCCATGTTGATCCCTTGTTTTTATTGTTGAGACGACCCGGCTGTGGGGTCTGTTGATCTAACCGGGGCCGCGCGATGAGCTGGATTGGATGCACGCGAACCCTAGTGGGGTTTGCTATGCTCCGCTCACTGCAGTGCTCCAATGGTCAGGCCATTGGTCCTGTTTTTAGCACTTGTCATGGACCGCAACAAGGTCATTTTTCGATCAAGTGCGCTGTAATTTTCCGAGCCGATTTCCGATGCCAATCCAAGTAATTGATAACCAGAGACTTTATCGCCAGATCGCCGATCAGCTCCGCGCGCTGATCGACAGCGGCGAGTTTCCACCAGGCAGCCGGCTGCCGGCCGAACGTGAACTGGCGAAGATGCTGGGGGTGAGCAGGGCGTCGGTGCGCGAGGCGATGATTGCGCTGGAGGTGATCGGGCTTGTAGACGTGCGGGTGGGCAACGGCGTGCTGGTATGCGAACCGCCGGTGCGGGTGCTGTCCGATGAACCGGTGATGACCCAGGTCACCCGTGACCAGTGGAAGGACGTCGACCCCGAGCTTGGCATTGAAGTGGATTTCAGCGCGGAAATCCCGCCCTTTGCCTTGCTCCAGGCAAGACGGCTGATCGAACCGGAAGCGGCGGCGCTGGCCGCGCATAACGCCAGCGATGAAGAACTTGAAGCCATCCGCGAGGCCTTCGAACGCAATGCGCGGGATAACCGCGAGCATTCCCACACCCACCCGGGCGATCGGCTGTTCCACATCCGCATTGCCCAGGCCTCGGGCAATCCGGCCTACGCGCTGATGATCAAGCATCTGCTCGGGCATCAGTACGGCAGCATGTTCCAGCGCTTACAGGCGCACTACACCTCCGACGACATGCCGTTCCGCTCCGAGCACGAACACCGCCTGATCCTCGACGCCCTGCAAAGCCGGAATGCAGAAGCCGCGAAGCAGGCGATGGCCGGGCATCTGGATGAAGTCATCCGGATATTCAGCCGGGGCGGGGTGTAGCTCGTAAAGCGGAAACATATCAGATGTAGCTGCTGGCGGAGAACTTGTGGGAGCGAGCTTGCTCGCGAATGCTGACTTCCAGCCGCTAAAGATGCAGTGGCTGGACCGGAGCCTTCGTGAGCAAGCTCACTCCCACCAGACCGCGCATGGCCCACCTTTCCATGACGCCTCACCCATCCGTCGAGCGCGACACCTCTTCCCATTCCGCAAACTCGGCCTCCAGCTGCGCCAGCTTTTCCCGCACCAGCTTTAACGCATCGCTGCCGAGCAACAGATGCGCTGGCGGGTTGGGGCTATCAATCAGCTTGAGCATCGCATCTGCCGCCTTGACCGGATCGCCCGGCTGTTTGCCGCTGCGTTCTTCGCGGGCCTTGCGGATCGGGTCGAAGCTGGCGTCGTAATCGGCGATCTGCCGTGCAGTCCGTTGCATCGAACGGCCCGCCCAATCAGTGCGGAACGAGCCCGGCGCCACGGCCGTGACAAACACGTTGAACGGCTTCAGCTCCTTGCTCAGCGATTCGGAAATGCCTTCCAGCGCGAACTTGCTGCCGTGGTAATACGCGATGCCCGGCATCGTAATGAAGCCGCCCATGGAGGTCACGTTGAGGATGTGCCCGCTTCGACGCTGGCGGAACAGCGGCACGAAGGCCTTGATGATCGCGACCGCGCCGAACACATTGACGTCGAACTGACGACGCAATTCATCCAGCGGCGACTCCTCCACAATGCCCTCGTGGCCATAACCGGCATTGTTCACCAGCACATCGATGGGCCCGAATGCGTTGTCCGCCTCGGCCACCACGCGGTCGATGGCGTCGAAGTCGGTGACGTCCAGCAGCACGCCGTGGGCGCGGCCGGGTGCCTGGGCTTCAAATGCCTGAACGGCGTCTTCATTGCGCAGCGTGCCGATCACGATGTGACCCGCCGCCAGCGCCTGTTGCGCCAACGCCTGGCCTAAGCCGCTGCTGACACCGGTGATGAACAGGGTTTTGGTTTTGCTCATAGCGCGTTTCCTCTCGGGGCGGAAGCCGTTGATCGTAGGCCCCCATGGTAGGAACCTTGCGCCCCAAACCGATCACCCAGTTCTACGCGATCATTGCCTGATCCTGTTCTGGCTGGATGCCACGATGGCTGCTGCCGATCCCTGTAGGAGTGAGCTTGCTCGCGATCACGGTGTGTCAGTCAACTCACCTGCAACTGACACGCCGCAATCGCGAGCAAGCTCACTCCTACAACATCGTGGGCATATCAAACTCGTGGATTGGCCGTGTTCTTCGTCACCAACCGCAAGCCGCTCGCCACACTGCCCACCGCCGCGAAGCCCGCGCCGATGCTCAACGCCAGCACCGGGCCGTGGGTGCTGGAAATGCCGAAACTCAAGGCCACCAACGCCGCACCCGTGGCCTGACCAATCAGGCGAGCGGTCGCAATCGTGCCGCTGGCGCCGCTGGAGCGTTCTTTCGGCGCGCTGGTCATCAGTGCTTTCTGATTCGGCGCCTGGAAGAAACCGAAGCCGATGCCGCACAGCATCATTCGCGCGATGATCGACATCACGCTGGCGTCGGCCGGCATGCTCGCCAGAGAAATCATCCCCAGGCACAGCATCGCCAGGCCGATCCCGCCCAGCAGCCCCGGCGGATAGCGGTCAGACATGCGCCCGGCAAACGGCGCGATCATCGCTACCACCACCGACCACGGCGTCATCAGAAATCCGGTCTGGATCGGGTCGCGGCCCAGGGTGCTTTCAAAAAAGAACGGCAGCGACACGAACGCCAGACCCTGGGTGGCGAACGAACAGAACGCCGTCAGCGCCGACAACGCAAACATCGGCCGCTTGAGCAAATCCAGGGGGAACATCGGGGCAGGGTGACCGACCTCGCGTTTTAGCATCAGCGCGCCGCCCACCAGAAAGATCGCCAGCGCGATCAGCACGCTGGCCATCGAACCCAGCTGCGCCGCCTGACTCAGGGCGAAGATCAGGGCGCCGAAGGTGATGACGTTGAGAACGGCGGTAACGCGGTCGAAGGTCAGCGTGCCGAGGCGCGTCGCGGGCAGCGAATTCCAGGCGAACACCAGCGCGAACAGGCCGATGGGCAGGTTGATCGCAAACAGCCACGGCCAGCTCGCCACCGACAACACCAGCGACGCGACGGTCGGGCCGATGGAAAACGACGTGCCGACCACCAGCGCGTTCATGCCCAGCCCGCGCCCGAGCCGTTCGTGGGGAAAGATCGAGCCGATCAGCGCGGCGTTGACGCTCATGATCGCGCTGGCGCCGATGCCCTGCAGCACGCGGGCAACAGTCAGCGTGGGCAACGACCAGGCGAGTGCACACAACGCCGACGACACCACGAACAGAATCAGCCCGCCCAGATACACCTTGCGATGGCCAAGCACACCGCCCAGCGCCGCGAACGGCAGCAGCGTGGCGACGGCAGCGAGCTGGTAGGCGTTGATAATCCACACCGATGCGGCGGGCGAGGCGTGCAGGTCGGCAGCGATGGCGGGGAGGGCAGTGTTGGCGATGGCGGTATCGAGGGTGGCGAGGGCGATTGACATCAAAATCGCCGCCATGCCGCGAAACTCGCGAGGGGTGAGTTTATTGCCGACGCGCGGCGCATCCTGAGTGGCGGGCTGGACCATTATCGACAACGCTCCGGGGAATGAACTTCAGGCGGGTCTGCAGGCGCAGACGAAAGCGTGATGGTGCCGTTTTGTTAGTGTGCTATGCAATGAAAGATCCGCGAGAGTGAGCGGATGGCGACGGCATAAAATAGCGGAGCTGCGGGAATGGCGACGCTCCACCTGACTGGAGCCGGCTTGCTGGCGAACGCGTCAGGTCAGTTATGAAACGGTCGGCTGACACGCAGCATTCGCCAGCAAGCCGGCTCCTACGGGTGAAATCAGGCAAGCATTCAGAGCATCACCTCAACCCCCCGCTGTATCAATGTCTTTATCCAGCTCGCCGGTCTGCCGTTCCTCTTTGGTGGTGTCCGGCGACTCATGCTCTTCAGGCTCGAAATCAGGCGTGAAACTGTTCTCGCCCGTCAGGTTGCCGTTGTTCTCCTGACTCTGCGCGCCGTCCTCGGACTGGCTCTGCGACCCGCCCTGGTTCTTCAACGCATCGTTCTGCGCCAGGCTGCTGTCCGGCGTCTCTGGATTAATCGCCGGGTCGTTGCGGTTGACGGTTTGATCATTGTTATGGGTAGCCATATGCACCTCTTCTGTCATATCCCGTTCACAGGACTTACAGATATCGAGGGCAATGAAGGGCAAGGGTTCGATTAAAGTGCTGATCGGCAATTTAGCAGCGTGCCCACTGATGCCTTCCCGGCTAAAGCCGGTCCCACTAACAGCAGTAGTGCGTGCGTTCAGCGGGAATGACCACAGCATGACGAATGCGCAGTCCGTAGGACCGGCTTCAGCCGGGAAGCCTTTGATGTGCTTTAAACGTGCTTTTGATCTTGATCTTCATACAAAAAAGGTCCAGACACCGCCAATCGCGACTTGGGTGCAGGCTGAACGCAGGTCTCGCTCCGTGGGCCGGGCGGCATGGATGCCGCGAGAGCCGCCCCCCGCCATGGATGGCGGATGGCGGCGGGCCCACGGAGCGAGACCGGAGTGAAGGAACCCGACGAAGTCGGGCCCAACCGAGAGCAGGCACTTTTGCTTACTTTTGGTGCTTTTCAAAAGTAAGTCGCCGAAGGCGAAACGTCTGCCCTTAGGCAGACGCTCTTGATCTTAAATGTTCAGCGGTTTAGATAACCGCCAAGATCGCCTCCGTAACAGCCCCGATATTCCCCTTGTTCAACGCCGCCACACAAATCCGCCCGGTATCCAGCGCATAAATCCCGAACTCATTGCGCAACCGATGAACCTGCGCCGTCGTCAGCCCCGAATACGAAAACATCCCCCGCTGCCGCGCGACAAAACTGAAATCCTGCCCCGCCGCATTATTCGCCAGACGCTGGGTCATCTCCTCACGCATGCCACGAATCCGCAGGCGCATCTCACCCAGCTCCTCCTCCCACTTCGCACGCAACTCAGGGCTGCTCAACACTGCGGCCACAATCGACGCGCCGTGGGTCGGCGGGTTGGAATAGTTCGTGCGGATCACACGCTTCACCTGAGACAACACCCGCGCCGTCTCCTCCTTCGAATCCGTCACAATCGACAGCGCGCCGACCCTCTCGCCGTACAGCGAAAAAGACTTCGAAAACGAACTGGAAGCAAAGAACGTCAGGCCGCTGTCGGCGAACAGACGAACCGCCGCCGCGTCCTCGTCAATGCCATCACCGAAGCCCTGATACGCCATGTCCAGAAACGGCACATGACCCTTGGCCTTCAGCACCTCAAGGACCTTCTTCCAGTCTTCCTGGGTCAGGTCAACGCCGGTCGGGTTGTGGCAGCAGGCGTGCAGCACGACGATCGAGCCGGACGGCAGGTTCTGCAGATCTGCCAGCATGCCCGTGCGGTTCACGTCATGGGTGGCGGCGTCGTAGTAGCGATAGTTCTGCACCGGGAAACCGGCGGTTTCGAACAGCGCGCGGTGGTTTTCCCAGCTTGGGTCGCTGATCGCCACAACGGCGTCGGGAGAAAGCTGCTTGAGGAAGTCAGCGCCGATCTTCAGAGCGCCCGTACCGCCGACCGCCTGAACCGTCATCACCCGGCCCGACGCCAGCAGCGGCGACTCGGCGCCGAACAGCAGGGCTTGCACGGCCTTGTCATAAGCGGCAATGCCGTCGATGGGCAGGTAGCCGCGGGGCAGGTGTTGGGCCACCCGGTTTTCTTCCGCTTCGACAACGGCGCGCAGCAGCGGAATTTTCCCTTCTTCGTTGCTGTAAACACCGACACCCAGATTGACCTTGGTCGTACGGGTATCGGCGTTGAATGCTTCGTTGAGGCCCAGGATAGGATCGCGTGGTGCCATTTCGACAGCGGAGAACAGGCTCATTGTGCGGGGGCTCTGAGTTGGGGAGTGAATGGGTCGCGTCGCTCCAGCCGATTGCACTAGAGCGGTGCACAAACGGGGAGCTAGTATAAAGACCCGGAACAGTGCGGGCGACAGGCCAGGTCGGGTTTTTGCCGCTTTTTGGCGAAATTTTTCGACCGTTAGTCCCGTGCTGCGGACTAATCTCGGGAGGGTGGCTTGAAAGCTGGCGCAGTCGACTCCACTTGTAGCCCCATCACTTCTTTTATGTACGTCTTTTCCCTAACGGGATCAGCCGTCCGTGCTCAATTGCGTTGCTGCAGGATTTATCTGGCAGTGACCCCTCCAGAGGTACCTTATGTCCGAGTTTCAGCTCGTTACCCGTTTTGAGCCGGCCGGTGATCAACCGGAGGCGATTCGTCAGTTGGTTGAAGGCATCGACGCCGGCCTGTCGCACCAGACCCTGCTCGGTGTAACCGGTTCGGGCAAGACCTTCAGCATCGCCAACGTCATTCAGCAAGTGCAGCGCCCGACCCTGGTGCTGGCGCCGAACAAAACCCTGGCCGCGCAGCTGTACGGCGAGTTCAAGGCGTTTTTCCCGAACAACTCGGTCGAATATTTCGTTTCCTACTACGACTACTACCAGCCCGAAGCCTACGTGCCGTCATCGGACACCTTCATCGAGAAGGATGCGTCGATCAACGACCACATCGAACAGATGCGCCTGTCCGCGACCAAAGCGTTGCTGGAGCGCAAAGACTCGATCATCGTCACCACGGTGTCGTGCATTTATGGTCTGGGCAGTCCGGAAACCTACCTGCGCATGGTTCTGCACGTGGACCGCGGCGACAAGCTCGATCAGCGCGCCTTGCTGCGCCGGCTGGCCGACCTGCAATACACCCGTAATGACATGGATTTTGCCCGGGCGACCTTCCGTGTCCGTGGCGACGTGATTGACATCTTCCCGGCTGAATCGGACCTGGAAGCCATTCGCATCGAGCTGTTCGATGACGAAGTCGAGAGCCTTTCGGCGTTCGACCCGCTGACCGGCGAGGTCATTCGCAAACTGCCGCGCTTCACGTTCTACCCGAAGAGCCACTATGTAACCCCGCGGGAAACGCTCCTGGAGGCAATGGAAGGCATCAAAGCCGAGCTGAACGAGCGCCTGGAATACCTGCGCGGCGCCAACAAGCTGGTGGAAGCGCAACGTCTGGAGCAGCGCACCCGTTTCGACCTGGAGATGATCCTCGAACTGGGTTACTGCAACGGCATCGAAAACTACTCGCGTTATCTGTCCGGGCGTCCTTCCGGCGCGCCGCCGCCGACGCTGTACGACTACCTGCCGGCAGACGCGCTGCTGGTGATCGATGAGTCCCACGTCAGCGTGCCCCAGGTCGGCGCCATGTATAAGGGCGACCGTTCGCGCAAGGAGACGCTGGTGGAATACGGTTTCCGCCTGCCGTCGGCGTTGGACAACCGGCCGATGCGTTTCGATGAGTGGGAAAACGTCAGCCCGCAGACCATTTTCGTCTCAGCGACACCGGGTAACTACGAAGCTGAACACGCGGGTCGTGTGGTCGAGCAGGTGGTGCGGCCGACCGGGCTGGTGGACCCGCAGATCGAAATCCGTCCGGCGCTGACCCAGGTCGACGACTTGCTCTCCGAGATCCACAAGCGCGTGGCGATCGAGGAGCGGGTGTTGGTGACCACGCTGACCAAGCGCATGTCCGAAGACCTTACCGATTACCTGGCTGACCATGGCGTGCGGGTGCGTTACCTGCACTCGGACATCGACACCGTTGAGCGCGTCGAGATCATCCGCGATCTGCGCCTGGGCACTTTTGACGTGCTGGTGGGGATCAACCTGCTGCGCGAAGGTCTGGATATGCCGGAAGTGTCGCTGGTGGCGATTCTCGATGCCGACAAGGAAGGCTTCCTGCGTTCCGAGCGCTCGCTGATCCAGACCATTGGCCGCGCTGCGCGTAACCTCAACGGCCGGGCGATTCTGTACGCCGACCGCATCACCGGCTCCATGGAACGCGCGATCGAAGAAACCGACCGTCGTCGCGAGAAGCAGATCGCGTTCAACCTGGCCAATGGCATCACGCCGAAAAGCGTGATCAAGGACGTCGCCGACATCATGGAAGGCGCCACTGTGCCCGGCTCGCGCAGCAAGAAGCGCAAAGGCATGGCCAAAGCTGCCGAGGAGAACGCCAAGTACGAAGCCGAACTGCGCTCGCCGAGCGAAATCACCAAGCGCATTCGTCAATTGGAAGAGAAGATGTACCAATTGGCCCGTGACCTGGAGTTCGAGGCGGCGGCACAGATGCGTGATGAGATTGGCAAGCTGCGGGAGCGGTTGTTGGCGGTTTGATCCGCGCAGGGTCTTGAATACTGGAGCCGCGCAGGCCGCGCCTGTTAACATTCGCGGCTTGTTCGACCTATCCGGGATTTTCCATGACCACCGTTCGCACCCGCATCGCGCCATCGCCCACCGGCGATCCCCACGTTGGCACGGCGTACATCGCGCTGTTCAACTATTGCTTCGCCAAGCAGCATGGCGGCGAATTCATCCTGCGCATTGAAGACACCGATCAACTGCGCTCGACCCGCGAGTCCGAACAACAGATTTTCGACGCTCTGCGCTGGCTCGGCATCGAGTGGAGCGAAGGCCCCGATGTCGGCGGTCCCCATGGTCCGTATCGCCAGAGCGAGCGCGGCGACATCTACAAGAAGTACGTGCAGCAACTGGTCGACGCCGGTCATGCCTTCCCGTGTTTCTGCACCGCCGAAGAGCTCGACCAGATGCGCGCCGAGCAGACCGCCCGTGGCGAAACCCCGCGCTACGACGGCCGCGCGCTGTTGCTCTCGAAAGAAGAAGTCGAGCGCCGCCTGGCCGCTGGCGAACCCCATGTGATCCGCATGAAGGTGCCAAGCGAAGGTATTTGCGTGGTGCCGGACATCCTCCGTGGCGAAGTCGAAATCCCCTGGGACCGCATGGACATGCAGGTCCTGATGAAGACCGACGGCCTGCCGACCTACTTCCTGGCCAATGTCGTCGACGACCATCTGATGGGCATCACCCACGTGTTGCGCGGCGAAGAGTGGCTGCCGTCGGCACCGAAGCTGATCCTGCTCTACGAATACTTCGGCTGGGAAAAACCGGCGCTGTGCTACATGCCGCTGCTGCGTAACCCGGACAAGAGCAAGCTGTCCAAGCGCAAGAACCCGACCTCGGTGACGTTCTACGAGCGCATGGGCTTCATGCCGGAAGCGATGCTCAACTACCTGGGCCGCATGGGCTGGTCGATGCCCGACGAGCGCGAAAAGTTCTCGCTGGACGAAATGGTCGAACACTTCGACCTGACCCGCGTCTCCCTGGGCGGCCCGATTTTCGACATCGAGAAACTGTCGTGGCTCAACGGCCAGTGGCTGCGTGAACTGCCGGTGGAAGAGTTCGCCACCCGCGTGCAGAAGTGGGCGTTCAACAGCGACTACATGATGAAGATCGCGCCCCACGTTCAGGGTCGCGTCGAAACCTTCAGTCAGATTGCGCCACTGGGCGGCTTCTTCTTCGCCGGTGGCGTGACGCCGGACGTGAAGCTGTTTGAGCACAAGAAGTTGTCGCCGGAACAGGTGCGTCAGGTTATTCAACTTATCCTGTGGAAGCTGGAATCCCTGCGGCAGTGGGAGAAGGACAAGATCACCGGTTGCATTCAGGCCGTGGTCGAGCACCTTGAACTGAAGCTGCGCGATGCCATGCCGCTGATGTTTGCCGCCATCACCGGTCAGGCAAACTCGGTGTCAGTGACCGATGCGATGGAGATTCTTGGTCCGGACCTGACCCGCTTCCGTCTGCGCCAGGCGCTGGACATGCTGGGCGGCGTGTCCAAGAAAGAGAATAAAGAGTGGGAAAAGCTGCTCGGCGCTATTGGCTGAACGCCGCCGGGCCATTGGGCATTTGCCGGATGGCCCGGCGTGGGGCATTTTTGCGGGAGGCGGTAAGTGATTGTTATCCCGGAAAATTCTTTTGGAATTGTTTGAAAAAGAGTTTGACAGCTTTGTGGGTCGCACTTAATATGCGCCCCGTCCACACGGCAACGCAGAAACACGCGGTAACGCACCGTTCTCTGCAAGTGTAATGTGGGGCTATAGCTCAGCTGGGAGAGCGCCTGCATGGCATGCAGGAGGTCAGCGGTTCGATCCCGCTTAGCTCCACCAAATTAGAAGCTTCAAGGGTCGCTTTACTGCCTTGAAGCTTGTACCGCTTCGGAACCAGCACCGATGCGGCACGCAAGGGTTACGTCCCCTTCGTCTAGTGGCCTAGGACACCGCCCTTTCACGGCGGTAACAGGGGTTCGAGTCCCCTAGGGGACGCCAGTTTCACCGAGTGATGCGTTAAAGCTGATCTCCGCCGAGAGGCGTAAAGTCGGGGCTATAGCTCAGCTGGGAGAGCGCCTGCATGGCATGCAGGAGGTCAGCGGTTCGATCCCGCTTAGCTCCACCAATTTCTGCCAGGGTTCGTCATGTTATCACCGACGAATCTGCTCGAAGGTTTTGCGTCCCCTTCGTCTAGTGGCCTAGGACACCGCCCTTTCACGGCGGTAACAGGGGTTCGAGTCCCCTAGGGGACGCCACGATTTCTCGCTCTGCGAGACCAAGGGTCATTCGATTATTGAATGGCCCTTTTGTTTTTTTTGGGGTCTGGTTCCAGACCTTGTCCTTGATATGTCTCTCCAGTCGTTCATCCACCGGTCGTTGATCTCAAACATCGGTTGAGTCCTTGCCAACGCACATGATGAGGATAATATTATCGCCATCATCCCGGAGGCGGTCATGAACGACAAAAAAGCACAGACCCGCGAACGCATACTCACTGCTGCAAGCACAGCGCTGATCGCGCGCGGCCCGATCGAGCCCAGCGTCAACGAGATCATGGGCGCAGCCGGACTAACCGTGGGTGGCTTCTATGCGCACTTCGACAGCAAGGAAGCGCTGATGCTGGAAGCCTTCAGCCAGTTGCTGGCCGAGCGCCGAGAGATGGTTGCGACGATCGACGATCAGTTACCGGGCGAGGAGCGGCGCGCGCTGCTGGCGGCGTTCTACCTGTCGCGCAAGCACCGTGACGCGCAACAGCATGCATGCCCGTTGCCGACGGCGATCGGGGAGATGGCGCGTCTCTCCGCCGACTTCCGCAGCGCCCTGGCGGAACACGTCGAACTGATGGTGGCGCAACTCGCTGCAAGCCCTGAGGAGGCCGACAAGACCCTGGCCGACATCGCCTTGATGGTCGGTGGTCTCGCGCTCGCCCGGGCCCTGGGCCCCGGCGAACTGTCGGATCGGGTGCTGAGGGCGGCGAAGTCGGCGGTGGTCTGAGTCAGGCAGGTGGAGGGGACTGATTTATTTACAACGCTTCACCGTAGATCAATCTGTCCCGGGTGAGCCACCGTGGGACCGGCTTCAGCCGGGAAGGGGCCAGCATAAGCAACCTCAATCTTGCGGTGTAACGTCCGACGCCTTCCCGGCTAAAGCCAGTCCTACTAAATGCATGCGGTCAGTCAGTGGCACCGGCTTCAGCCGGGAAGGGGCCAGCATAAGCAACCTCAATCTTGCGGTGTAACGTCCGACGCCTTCCCGGCTAAAGCCAGTCCCACTAAATACAGGCGGTCAGTCAGTGGGACCGGCTTCAGCCGGGAAGAGGCCAGTGCAGGCGCCCTCAATTTGCGTTGTGACATCTGACGCCTTCCCGGCTAAAGCCAGTCCTACAAGATGCGCGCGGTCAGTCAGTGGGACCGGCTTCAGCCGGGAAGGGGCCAGCGGGGACACCCTCAATCTCTGGTCAGGCAAGCCCGCCATCAGTTTTGTCCGATGCTTTTGGTTACACTGCCCGCAGGATGAACCGAGGAGGCAGGAAGAAATGGTCTGGGATCTGGCAACGCCGTTCGTCATCGATCTGCAGGTGGGCGAGGAGGACATTGATGGCTTGGGTCACGCCAACAACGCTGTGTACGTCACCTGGCTCGAGCGCTGTGCGTGGCGGCATTCGCAGCAACTGGGCCTGGACCTGACGGAGTACCGTCGACTGGACCGTGCCATGGCCGTGGTCCGGCATGAGATAGATTACCTGGCCAGCGCCTATCAGGACGACCAACTGCAACTCGCAACCTGGATTGTCGACTGGGACCAACGCCTGAAAATGACCCGGCGCTTCCAGCTCAAACGTCCCAGTGACGGCATGACATTGCTGCGGGCGCAAACCACCTTCGTCTGCATCGAACTGTCGTCGGGCAAACCCAAGCGCATGCCCAGCGAGTTCATCGACGGATACGCCGCCGGCCTCCACAGCGCGATCTCCTGACGTCCGGCGCGCTTAAACCGTATCCAATCCGCCGGCCTCTGCGTAAACTGCCGGACTTTTTTTCGAGTGTGACCCATGCAAATTGCCCTGGCGCCCATGGAAGGCCTGGTCGACGACATCCTGCGCGACGTGCTGACGCAGGTCGGCGGTATCGATTGGTGCGTGACCGAATTCATCCGGGTGACCGAGCGCGTATTGCCGGAGCATTACTTCCACAAGCTCGCGTCCGAACTGCTGCAGGGTTCGAAAACCCGCGCCGGCGTGCCGCTGCGTGTGCAGCTGCTGGGTTCGGACCCGGTGTGCCTGGCCGAGAATGCAGCTTTCGCGGCCGAACTGGGCGCTCCGGTCATTGACCTGAACTTCGGCTGCCCAGCCAAGACGGTCAACAAGTCCCGGGGCGGCGCGGTGTTGCTCAAAGAGCCAGAGCTGCTGCACACCATCCTCAGCCACGTGCGCCGCGCGGTGCCGGCACACATCCCGGTCACCGCCAAGATGCGCCTGGGCTACGACAGCACCGAGCCGGCCCTTGATTGCGCCCGGGCGCTGGAAGCGGGCGGCGCTGAACACATCGTCGTCCACGCCCGCACCAAAGTTGACGGCTACAAGCCGCCGGCGCACTGGGAGTGGATCGGCAAGATTCAGGACGTGGTGAAGATTCCGATCATCGCCAACGGCGAGATATGGACCGTTGACGACTGGCGCCGCTGCCGGGAAATCTGCGGGGCCCGCGACATCATGATCGGTCGCGGTCTGGTGGCACGTCCGGACCTGGGCCGGCAGATTGCCGCCGCGCAGGCCGGGCGTGAGGTCATCCCCATGACCTGGATCGAGCTGCAGCCGCTGCTGCGAGACTTCTGGCTGCAGGCCATGGCCAAGATGACCCGCGTTCAGGCACCGGGCCGGCTCAAGCAATGGGTGGTCCTGCTGACCAAAAGCTACCCCGAAGCGACCATTCTGTTCGATGCCCTGCGCCGCGAAACCGACTGCGAGCGGATCAGCCAGATGCTCGGTGTGAGCGTGCCGGAAGCTGCCTGAATTTTTTTTTTGAGGACTCTTGAAACGCAAATGGCCGTCCCTATTTTGGGATTACGCGATGCCGAAGTCGGGTCGCGGAGATAACCACTTGCTGATTTATCAGGAGATTTTCAGATGACTACTGCATTTTCCCTGGCTCCACTGTTCCGTCACTCCGTTGGCTTCGACCGCTTCAACGACCTGTTCGAGTCTGCGGCGCGCAACGAGTCGGCCAGCAGCTACCCTCCCTACAACGTCGAGAAACACGCTGATGACCAATACCGCATCGTCATCGCGGCGGCCGGGTTCCAGGAGGAAGATCTGGAGTTGCAAGTCGAGAAGGGCGTACTGACCGTCACTGGCAACAAGCGCGAGAACACCGCAGAAGGCGTGACCTTCCTGCACCAGGGCATCGCCCAGCGTGCATTCAAGCTGTCGTTCCGCCTGGCTGACCACATCGAGGTCAAAAACGCTGCTTTGGCCAATGGCCTGTTGAACATTGACCTGCTGCGTCTGGTGCCTGAAGAGGCCAAGCCAAAACGCATCGAAATCAATGCTCAGAAAACCCTGACTCACTGATCCCGAGTCAGCGTCAGAAGGCGCCCTGCGGGGCGCCTTTTTTGTGCGCGTTCAGCGCGCCTGCGATTGCTCCAGCCCTGCAGCCTGCGCATCCAGCAGCGCCATGAACGCCCGCGCGGCGTTGGACAGTGTGCGCTCGGTGTGGACGATGTACCCCAACTGCCTGCGCAACTGGATTCCCGGCAACGGGATGGCCGTGACTTGCTCGTCGAGCATGGTCCGGGGCAGCACGCTCCACGCCAGGCCGATGGACACCATCATCTTGATCGTCTCCATGTAGTTGGTGCTCATGGCGATATTCGGCTTCAGGCCCTGGGCTTCGCAGAGTCCGCTGACGATGTGGTGAGTGAAGGTGTTCTCGCCCGGAAATACCGCCGGGTAGCCTGCGATGTCGGCCAGGCTGACGTTTTTCTGAGTGGCCAGCGGGTGCTCGGGTGCGGCGACGAAGTCCAGGGGGTCGTCCCAGACCTTCACGGCTTTCACCCGCGCGTGGGGCTCGGGCGCCAACGTGATCACCGCCAGCTCCGCACGGCCATGGAGGATTTCTTCGTAGGCCACTTCCGAATCGAGAAACTGGATGTCCAGCGCAACGTCCGGATAAGTCTTGGTAAACGCCCTTAACAACGTAGGCAAACGGTGCAGGCCAATGTGGTGACTCGTCGCCAGGGTCAGGCGCCCGGTCACTTCGCCACTCAGGTTGGTCAGCGCACGCCGGGTGTCGTCCAGCACATTGAGGATCTGATAAGCGCGGGGGAGCAGGGCGCGACCGGCTTCCGTCAGGCTGACTTCGCGGCCCAGCCGATCAAACAGTCGCACGTCGAGCTGCTGCTCCAGACCAGCGATGCGCTTGCTGACGGCGGGCTGAGTCAGATGCAGGCGCTCTCCCGCCGCCGAGAAGCTGCCCGTCTCGGCGATGGCAATAAAGGCATTGAGGTTAGCCAGATCCATCTCGAATTCCTGTTGGTTATGCAAAGCATGAAAAATATGAATTTGAGTTATTTAATCATATTCCATAGCATCACCCCCACAAGCCAAGGGTCTTTCCGGTGTCATTGCGACATCGGCGGCCGGGGCATAGAAATACGCTGATGAGGAACCGTCTGATGGCTGGCAAAACGCTCTACGACAAGCTCTGGGATTCGCATTTGGTCAAGCAGCGCGACGATGGCTCCGCGCTGCTCTACATCGACCGTCACATCATTCACGAAGTGACTTCGCCTCAGGCTTTCGAAGGCTTGCGCCTCGCCCGTCGCAAACCTTGGCGCATCGACGCCAACGTTGCGACCGTCGATCACAACGTGCCGACCACCCCAGACCGCAAGGATGGCGTTGACGCCATCGTCGATCAGGTGTCGCGCTTGCAGGTCAAGACGCTGGATGACAACTGCGACGAGTACGGCATCACCGAATTCAAGATGAACGATGTGCGTCAGGGCATCGTTCACGTCATCGGCCCGGAGCAAGGCGCGACCTTGCCGGGCATGACCGTGGTCTGCGGCGACTCGCACACCTCGACCCACGGCGCATTCGGCGCATTGGCCCACGGCATCGGCACTTCCGAGGTCGAGCACGTCCTCGCGACCCAGTGCCTGGTCGCCAAGAAGATGAAGAACATGCAAGTGAAGGTCGAAGGCAAGCTGCCATTCGGCGTCACCGCCAAGGACATCGTCCTGGCCATCATCGGCAAGATCGGCACCGCCGGCGGCAACGGCCATGCCATCGAATTTGCCGGCAGCGCCATCCGCGACCTGTCTGTAGAAGGCCGCATGACCATTTGCAACATGTCGATCGAAGCCGGCGCCCGTGTGGGTCTGGTGGCGACCGATGAAAAGACCATTGCCTACGTGAAGGGTCGTCCTTTCGCACCGACTGCCGAGCAGTGGGACGCAGCCGTCGAGGCCTGGAAAGACCTGGTGTCCGACGACGACGCGGTGTTCGACACCGTGGTCGAGCTCGACGCGGCCCAGATCAAGCCGCAAGTCAGTTGGGGCACGTCGCCGGAAATGGTCGTGGCCGTGGATCAGAACTTGCCGGATCCGGCGCAGGAAGCCGATCTGGTCAAGCGTGGCTCCATCGAGCGCGCCTTGAAGTACATGGGCCTGAAGGCCAATCAGGCGATCACCGATATTCAACTGGATCGCGTGTTCATCGGCTCGTGCACCAACTCGCGGATCGAAGACCTGCGCGCCGCAGCGGACATCGCCAAAGGCCGTAAAGTGGCGTCGACCATCAAGCAGGCGATCGTCGTGCCGGGCTCGGGTCTGGTGAAAGAACAGGCCGAGCGGGAAGGGCTGGACAAGGTGTTCATCGAAGCTGGTTTCGAATGGCGTGAGCCGGGCTGCTCGATGTGCCTGGCGATGAACCCGGACCGCCTGGAGAGCGGCGAGCACTGCGCGTCCACCTCCAATCGTAACTTCGAAGGCCGTCAGGGCGCCGGTGGACGTACTCACCTGGTCAGCCCGGCGATGGCGGCAGCGGCAGCGGTCAACGGCCGTTTCGTCGACGTTCGCACCATGAGCCAGGCATAAGGAGCCCCGTATGAAGCCTTTTACCCAACACACCGGTCTGGTCGCTCCGCTGGATCGCGCCAACGTTGACACCGATCAGATCATCCCCAAGCAGTTCCTGAAGTCGATCCGCCGGACCGGCTTTGGCCCGAACCTGTTTGACGAGTGGCGCTACCTCGACGTAGGTCAGCCGTATCAGGACAACAGCAAGCGTCCGCTGAACCCGGACTTCGTGCTCAACGCCGAGCGTTACCAGGGCGCCAGCGTTTTGCTGGCCCGGGAAAACTTCGGCTGCGGCTCAAGCCGCGAACACGCCCCGTGGGCGCTGGAAGAGTACGGCTTTCGCAGCATCATCGCGCCGAGCTACGCGGACATCTTCTTCAATAACAGCTTCAAGAACGGCTTGCTGCCGATCATCCTGAGCGAAAGCGAGGTCGATGAGCTGTTCAAGGTGGTCGAAGCCACACCGGGCTACCAGTTGAGCGTGGATCTGGAAGCGCAGACCGTGACCCGTGAAGATGGCAAGGTGTACCGCTTTGAGATCGATGCCTTCCGCAAGCACTGCCTGCTCAACGGCCTGGACGATATCGGGCTGACCCTGGTGGACGGCGAGGCGATTGCAGCGTTCGAGAGCAAGCATCGGGCTTCGCAGCCTTGGCTGTTTCGCTGAGGGGCAGTTATTAGCTTCAAGCTTCAAGCGGCAAGTTGACCGCGGTGTGACTGCTGGTTCTTGCAGCTTACCGCTTGGAGCTTGCCGCTCCCGAGTTGGCACCATCTACCGGCTCGACGCATATTCTGAAACGAGGGTTTTATGAGCAAGCAGATTCTGATTCTCCCAGGTGATGGCATCGGTCCGGAAATCATGGCCGAGGCGGTCAAGGTGTTGGAGCTGGCCAGCGAGAAATACCAGCTGGGTTTCGAACTGAGCCACGACGTCATCGGCGGCGCGGCGATCGACAAGCACGGCGTGCCGCTGGCAGATGAGACCCTTGAGCTTGCCCGCTCTGTTGACGCAGTGTTGCTTGGCGCCGTCGGCGGCCCGAAATGGGACGCCATCGACCGCGACATTCGTCCGGAGCGCGGCTTGCTGAAGATCCGCTCGCAACTGGGCCTGTTCGCCAACCTGCGTCCGGCGATTCTTTACCCGCAGCTGGCCGATGCGTCGAGCCTGAAGCCCGAGATCGTGGCGGGCCTGGACATCCTCATCGTCCGCGAGCTGACCGGTGGCATCTATTTCGGTGCTCCCCGTGGCACCCGCGAACTGGAAAACGGCGAGCGTCAGTCCTACGACACGTTGCCCTACAGCGAAAGCGAGATTCGCCGTATTGCCCGTGTCGGCTTTGACATGGCCCGCGTGCGCGGCAAAAAGCTCTGCTCGGTGGACAAGGCCAACGTGCTGGCGTCCAGTCAGTTGTGGCGCGAAATCGTCGAGCAGGTCGCCAAGGACTACCCGGACGTCGAACTCAGCCACATGTACGTCGACAACGCTGCCATGCAGCTGGTCCGCGCACCGAAGCAGTTCGACGTGATCGTCACCGACAACATGTTCGGCGACATCCTTTCCGACGAAGCCTCCATGCTCACCGGTTCCATCGGCATGCTGCCGTCGGCATCGCTGGACTCGAACAACAAGGGCATGTACGAGCCTTGCCACGGTTCGGCGCCGGATATCGCCGGCAAGGGCGTGGCCAACCCGCTGGCAACGATTCTGTCGGTGTCGATGATGTTGCGTTACAGCTTCAGCGAGCACGCAGCCGCCGACGCGATCGAGAAAGCCGTAAGCCTGGTGCTGGATCAGGGTTTGCGCACTGGCGACATCTGGTCCGAAGGCAATGCCCGGGTCGGTACGCAGGAAATGGGCGACGCCGTAGTCGCCGCGCTGCGCAATCTGTAATATCTCGGGCCCACGACCGTCAGGTTGAGCCCGTTGGCTCTCTGCGGTCGGGGCCCCACTTTTAATTAAGGTGTAGTTGCGATGAAACGTGTAGGTCTGGTCGGTTGGCGCGGGATGGTCGGTTCCGTGCTCATGCAGCGCATGCTGGAAGAGCAGGATTTCGATCTCATTGAGCCGGTTTTTTTCACCACCTCCAACGTCGGCGGCCAAGGCCCGTCCGTGGGCAAGGATGTCGCGCCGCTCAAAGATGCCTACAGCATCGACGAGCTCAAGACCCTGGACGTGGTGCTGACCTGCCAGGGCGGCGACTACACCAGCGAAGTATTCCCCAAGCTGCGTGAAGCGGGCTGGCAGGGCTACTGGATCGACGCGGCGTCTTCCCTGCGCATGCAGGACGATGCGGTGATCATCCTCGACCCGGTCAACCGCAAGGTCATCGACCAGCAGCTGGATGCCGGCACCAAGAACTACATCGGCGGCAACTGCACCGTCAGCCTGATGCTGATGGGCCTGGGCGGGCTGTTCGAGGCCGGTCTGGTGGAGT
Source organism: Pseudomonas sp. 1L-C-7-B-C1 (assembly GCF_057291635.1). Taxonomy (NCBI): domain Bacteria; kingdom Pseudomonadati; phylum Pseudomonadota; class Gammaproteobacteria; order Pseudomonadales; family Pseudomonadaceae; genus Pseudomonas; species Pseudomonas sp. 1L-C-7-B-C1. The sequence goes on along the minus strand of NZ_JBXAWH010000002.1, from coordinate 129,412 downwards.
GGATGAACGTCATGACCTATCAGGCGGCTTCCGGCGCCGGTGCGCAGAACATGCGTGAGCTGATCAAGCAGATGGGCGCGATCAATGCGTCAGTGGCCGACGAACTGACAAACCCTGCCAGCGCGATTCTGGACATTGACCGCAAGGTGGCTGAGGCGATGCGCGGCGAGGGTTTCCCGACCGAGAACTTCGGCGTGCCGCTGGCGGGCAGTCTGATTCCGTGGATCGACAAGGAGCTGCCGAACGGCCAGAGCCGTGAAGAGTGGAAAGGGCAGGCGGAGACGAACAAGATTCTGGGCCGCTTCAAGAGCCCGATTCCGGTCGACGGCATTTGCGTGCGCATCGGCGCGATGCGGTGCCACAGCCAGGCGCTGACCATCAAGCTGAACAAGGATGTGCCGATTGCGGACATCGAAGGGATGATCAGTCAGCACAACCCGTGGGTGAAGCTGGTGCCGAACAACCGCGAAGCGAGCATTCAAGAGCTGAGCCCGACGTCGGTGACCGGGACGTTGAATATCCCGGTAGGGCGTTTGCGCAAGTTGAACATGGGGTCGCAGTATCTGGGCGCGTTCACCGTGGGTGACCAGTTGTTGTGGGGTGCGGCCGAGCCGTTGCGTCGGATGTTGCGCATTCTGCTGGAGCGTTGATTTTGCGGTGACTGCAGCTCTTCCTCGCGGCAGAGCTGCATCGCGTTCGGCGAGTTACTTTCAAAACTGCTGCACAGCGCTTCGGCTGGTATGGCGATCTCCTGCCCAGCGCGGCCTGTAATGATGCGATGGCAACGGCCCTGTTGAATCGCAAGATGCCCTTCTGAATCCATCTGCCAGAGATCTTTCGGCTGTCAGGCCGCCCCATTCTCAGCCCCCCACAGGCCCTGATCAAATAACTGATGATCTGCGCAACCTCCGGCGCGGCCCATGGTCGTATTGGCAGCTATCTATAAGATCAAAGGCGTTCAAATGAGCTCTGATGCAGAAAATGTCGTACTCATCGTCGAAGACGAGCCGCTCATTCTGATGCTGCTGTCCGATTACCTCTCGGGCGAAGGCTATCGGGTGTTGCAGGCGGAGAACGGGGAGCAGGCATTCGAAATTCTTGCCACCAAACCCCATCTCGATCTGATGATCACCGATTACCGCCTGCCGGGCGGGGTGTCTGGCGTGATGATCGCCGAGCCCGCCGTCAAGCTGCGACCGGAGCTCAAGGTTATCTTCATCAGTGGCTACCCGGCAGAGATCGTGGATTGTGGTAGCCCGATCACCAAAAAGGCGCCGATCCTGGCCAAGCCGTTCACCATGGAAACGCTGCATTTGCAGATCCAGACCCTGCTCAACTGAGCCTGCCTCAACAAACAACAAAGCCGGCAATCGCCGGCTTGTGTGTCTAAACCCGTCCTGCTTCAGATCTCGATCATCTCCCGCACCTTGGCCGTCAGTTGGTCAAAGGCAAATGGCTTGGTGATCATCTGCATCCCTTCCTCGAGAAAGCCTGAGCGGGCGCTGGCGTTTTCCGCGTAGCCGGTGATGAACAGCACTTTCAGGTCAGCCCGCAGCTGTCGGCCGATGTCCGCCAATTGGCGTCCATTCATGCCGGGCAGGCCGACATCGCTGATCATCAGGTCGATACGCTGGCTCGATTCAAGTATGGGAATCGCCCCGACCGCATCACCGGCCTCCACGTACGCATAACCCAGTTCGCTCAGCACCTGGCTGACCAGCGCGCGCACGGCCGGATCGTCTTCAACCAGCAGAATGGTTTCGCCCTCTCGGGCCTGGGGTGTGTCGCCGGGAAGGGCGGGGGTCTCTTGCTGCTCGGCGCCCTGATAACGGGGCAGGAACAGCTGCACCGTGGTGCCATCGCCCACTTGGCTCTCGATCGCGACATGACCGTGTGACTGCTTGCTGAAGCCGTAGATCATCGACAAACCGAGGCCGGTACCCTGGCCGATCGGTTTGGTGGTGAAAAACGGATCGAACGCCCGGCTGATGACGTTCTCCGGCATCCCGCAGCCTGTGTCGCGCACGCTGAGCACCACGTAGTCGCCCGGCAGCAGGTTCTCGTAGGCGTTGGTGAACTCGCGGTCGAGATGGCGGTTGAAGGTCTCGATCATCAGCATGCCGCCGTCGGGCATGGCGTCGCGGGCGTTGAGCACCAGGTTGAGCAGGGCGCTTTCCAGCTGGTTCGGATCGGCCTCGGCGGTCCACAGTTCCGGGTCCAGGCACATGTCGAGGCGGATGCTCTCATTGACGCTGCGATTCAGCAGTTCGCCCATGGAGTTGACCAAGTCGTTCATCAAGACCGGCTTGGGGTCCAGCGATTGGCGCCGCGAGAACGCCAGCAGGCGATGGGTCAGGGCAGCGGCGCGGTTGGCCGACGTTACACCGAGGTCGATCAGGCCATCGAGATCGTCAGTGCGACCCCTTGCAAGACGCCGCCTCAGCAGCTCGAGGCTGCCGATGATCCCGGTCAGCATATTGTTGAAGTCGTGAGCGATACCGCCAGTCAGCTGGCCCACGGCTTCCATTTTCTGCGACTGACGCAGGACTTCTTCGTTATGACGCAACTGCGAGGTGCGTTCTTCGACTTGCTGCTCCAGCGTTTCGTTGAGGCGGCGCAGCTGTTGTTCGGCCAGCTTGCGCTCGGTGATGTCCGACGTCACACCGGAAAGCAGGCTGACGCGGCCGTTCTGCGCCCGAATCGCCCGTGCGCGAATATCGATCCAGTGCACCGACCCGTCCGGCCAGACGTTGCGAAACTCAATGATGAAGTCCGCGCCGCTGTCCAGGGTGTGCTGCAGAGCCGACTGCATGCGCGGCTGATCTTCGGCATGCACCGAACTCAGCCAGTCGTGGTAGGACAGCGCGTCGCGCTCGGCCCTGCCAAAATGCGCCTTGGTGATGTCCGAGCACTCCAGCGCCAGAAATTCGGTGTCCAGCTGCCAGGAACCCAGGCGTCCAGCCTTCAGTGCATGCTGCAGCCGCTGTTCGCTTTCCAGCAGTTCTTCCAGGCGGGAGCGGGCTTCGTATTGCCGTCGACGCCCGCGCACCGCCGTGCTCACCAGACTGATAAGCGTCGCAGGATGAAACGGGCGCTCCAGAAATGTGACGTTGCCAAGCATTTTGCCCAGGTGGGCCGACGGATTCTGTTTCGGGCCTCCGTGGTGGGTCAGCAACACGATGGGAAAGTCCGACCAGGCCGGCTGATGGGCCAGCAGCCTCAGCAACGGGTTGATGTCCGCATTGCGCAGGGCCTCGTCGGCGATGATTGCCAGACCGGCACCGGCCATCAGCTCACTGCAGAGCTGCGCCAGGTCGCCGGTAATCATCGCCGGGTAGCCGGCTTCCTGCAGCATCGTCAACGCGATCTGGCTGTCCCGCCCAAGGGGGGCCAGGATAATGGCCCGCTCCGATAGCTGTCCCGGCGTGCTCACGCGTCAGTGTCCCGCAGCAGCGGATTGTTCTCACCGTGATACTGAGGGATACCACGCAATACGCCCTGAAAGGCTTCCAGCGGTTCGCCGATGGTCATGCCGGACGAACTGATGCGATATTCACGAATGGTTGATTCATGGGTGCCTGTGCGTTTTTTGATAACAGAAATGGCCCGACGGACCTGACCCAGCGCTTCGAAGTAACGCAGCAGGATCACTGAATCGGCGAGGTAGGTGATGTCCACCGGGGTCTGCATGTCGCCGACCAGGCCGTGCTGGGCGACGGTCATGAACGTCGAGGCGCCGTGACGATTGAGGTAGAGCAGCAATTCGTGCACGTGCAGAACCAGCGCGTTCTCTTCAGGCATCGCAGCCTGATAGCCGTTCAGGCTGTCGATCACCACGGTCTGGATGCCCAGTTCGTCGACACAGCGGCGAACGCGGTGGGCAAATTCCCCGGGGGACAATTCAGCGGCGTCGACTTGCTCAATGAGCAGATTCCCGGTGTCTTGAAGTGCACGAAGATCAATGCCGAGGTTGCGCATCCGCGTGTACAGCAGGCCCAGTTCTTCATCGAAAATAAACAGCGCTGCCTTCTCGCCGCGCGCTACTGCCGCAGCGGCAAATGTCAAAGAAATCAGCGACTTGCCGGTGCCTGCAGGCCCCAGAATCACAGTGCTCGAGCCGCTGTCCAGTCCGCCCCCGAGCAGGGCGTCGATTTCCTTGATGCCGCTGCTGAGCTGTCGGCTGACATACCCGGCACGGTGCTCGGCCGCCACCAGGCGGGGGAATACTTGAATGCCGTTATCCATGATGTTGAAGTCGTGATAGCCACCGCGGTATTTCTGGCCGCGGTACTTCACCACCCGCAGGCGGCGGCGCTCGGCGCCATAGGTCGGCGTCAGGCCTTCAAGGCGGATTACGCCATGGGCAACGCTGTGCACGGTTTTGTCCAGAGACTCGGTGGTGAGGTCGTCGAGCAGGACGACTGTCGTGTCGTAGCGCGCGAAGTAATGCTTGATCGCCAGGATCTGCCGGCGGTAACGCAACGAACTCTGTGCCAGCAGGCGAATTTCCGAAAGGCTGTCGATGATCACCCGGGAAGGTTTGACCTTTTCCACAATTTCGAAAATCTGCTTGGTCGCCTCGCCCAGTTCAAGGTCCGAGGAGTACAGCAAACTCTGCTGATGGGCAGCGTTCAACAAGTCTTCAGGAGGCGTCAGCTCGAACACCGAAATGTTCTCGTCCAGCTCCCAGCCGTGGGAACGTGCGCCGTCGCGCAATTCGCGCTCGGTTTCAGACAACGTAATGTACAGACCCCGTTCGCCCGCTGCCGAACCCGCCAGCAGAAACTGCAGCGCGACGGTGGTCTTGCCGGTGCCGGGCTCTCCTTCCAGGAGAAACACGTGGCTGCGTGAAAGACCACCCGCGAGGATGTCGTCCAGGCCCACGATACCGGTTGCCGCTTTTGATGTAGTCAAGAATCGCCCTCTTGCGACCTGAGAAAGTGTCGGGCGCCAAAACAGATTTGGCTGCCCAGGCCGTCAGGGTCGTGAAAATCCGATCCCATATCGCCAACACTCTGGACCGTTACCGGATAAGACCGTTCAGTTTATTACTGGCCGATCAGTGGCATTTGCTGGGGGTTTTCGCCGTATTCGCCGTCCGGCAAATGGCGCAACCGTGGCCTGCGAGCGCACATACTGACTTGCTATGATCCGGCGTCAAGGAATAAACCTCGTCTGCCCCTGGAAGGATCAACATCGTGTCTGACTACAGTGCGTTCAAGGTCGAACTGGCCGACCACATTGCCCATGTGCAAATCAATCGCCCGGAAAAAATCAACGCGATGAACGCGGCGTTCTGGCAGGAGATCGTCGAGATTTTCCGCTGGATCGAGGACACCGACGACGTCCGCGTGGTCGTGCTCAGTGGCGCCGGCAAGCACTTTTCAGCCGGCATTGACCTGACGCTGCTCGCGTCGGTAGCCAACGAGCTGGGCAAGGATGTGGGCCGCAACGCGCGCCTGCTGAGGCGCAAGATCCTGCAGATGCAGGAATCCTTCAGCGTTGTCGACCGCTGCAGCAAACCGGTGCTCGCGGCCATTCAAGGCTACTGCATCGGCGGCGCCATCGATCTGATCAGCGCCTGTGACATGCGCTATGGGGCGGACGATGCGCTGTTTTCCATTCGCGAGATCGACATGGGCATGGCGGCAGACGTTGGCACGTTGCAGCGCCTGCCGCGCTTGATCGGCGACGGCATGATGCGTGAGATGGCTTACACCGGGCGTAACGTCGGTGCTGATGAAGCGCTGCGCATCGGCTTGGTCAACCGGACGTTCACCGACCTCCCGCAGCTGCTCGACGGCGTGTTCGCCATCGCCCGTGACATCGCAAGCAAATCACCCATCGCCATCAGTGGCAGCAAGCGCATGATCGGCTACATGCGCGATCACAGCGTGGACGACGGCCTCGAATACGTTGCCACCTGGAACGCTGCCATGTTGCAATCGGCCGACCTGAAGCTGGCGATGGTGGCTCACATGAGCAAACAAAAGCCTGTCTTCGACAATTGACTGACCTATTTGAATGCATAACTGCCTGCCGCTTCTGAGCACTTCATCAAGCTGCAGACGGTGAGGTCGGTGATCAGAGGAGTTGAGGCATGACACGCCCGAAGCGTTGGACCACCGCCGTGCTTGATGTTCAGGCACCCGGCGGTTGGGCTGTGGTTCAGAGTGACCAGGGCTTTTTGAAGGACCGCAACGGCGTGCTGTTTCCGCGCGAATGGCTGAAGCGGCAGGATTTGTCCTTGATGCATGAGCACGGCATTGGCCATTTTGACGGCGAGCCGGTGTACGTGCAGACACTTCGAGATGCTCAGGCGTTGGATGTAGAGGGTGCGCAGTGGCAAACCCTGCGCCAGTTCATGCTCGCCGACGACGCCGAGGTGTTCCAGATGCTCGGTTACGCGGCGCAGATCAGCACTTGGGCCCGTGAACATCGTTTTTGTGGCAGTTGCGGCCAGCCGGCCCGGCAGGTGCCGGGGGAGCGGGCGATGTATTGCCCGCATTGCGATCTGCGTGCTTATCCGCGGATCTCGCCGAGCATGATCGTACTGATCACCCGCGGCGACGAAGTGCTGCTGGCGCGTTCACCGCGTTTCGTGACCGGGGTGTACAGCACGCTGGCCGGATTTGCCGAGCCCGGAGAGTCGGCCGAGGATTGCGTGCGCCGCGAGGTGATGGAAGAGGTGCAGGTGACGGTCAGGAACATCCAGTACAAGGGCAGCCAGTGCTGGCCGTTCCCGCACTCGATGATGCTCGGCTTTCACGCCGAATACGCCAGCGGCGAGATCGTGCCCCAGGCAGACGAAATCGAAGACGCCCAGTGGTTCAGCATCCACGATCTGCCGCCGTTGCCGGCCAGTCGCTCGATTGCGCGCTATCTGATCGATCTTTACCTGGCCCAGCGCTCAGGCTCAGTTGAACCAGTGTTGCCAGGCCAGGCGGACGGTTAACCCCAGCACCACGGTGATGAACACAGGGCGGATGAACTTGGCACCGCCCTTGATCGCGGTTCTGGCGCCCATGAAGGCGCCAGCCATCACCGCCACGCCCATCGTCAATCCGATCACCCAGTCCACCGAGCCGTTGATGGCGAAGATCATCAGCGCAGCGGCGTTGCTGACGAAGTTCATGCTGCGTGCGACGCCGCTGGCTTTCACCAGATCGACCGGGTAGATCAGCAGCGTGCTGACGGTCCAGAACGCCCCGGTGCCGGGTCCGGCCACCCCGTCGTAAAAGCCCAGCCCCAGGCCTTGGGGCAGCTGCCATTTGGTCTTGATCGGCGCGTTGCTGTCCAGCGGTGCTTTGGGCGTGCCGCCGAACAGCAGGTACAGCCCGCAGCCGAACACGATCACCGGGAGCATCTGATTCAGCAGCTCGGCAGGCAGATAATGTGCGACGACCGCGCCGATCAGCGCTCCCACCGCCGTACCGATCAACGCGCGTTTCCACTGCGCCGGGTGAAACAGCTTGCGGCGATAAAAGGTGTAGCTGGCGGTCGCCGAGCCGAAGGTCGAGCTGAGCTTGTTGGTGCCCAGCACCAGATGCGGCGGCAGGCCGGCAGTGAGCAGGGCAGGCGTGGTCAACAGACCGCCGCCACCGGCGATGGCGTCGATGAAACCGGCGACAAAGGCAACGACAGCCAGCACCAGCAGGGTGGTGGGTTCAACGGTGAGTTCGAAAGGCATGGGAAGGCGCTTATCGGGCAGATGGGCAGAATGGCTGCCCGGAAGCGCAGCATTCTACCTGCAAGGCGGGCGGTGGAGTAGGACCGGCTTCAGCCGGGAAGAGGCCGGCGTGAACACAATCAATCTCGCGGTGTGGCACCTGACGCCTTCCCGGCTAAAGCCAGTCCCACTCACAGCGCGCGCGGTGTGTCAGGGGGTGCACGCTCTTACTGTGGGACCGGCTTCAGCCGGGAAGAGGCCAGTTTGAACGCCCTCAATCTCGCGGCATGACACCTGACTCAAATATCGGAAATACTCACCCAGCGCATCTCTTTCGCCGCCATGCGAATCGCTGTGGCCAGGCGCTCGACTTCCATGGCTTCGGCAAAATCCGTCCCGTTTGAACCCTGCCCACCCAGCGCCTGAATCAGTTCATGCACTTCCAGCGTCTTGAGCTCGTTGTAGCCCAGCTGATGTCCCGGCGCCGGGCAGAAAGACGCATACCCCGGTTGCGCGGGCCCCGCCAGAATTCGCTGAAACCCGTCGCGTCCGGGGGATCCTGCCCGGTACAGCCGCAGTTCGTTCAGACGTTCTTGATCAAACGACAGCGTGCCTTCGGTGCCACCGATCTCGAAACTCAGATGATTTTTGTAGCCATGCTTGAGCCAACTGCTGCCGAACGTGCCCCGCGCGCCGTTGGCAAAGCGCAGCAGCGCGTATGTCTGGTCATCGATGCTGATCGCCCGTTGGTCTTCACTGCCGCAGGTGGCCGGGCGTTGTGGGTGCACCGTTTGCGAGTCCGCGCACACCGCGTCGACGTCGCCGAGCAGGTACCGCGCCATCGCCAGCAAATGACTGCCGAGGTCCGCCAGGGCGCCGCCGGCATGGGCGTCTTCACAGCGCCAGGACCAGGGCGACAGCCCATCGCCCATGAAGTCCTCGCTGAACTCCCCCTGAAAACTGACGATCCGCCCCAGCTCGCCGCTTTCGATCATCTGCTTCGCCAGCCCGATGATCGGGTTGTGCTGGTAGTTGTAGCCCACCCTCGTCACGACGCCGGCCTTGCGCGCCGCCGCCTGCATCTCCCGCGCCTGTTCCAGGCTCACCGCCAGCGGCTTCTCGCAATACACCGCTTTGCCCGCTTCAAGAGCGGCCATCGCCATGGGGAAATGCAGCAGGTTTGGCGTGGTGATCGCTACCAGGTTGACCGCCGGATCGCTGACCAACTGCTGCCAGTCGCCATGACTGCGCTCGAACCCCCAACCGGCTGCGCACTGTTCCGCGCGCGCAACATCCGCATCGGCCAGCGCGACGAGCTTGAGGTTGAAGGGAAGATCGAAGGTGGTGCGTGCGTTGTGGAACGCCAGGGCATGAGCCCGACCCATAAAGCCCGTGCCGATCAGACCGACGCCCAGTTCTGGAAGAGAATTCCCGCGCATGACAGCGTGTCCTTTGAGACCTGTTGTTGTGCGGAAAATGTAGGCGGTTGGAGGTTCCTGATGGAATCTTTATTCCATCAGGAACACCTCAGTTTCACCTCGGCGGCTCAGGTGGGCTCAAGAGGCTCAGGACAGGAAACCGCCATCCACATTCAATGCCACGCCTGTCGTATAGCTCGACGCATCGCTGGCCAGGTACAGCACCGTCCCCGCCATTTCGCTTGGCGCCGCGACCCGCTTCAGGGGAATCTGCGCCAACGCGGTGTTGAGGATCTTCTCGTTGCTCACCAGCGCCGAGGCGAACTTGGTGTCAGTCAGGCCAGGCAGCAGGGCGTTGCAGCGGATGCCGAACTGCGCGCACTCCTTGGCGAAGACCTTGGTCATGTTGATCACCGCCGCTTTGGTCACCGAATAGATGCCCTGATACACACCCGGCGAGACGCCGTTGATCGACGCGACGTTGATGATGCTGCCGCCGCCGTGTTCGCGCATCAGCTTGCCGGCCTCCACCGACATGAAGAAGTAGCCGCGGATGTTCACGTCGACGGTCTTCTGGAACGCGCCGAGGTCGGTGTCCAGCACGTTGCAAAACTGCGGGTTAGTGGCTGCGTTATTTACCAGAATGTCCAGGCGGCCAAACTGCTCGCGGATCTGCGCGAACACTGCCGTGATCTGTTCCATTTCACCGATGTGGCAGGCGATGGCCGTGGCTTGGCCGCCGTCGGCGATGATCGCATCTGCCACTTGCTGGCAGCCGTCGATCCGGCGGCTCGAGACGATGACATGGGCACCCTGCTGGGCCAGCAGTTTGGCGATCGCCTCGCCGATGCCACGGCTGGCGCCCGAGACGAAAGCGATCTTGCCATCGAGGTCGAACAGTTGGGTCTTGGACATGTTGTTTTCCTTGTCGTGTCGCAATCAGAGGCTGGAACGCTCAATCACTTGCAGGGCCATCCGCTCGAGCAGTCCGTTCATGTGAATGAACTGGGCGAAGCGCTTGTCCTGGGTCTGGCCGTAGAAGAAGCGGTAATAGATTTGCTGGACGATGCCGGCCAGACGGAACAGCCCATAGGTGTAGTAGAAGTCGAAATTGTCGATGGCAATGCCCGAGCGCTCGGCGTAGTAGGCCACGAACTGCTCGCGGGTGAGCATGCCCGGCGCATGGCTGGGCTGGCGCCGCATCAGTTGCACCGGTGCCGGGTCGTCCGCCTGAATCCAGTACGCCAGGCTATTGCCCAGGTCCATCAGCGGATCCCCCAGCGTGGTCAGCTCCCAATCAAGCACGCCGATAATCTGCATCGGGTTGTCCGGGTCGAGGATCACGTTGTCGAAGCGGTAATCGTTGTGCACCAGGCTTGAAACGGGATGGTCCGCGGGCTTTTTCTCGTCCAGCCAGCGCGCGACCTTTTCCCAGCTCGGTGCGTCGGCGGTGCGCGCTTTCTCGTAGCGCTCGGTCCAGCCGCGAATCTGCCGCTCCACATAGCCCTGGGGTTTGCCCAGGTCGCCCAGCCCACAGGCGGTGTAATCCACCTGATGCAGCTCGACCAGCCGATCGATGAAGCTCTTGCACAGGGCTTCGGTTTGCGCGGCGTCGAGGTTCAGCTCGGCGGGCAACTCCGAGCGGAGGATGACGCCCTTGACCCGCTCCATCACGTAAAACTCGGCACCGATGACGCTTTCGTCGGTGCAATGCAAGTACGCCTTGGGGCAATAAGGGAAGGCGTCGCGCAACTGATTGAGAATGCAAAATTCGCGGCCCATGTCATGGGCGCTTTTCGCTTTGTGGCCAAACGGCGGGCGGCGCAGGACGAATTCCTGCTCCGGATACTTCAGCAGGTACGTCAGGTTCGACGCGCCACCGGGAAACTGGCTGATCTGCGCGCTGGCGCTCAGGCCGGGGATATGGGCTTTCAGGTAAGGGTCGATCAACGCAGCGTCGAGTTCTTCGCCGGATCGAACCTGGGTGGACTGGTCGGTGAGCGGCATGCTTATCCCTGCAGATTATTTTGGTTGGCCCGGATCATTGGCTAATCTAATGCGCCCCCACGCCCGTGAACAAGGGCTATTGGCGTGGGTGTTACGGGGCAATCAGCCTCCCTGATTCACGGCTTTCGCGAGCAAGCTCGCTCCCACAGTGTGCCGTGCTACAGAGAATACGCACACGGACAGGCACCACGTTTTCGCGCAGTAAACACGGCCCCGGTGGGAGTGAGCTAGCTCACGAAGACGGCATTCCAGTCGCTGCATACTTAGCGGCCGTTCCTCTGTCTTCGCGAGCACAGTCCGGGCGAAAAAAAACCGAAGCCGGGCAGCTTCGGTTTTTGCAAGAACGGTGCGTTCTCAGGAAGGGAACAGCTCGCTCAGTTTCATCGCCAGCATCATGTCGCCTTCAGCGCGCAGTTTGCCGCCCATGAACGCCTGCATGCCGTCGGTCTCGCCGCTGACGATGCCTTCCAGGGTTTCGCCGTCCATCACCAGCGTGACCTGCGCGTCCGGGTTTTCGCCTTCCTGCAATTCGCAGGTGCTGTCCTTGACGATCAGGGAGAAGTTCTTGGTTTCGTCGATGCGAAACCCGAACACCAGGTCCAGGCCTGCAGCGGCGGCTGGGTTGAACTTGGCTTTCATGGCTTGAACGGCGTTTTCTACGGAGCTCATGGTGTGATCCTTTTATATGAGTGATGACGAGCACTTTGCGGGTGCGGTTGGCCGGGCTCAGCGGTAGGTGATGAGCTCCGGCGCCTTCATCAGTTGCAGGTGCGCGTAACTGTTGAAGGAAGCCAGGGACACCTCGCGCTCACGGAACTTCAGGTGGTTAAGCGAGGTGTTGACGATGTGCCAGTTGAGTTCGAAGGCCTGGGTGGCCGGCATTTGCGTAATCAGGTGGAGCAGGGCAGTGATGGTGCCGCCGGAGGTGAACACGGCGATGCGATCGCTCGGCCCGGCGCTGTCGAGAATCCCGCTCAGGCCCGCTTCAACCTCCTCGACGAACGCTTGCCAGCTCTGCAGGGCGGCGGCGTCGTGATCGCCCACCAGCCAGCGGCGAATGATCGCGGCAAACAAACGCTGAAACTCGGCGCGGTTGTTGGCGGCGTCGCGCATGATCTCGAAGGCATGGGGCTCGTCATCCAGCATGGCCGGGAGCAGCGCACGGATCACGCCTTCGGCGTTGAATTCATTGAAGGCGATGTCGGTTTCAAGCTCGGGGGTGGGGAGGCCGGCGGCGTTGAGCTGGGCAATCACCGTTTCAGCCGTGTGGCGCTGGCGGTACAGGGCGCCGCTGATGCAGCGGTCGAAGGTCAGGCCCAGCTGCGCGAGGTGTGCGCCGAGGATTTCCGACTGGCGAAAACCGGTGGGCGACAAGACGTCGTAATCGTCCGCACCAAACGAGGCCTGGCCATGTCGTATGAGATAGATGCTGCCCACGACCGCGTCACCCTGGCACGTTGAAAGTGCTGGGAGGTTATGAGGACGGCCCGCGGTCTGTCAATGAAAAAACATACGCTCGTTTGAATTGGCCGATCTGGCCCGTATTCACCCGTCTCGTCACTGGCCCGGCCACCGGCGCACCGGTATGCTTGGCCCCATTCGCGATCCTCTGCCGAGGATCTGCTGTACCGGTAAGGAGTTTCTGTGGAGTTCATTTTCGATTACGCCAGTTTCCTGGCAAAGACCGTCACCATCGTGATCGCGATCATCGTGGTGCTGGTGGTCATCGGCTCGATGCGAGGTCGAGGGCGCCGCGGTGCAGGCGGACAGTTGCACGTCACCAAGCTCAATGACTTCTACAAAGGGCTGCGTGATCGCCTTGAAGGTTCGCTGCTGGACAAGGCGCGGCTCAAGGCGTTGCGCAAGTCCCAGGCCAAGGAATTGAAAAAGGACAAGAAGTCCACCGAGGTAAAGTCGCGTGTCTACGTGCTGGACTTCGACGGTGACATCAAGGCCTCGGCCACCGAGAACATGCGCAACGAGATCACCGCGTTGTTGACCCTCGCCACCCCCAAGGATGAAGTGGTGCTGCGCCTCGAAAGCGGCGGCGGCATGGTGCACAGCTACGGTCTGGCGTCGTCGCAGCTGGCGCGGATTCGTCAGGCGGGCATTCCGCTGACCATTTGCATCGACAAGGTCGCGGCCAGCGGCGGCTACATGATGGCGTGCATCGGCACCCGGATCATCAGTGCGCCGTTCGCGATTCTTGGGTCGATTGGCGTGGTTGCCCAGCTGCCTAACGTCAATCGCCTGCTGAAGAAGCACGACATCGATTTCGAAGTGCTGACCGCCGGCGAGTACAAGCGCACGTTGACGGTGTTCGGCGAAAACACCGAGAAGGGTCGCGAGAAATTCCAGGAGGACCTGGACATCACCCACGAGCTGTTCAAGAACTTCGTCGCAAGCTACCGCCCGCAGTTGCAGATCGACGAAGTCGCCACCGGCGAAATCTGGCTGGGCATCGCGGCCAAGGACAAGCAACTGGTGGATGAGCTGAAGACCAGCGATGAATACCTGTCGGAGAAAGCCAAAACCGCCGAGGTGTTCCATCTGCACTACGCCGAGCGCAAAAGCCTGCAGCAGCGTGTGGGCATCGCGGCGAGCACCTCGGTCGACCATTTGGTGACAGGGTGGTGGGGCAAGCTGACGCAACAGCGGTTCTGGTGATTTCGTAGGACCGGCTTTAGCCGGGAAGGCGTCGGACGTCATACCGCAGGACTGAGGGTGTTTGTAGCTTGATCCCGCAGAACTAAAAAAGCCCCGGCTTCTCACGAGACCGGGGCTTTTTGTTGCCTGTCGATCCGTGTCGGATCAACGGCGCCGGAACAGCGGCAGCGGCTCGTCGGTAGCAGCTTGATACGTTACGGAAAAGTCCCTCAGACCCTCCAGCGCTTCGTACGGGTCTTTGTCTGCACGAATCGCGAACGCGTCGAACCCGCAGCGGTGCAGGTAGAACAGTTGATCACGCAGCACATCACCGATGGCCCGCAACTCGCCCTTGTAACCGTAGCGGTCACGCAACAGGCGGGCGTTGGAGTAGCTGCGGCCGTCGGTGAACGCCGGAAAGTTCAGGGCGATGACCTGAAACTGATCCGCGTCGTCGCCGATTTCCTCGGCTTCCTCGTCGCTGTCCAGCCAGACACCCAGACCGCCGTCGCGGGCCTTTAGCGCATGGGCATGCTCGCGCCACAGGTTCAGCGGCACAATCAAGTCGTCGCAGTTGGACAAGCTGTCGAACGTCGTGTCCTTGGGCAGCAAGTGCCAGGTCTCGTCGATGACTGCGTTGTTCTTAATGATTCGCTGCATAGACGCGCTCCTTGAAAGGGTCGATGCCAATACGCTGGTAGGTATCGATGAAGCGCTCGTCTTCGTTGCGTTTCTCGACGTAGACGTTGATCAGCTTCTCGATCACATCCGGCATGACGTCCTGTGCGAACGACGGGCCGAGGATCTTGCCCAGGCTCGCGTCGCGGCTGGCGCTGCCGCCCAGCGACACCTGATAGAACTCTTCGCCCTTTTTGTCCACGCCGAGAATACCGATGTGGCCAACGTGGTGGTGACCGCAGGCGTTCATGCAACCGGAGATGTTGAGGTCCAGCTCGCCGATGTCGAACAGGTAATCAAGGTCGTCGAAACGGCGCTGGATCGATTCGGCAATCGGGATCGACTTGGCGTTGGCCAGCGAGCAGAAGTCGCCGCCCGGGCAGCAAATGATGTCCGTCAGCAAGCCAATGTTTGGCGTCGCGAAGCCTTGCTCGCGCAGCTCGCCCCACATCGTGAACAGTTGGCTCTGCTCAACGTCGGCCAGGATTATGTTCTGCTCGTGGGACGTACGCAGTTGACCGAAGCTGTAGCGGTCGGCGAGGTCGGCGATGCCATCCAGTTGCTTGTCGGTGAGATCGCCCGGGGCAACACCCGTGGGTTTCAGCGACAGCGTCACCGCGGCGTAACCCGGCTTTTTATGGGCCAGGACGTTGCGCGAGCGCCAACGGGCAAAACCGGGGTGCTGTTTATCCAGCTCAGCCAGTTCGGCGCTGTAATCGGTCAGCGGCTTGTAGTCCGGATCGACGAAGTGTTTGGCGACGCGATGCACTTCGGCCTCGGTCAGCGTGGTCTGGCCGCCGCGCAGGTGGGCCATTTCGGCCTCGACCTTCTCGGCGAACACTTCAGGCGTCAGCGCCTTGACCAGAATCTTGATGCGCGCCTTGTATTTGTTGTCGCGACGGCCGTAGCGGTTGTACACACGCAGGATGGCGTCGAGGTAGCTCAACAGATCCTGCCACGGCAAGAACTCATTGATGAACGCACCGACCACTGGCGTGCGGCCCAGGCCACCGCCGACCAGCACGCGGAAGCCCAGTTCGCCGGCAGCATTCTTGACCGGCTCCAGGCCGATGTCGTGCACTTCGATGGCGGCGCGGTCGGACGTCGAACCGTTGATCGCGATCTTGAACTTGCGCGGCAGGTAGGCGAATTCCGGGTGAAAGGTCGTCCACTGACGGACGATTTCACACCAGGGGCGCGGGTCTACCAGTTCGTCGGCAGCGACGCCGGCGAACTGGTCCGTGGTGACGTTGCGCAGGCAGTTGCCGCTGGTCTGGATCGCGTGCATCTGCACGGTGGCCAGCTCGGCGAGAATGTCGGGAATGTCTTCGAGTGCCGGCCAGTTGAACTGCACGTTCTGGCGGGTACTGATGTGCGCGTAGCCCTTGTCGTAATCGCGGGCGATCTTCGCCAGCATGCGGGCCTGGCGTGACGTCAGCTGGCCGTAAGGCACAGCCACCCGCAGCATCGGGGCGAAGCGTTGGATGTAGAGGCCGTTTTGCAGGCGAAGCGGGCGGAACTCTTCTTCACTGAGCTCGCCGGCCAGATAGCGGCGGGTCTGGTCGCGGAACTGCTTGACGCGGTCCTCGACGATCCGCTGATCGTACTCGTCGTATACGTACATGGTGGTCCTGTTCTCAGGCGGTTCACTGCTGCTGGGCCAGCCGGAAAGGCGATGCGTTGTCGTCTGCTTTCAGGCTACCGAACAAATCTGCGCGCACGGCCGCGCACTCCTTGCGGAGCCGGGGGAGGTTACCAGTTTGCAGATATGCGCAAAAGTGATGTTTGAGTATATGCACAGAACCGAAAGTGCTAAGCAGCACGTCGGGTTGGCATAGCCTCACTTGTGATAAGGGCATCCCTGAACTTTACTGAGGCGGTGGCCGACCACGTCCGTCGTTGGCACGCGAGTTTTGCGATCACCCATAAAACAGACAAAAGGCGATGCAATGCGAAATCACCCGAAAGTTGCCAAATCCGAGAGCCATGTGGATGCATGGGCCATTCTTTTCATTATTGTGCTGGTTGTGGGGGCGGTGGCGTTCTGGGTGACGCACCAGTAGCGGGCATGGCCTGTTCGGCGAAGAGTGCCGATGCCGCAGGAGCCTCGCCATTGAAGGTGGCGGGTCCATGTGCCAGACCGGACCGGACTGAGGGTACTCGATGAAGTCGGATTAAACCGAGAGCAGCGCCCTAGATCCTGCTCTGCCCTCAGACATTGATGCGAGAAACATCATCGCTCCGCCGGCCACGAAACGACCTGCGTCTCAAGCACTCCCCAAACCGCACCCCAGGTACCTCGATGTAGCGATGAACCAACATCGAAAGGACCACAACCGCCACCACCACCAACAGCAACAACAGATTGTCGTTCAGGGCACTGCCTGTACTCAGATAACGCACCAGCGACCCCGGCATCTCCCCCGGCCTGTCCACCAACAGCGGATAACCGCCGAACTTGGCCGCCACCGTCAGCCCGGTGGCGACCACGAAAATCACCGCCGCATGGGTCAGGTAAATCGACAGCCACAGCCTGCCCAGCGCCGGAAACACTCGCTTCTGCAACAGCCGCGAAACCGCTCCGGCCTCCCACGCGAATATCAGAATCGCCAGGCAAAACAGCAGCGCCAGTTCAATCGTCAGCGGGGCCTCGCCGTCCACCATCATCCAGCCGATCATCGCCAATATTCCCAGTTCAAGCACGCTGGCCAATGCCACCCCCGGCGCAAAATTCCGCAGCCGCGCATAGAGCCTGTACGTCACCGTGCCCGCAAAGAAACACGCCGCGCCCCACAACACATAGCGCGTCAGCAGATCGGAATCTGCGAACAGCCCGACAAACGCCAGCCCGCCCAGCAGCGTGAACAGCATCCGCGCCATTCTCGGCAACGCGTAGCAGATCAGCCCGAAGATCAGCCACAGATAAAACGCTACGCTGACCCACCAGGACGGGTAGTTGAACGACAGCGCATTGAAGCCCGGCCACCACGCCTGGATCAATAACAGATTGGGCAGGATTTCCCCGGGCGCCCGATCCCCACTGAACGCCGGGAAATTCAACAGCAGCCCATAGCGCTCCATGACTAGCTTCAAACACTCGAAACCGATGAAGAACAACAGTACCGCCAAGTGCAGCGGCATTACCCGGCAGGCGCGGGCCATCGTGAAGTCGCCAAGCTGCCGCGCACTATTTAGTGCGCCGACGTAGCGGCGGTACATCAGAAAGCCGCTGAGGGCAAAAAACAGACCGGCGAACTGGCTGGCATTACGGAAAAACGCCAGCTCCGTGATGCTTCGCTCGATGTGCGAGTGATGAACAATCAGGGTCAGGGCGCAGAGACCGCGCAGGCTGTCGAGCACGACGAATCGCTTCATCTTGAGGATCCTTTTTCAGATGAGTCAGGCGTGCGGGCACGCGAAAAGGCGCCAGCAGGCGTGCAAGGCAGAGCAAACAATGAAAGGGTGCGACAGGCAGGAAAGTTACCACCTTCGACACTGAGGCCGATGAGTGGGCAGGGCACATGAAAAACCGGTGAAAGGCACAGCGTGAGGCGGAGCAGCCCCAAGGTCATCATGCGTCGAGACGAATCCGGGTCTTCGTATAAGTGCCGCCAGCGACGGGCAGCAGTATGCCGAACCGCAAACCCGGACGGAACAGGCATTTATCGAATTTGCCTGTCGATCCACTGGTATCCCAATATGTGGGATCGAACGTTATATATTGAGATATCGCCAGCAACCGGTTTATAGTCCGTCCCGCATTCACTCATTAATAACAATCAGGTGAAGCCATGCAGGCGCAATTGATCGCGCTCGATTGGGGTACGACATCCCTTCGCGCGTATCGACTCGGCGAACACGGCCGGGTACTGGAACAACGTTCGCTCGACGCGGGCATCATGCAGCTGCCCTCGACGCCTCGCTCGATCGGCGGGCAGCAGACATCCAACGGATTCGAACTCGCGTTTGACGAAGCCTGCGGCGACTGGCTCGACGCCGAACCAACGCTGCCGGTGATCGCCTGCGGGATGGTCGGCAGCGCTCAGGGCTGGCGCGAAGCCGTCTACCAGCAGACGCCCGCCAGCGTCGCGGCCCTCAGTTCCGCGCTGGTCACGGTGCGCAGCGTGCGCGGCGTCGACGTTCACATCATTCCCGGCATCCTGCAGCGCTCCGAGCTGCCCAACGTGATGCGCGGCGAAGAAACCCAGGTCCTCGGCATTCTCGACTCGCTGCCCGCCAGCGAAGCCGCCAAACCCTTGTTGATCGGCCTGCCCGGGAGCCACTCGAAGTGGGTGAGGGCGGTGGACGGCCGGATCGAGCATTTCGATACCTTCATGACCGGTGAGGTCTACGCCGCGCTGTCCAGCCACACCATTCTCGGCCGCACGATGCAGCGCAGCGAGACCTTCGACGCTGAAGCGTTTGACCGCGGCGTGGCAGTGTCTCGCTCGGCCAGCGGTGCGGCAGGTCCCCTGTCGACCATCTTCAGTTGCCGAACGCTCGGCTTGACCGGTGTATTGTCCGGTGCTGCCCAGTCCGATTACTTGTCCGGCCTGTTGATCGGCCATGAAATCGTCGCGCTCGCCCAACTGTTGCGCCAGACCGACGCGCAGTTGCCTGCCGTGATCCTGATCGGCAGCGACGCCCTGATCGCCCGCTACCGGCGCGCCCTCGATGCCAATGGCTTTGCCCAGGTGATCCTGGCGGAACAGGCCACCGAACGTGGTCTCTGGCAGGTTGCGGTGCAGGCCGGTCTGATTCAATCCTCCTCTTCGGCCGCTGCCCGGCCCCTTCACGTAGAGAACTGACATGCTCAAGCAAGCCCTCGTGCAAAACGGTCTGGTCGCGATTCTGCGCGGCCTGCGCCCCGAAGAAGCGCCGGCCATCGGTGATGTGCTGTACACCGCCGGTTTCCGCGTCATTGAAGTGCCGCTCAATTCTCCGCAGCCGTACGACAGCATCCGCCTGCTGCGTCAGAGCCTGCCCGCCGATTGCCTGATCGGTGCGGGCACGGTGTTGACGCCGGAGCAAGTGCGTCAGGTCAAGGAAGCGGGCGGTCAGGTCATCGTCATGCCCCACAGCGATCCGAGGGTGCTGCGCGCGGCCAAGGCCGAAGGCCTGTTCCTCTCTCCGGGCGTGGCCACACCGACCGAAGCCTTCGCCGCGCTGGCCGAAGGTGCCGACGTGCTGAAGATGTTCCCTGCCGAGCAGATGGGCCCGGCGGTGGTCAAGGCCTGGCTGGCGGTGTTGCCGGCCGGCACGGCGTTGATCCCGGTCGGCGGCATCACCCCGGACAACATGAAGGTGTTTCTCGACGCCGGGGTCTCCGGTTTCGGTCTGGGTTCGGGCTTGTTCAAGCCGGGCATGAACGCCGAGGACGTCGCAAAGAGCGCCAAGGCCTACGTTGAAGCCTGGAACCAGCACAAGCCAGCAAACAACCAGTGAACCACCCGCTCGTTGCGCCATCGAGGCTGTGTTTTTAAACAAGTGCGCCAACAGCATGTGTTTTTGAATAAGAGAGACAAGACATGAAAATCACCAAACTCACGACGTACATCGTTCCGCCGCGCTGGTGCTTCCTGAAAGTCGAGACCGACCAGGGCGTCACCGGTTGGGGCGAGCCTGTGGTCGAGGGCCGCGCCCACACCGTGGCTGCAGCGGTTGAGGAACTGTCCGACTACCTGATCGGCAAAGACCCACGCAACATCGAAGACATCTGGACCGTGCTCTATCGCGGTGGCTTCTATCGGGGCGGCGCCATCCACATGAGCGCGCTGGCGGGCATCGATCAGGCGCTGTGGGACATCAAGGGTAAGGCGCTGGGCGTATCGGTCAGCGACCTGCTCGGCGGCCAAGTGCGCGACAAGATCCGGGTGTATTCGTGGATCGGCGGCGACCGTCCGGCTGACACCGCCCGTGCCGCAAAAGAAGCAGTGGAGCGAGGCTTCACCGCGGTGAAAATGAACGGTACCGAAGAGCTGCAGTTCCTCGACACCTTCGACAAGGTCGATCTGGCCCTGGCCAACGTCGCCGCGGTACGTGATGCCGTAGGCCCGAATGTCGGTATCGGCGTCGACTTCCACGGTCGCGTGCACAAGCCGATGGCCAAGGTGCTGATGAAAGAGCTGGACCCGTACAAGCTGATGTTCATCGAGGAGCCGGTGCTCAGCGAGAACTACGAAGCGCTGAAGGAACTGGCGCCGTTGACCAGCACGCCGATTGCCCTGGGCGAGCGCCTGTTTTCCCGCTGGGATTTCAAGCGCGTCTTGAGCGAAGGCTATGTCGACATCATCCAGCCGGATGCTTCCCACGCCGGCGGTATCACTGAAACCCGCAAGATCGCCAACATGGCCGAGGCCTATGACGTCGCACTGGCGCTGCATTGCCCGCTGGGCCCGATCGCGCTGGCCGCATGCCTGCAACTGGACGCCGTCTGCTACAACGCGTTCATTCAGGAGCAAAGCCTGGGTATTCACTACAACGAGAGCAACGACCTGCTCGACTACATCAAGAACCCCGAAGTCTTCGACTACGACAAGGGCATGGTGAAGATCCCGAACGGGCCGGGCCTGGGCATCGAGATCAACGAAGAGTACGTCAAGGAGCGCGCCGCCATCGGCCACCGCTGGCGCAACCCGATCTGGCGCCATGCCGACGGCAGCTTTGCCGAGTGGTGATTGACCTGCAAGTTTGACGTCGATTCGGCGTCAAGCCCATTCGCGAGCAAGCTCGCTCCCACAGGAACTGTGCATGACCCTGATATCGAGGGCGCTGACCATCCTGTGGGAGTGACCGGGGTGGCGCTCCACCTTGCTCACGAAGCTTTTGGCTACTCGTCCACACACGAAACACATAACGCCAGACCTCAGATAACCATAAAAAGAGGCACTTCCCTTGCGCACACAGACCGCAACCCAGGCGCGGGCGACCACCGCCACGCCGACCCGCAAACGCTTTTTCATCATGGTGCTGCTGTTCATCACCGTGGTGATCAACTACCTCGACCGCAGTAACCTGTCCATCGCCGCGCCCGCACTGACCAGCGAGCTGGGCATCGACCCGGTGCACGTCGGCCTGATCTTCTCCGCGTTCGGCTGGACCTACGCCGCCATGCAGCTGCCCGGCGGCTGGCTGGTGGATCGCGTACCGCCGCGCATCCTCTACACCGTGGCGCTGGCGCTGTGGTCCATTGCGACCATCTTTCTCGGCTTCGTTGGCAGCTTCATCGGCCTGTTCATTTTGCGCATGGCCGTCGGCGCGCTGGAGGCCCCGGCGTACCCGATCAACAGCCGCGTCGTCACCGCCTGGTTCCCAGAAAAGGAACGCGCCACCGCCGTCGGCTTTTACACCTCCGGCCAGTTCGTCGGCCTGGCGTTCCTGACCCCGGTGCTCGCCTGGCTGCAAACCCGCTATGGCTGGCACATGGTGTTCGTGGCCACCGGCGGCGTCGGCGTGCTCTGGGCGGCGATCTGGTACATGGTTTACCGCGAGCCCCGCGATTTCAGAGGCATCAATCAGGGCGAGATCGACTTGATCAAGGACGGCGGCGGGCTGGTCGACATGCAGACCGACGCCTCGAAACGCAAAAGCGGTTTCAGCTGGCAGGACCTGGGCATCGTGCTGACCAAGCGCAAGCTGTGGGGCATCTACCTGGGCCAGTTCTGCCTGAACTCGACGCTGTGGTTCTTCCTCACCTGGTTCCCGACCTACCTGGTCAAATACCGCGGCATGGACTTCATCAAGTCCGGCCTGCTGGCGTCGCTGCCGTTCCTCGCGGCCTTCGTCGGCGTGCTCTGCTCGGGGTTCTTCTCCGACTGGCTGATCCGTCGCGGTTACACCGTGGGTTTCGCGCGCAAGACGCCGATCATCGCCGGTCTGCTGATCTCCACCTCAATCATCGGCGCCAATTACGTCGACTCGACCCCGCTGGTGATCGCCTTCCTGGCCCTGGCGTTTTTCGGCAACGGCTTGGCGTCGATCACTTGGTCGCTGGTCTCGACCCTCGCACCGGCGCGGCTGTTGGGGCTGACCGGCGGGACGTTCAACCTGATCGGCAACCTGGCAGCGATCGCCACACCGATCGTCATCGGCTTCCTGGCGTCGGGTGATTCCTTTGCGCCAGCGATCACCTACATCGCCGTTCTGGCGCTGCTTGGGGCGCTGTCTTACATCCTGTTGGTGGGCAAGGTGGAACGCATCGAGTTGTGATGACCCTGTCGATGCGTAATGAGGGACGTCAATCACTTGCCCGGTGACGAACGTTTCTTGAGGAAGGCATGGCAGCCGCCAATGCCTTGTTAAGAGCGTGCCTGAGAGGTTGTCTACATCAAAAAGAGAGCGACCTTTCGAGCGCGTGCTCAGGTGCTCCATCCGATAGCTGCTGAACCGTTTGGAGGGACAAAATCGACCCGCCAAACGGTTTTTTAGTAGCGGGTGAGAGCACCAAGCTGGCGCAGACTTTCAGGCAGCGCTAGAGGTTAGAACTGCCAATTCAGCGACAGGCCTACGCCGTGGGTTTTATCCCGGGCACCCAGCAGCCCGTTGTAGTCCAGGTTGATCCGCGCATCCCGATTCAAGGCAAGGCTGGCGCGAGCGCCCACCACGGCTGCGTCCCGGTCCATGGACACGCTTTGCACGGCAAAGGTATTCACCCCGCTGGCAAAGGCCAGGTGCTGCTCGGCCGAGGTATCGCTCAGGTTATGCTGCCAGCCCAAGGTACCGGACACATCCAGCTTCTGAGCGTCGGTCAGGTTGAAACGGCTACCGGCGCGTACGCCAAGGGTGGAGAGCACGGTGTCGCGGGTGTCGTCATTACCCTTGAGGGCCGTGGCGCCTCCCTTCTCGGTAAAGCTGTCGCTGTCGAAGTGCACATAGGCCAGGTTGGCGAAAGGCTCCAGCGCCAAAGGCTGCAGGTTC
The DNA here is from genome assembly GCF_057291635.1 of Pseudomonas sp. 1L-C-7-B-C1. NCBI lineage: Bacteria > Pseudomonadati > Pseudomonadota > Gammaproteobacteria > Pseudomonadales > Pseudomonadaceae > Pseudomonas > Pseudomonas sp. 1L-C-7-B-C1. The sequence goes on along the minus strand of NZ_JBXAWH010000002.1, from coordinate 106,078 downwards.
AGGCGATAGGCCGCTTCGGTGAACACCTGGGTCGATTGCGCGTCGAGCTTGACCTTCAGGCGGTCGTTCGAGGTGCCCAGTTGCAGGTCTCGCTTGACGTCGATGCGGTGCCAGCTATGGGATGCACCCGCGGTCAGGCGCAACGGCCCTTCTTCGTGGCCAATGTAGGCACCCAGGTGGTAGCTGTCAGCCGAGGCGCTGGAATGAGTGTCGTCACCCATGCCTAGCGAGGTATCGCTGTAACCGGCCATGGCGCCCAACCGGGTGTGCTCAGCCACCAAACCGTCCACACCGGCGAGCAGGCCGCCCAGGGATGAGGTTGAACTGGCGCTGTCGCTGCTGCCGGCGTTCTTGCCCCAGGCGCCCAGGCCTTTCACCCACAGGTTGTTGCCTTCAACACCCTCCGCAGGCTGTTCGTACAGCGCTTCGACGCGCAGGCGATCACCTACGGCATCGCGTAGCTGTCGGCTGTCGTTGATCAACTGAGTGGCGATGGCCGGATGCACTTCGCCGGACAACTGGGTATAGGCACGCCGAGCGGTAGCCGCATCAGGGCTCAACAGCAGCTCTTCGTACACCGCATTACCGGCGCCTAATTGCTCGGCGGCGGCCGCTACGTTGGCCTGGTTAGCGGTTTGCGCGGCGCTGGCGAAGCTATCCCCGTTGCGCTCCAGGGCCAAGGCAACGCCCGTACCGCTGTAGGCCAGGTCGCCATCCAGAAAGGCGTAGTTATCCAGCACCGACCCGAACTGGCCCTGCACGCCGCCAGCGGCTTGCAGCACGTTGAACTGCCGGCCGATCAGGCTGTTGACCTCGCCTGTGGTGAAGCCGGTGCCGTTTTCCAGCGAGAGGGCCATGGTCGCACCGCTCACCGTAGCCTGTCCGCCGGCGATGATGCGGTCGCTGCCAGTGGGCGACAACTCCACCGCATACACAGCGCCGGGCGCCAGGTTAAGGTCGCCCGCCACCTGTAAGGTCCCCACGGAATTGCCCGGCGCTACCGTACCGCCACGGTTGGCAGTAAGGGACGCGACCCGGCCGTTGCCGCCAAGCATGCCGGTGTCGTTGACGGTCACCGCCGAGGCCAGCGATCCATTGATCGCCAGGCGCCCTTCATTGACCAGGGTTGGGCCGCTGTAGGTGTTGGCACCGGTCAGCACCAAGGTACCGATACCCGTCTTGGTCAAGCCGCCATGCCCGGAGATGTCATTGCTCCACGTGTCCCGCCCGCATTGTGGCCCGCTGCAGAGGCGCTGGGTCGGTTTACCGGCATCGACCACCGCGCCTACCCCCGGCAGGTTGGCCACGAACTGGCTGTCGCCATAAGCGCCGCTGATACGAAACTCAGCAGGAATATCCGCCTCGGTGACGAACATGCTCGGGCCGTTGACGGCCTTGCCCAGGTTGATCATGCCCCAGCCATAGAGCGCGTCCACGCCAGGCGCGCCGAGGTCGGTGGCGGTGGTTTTCAACACGTCGGCCACCTGTGCGCCGGTCATGTAGGGGAAGCGCTCCATCAGTACCGCCATGCTGCCCGCCACATGGGGCGCGGCCATGGAGGTACCGTTTTTGTTGGCCCAGCCAACCGTCAGGTCTTGCAGGCTGGTGCCGTTCAGCACGGAGCTGTAGATCCGTGTACCTGGCGCCGACACGCAGAAGCTGGCCGTGTAGCCGCAGCGAGAAGAAAAGGTGCTCAAGGTGTAAGGCGTGGCGCCGGCGGCCGTGGCGTTGGGGTTTTGCTGCAAGGCAGCAACCGTCAGCCAGTTGGGGGCGATCTCTGGCACGAAATACCCGAGTCCGGCCATGGCGTCCGGGTTGTTCAGGTTGTAGTCGTTGCCTGCGGCGAAAATAGTCACCACGCCGCTGCGCGCGGCATCGATGGCGCCCTGGTAAGCGCCCCCTGGGCGAGTGCCGAGGATCTGTTGGATCTGATTGAACTGCAGCTGCGCATCCTGCACGGTAAAGTGCGGAAAGGCCGGGTCGCGACCGCCCTGGTCAAAGCGGTCGGTAATGCCAATGCCCCAGCTGTTATTGATGATGCGCGCGCCACTGCTGACCAATGCGTTCCAGCCAGCCTGGTAAACCGCGCCATCGTTGCCCAACACAATACCGTCTTCCGGGCCTGGGTCGCCGTTGTCGGCGCTGATGATCTGGGCGTTGAAGGCCACGCCGTGCATGGGCCCGCCGTCTCGGTTGCCTCCAGCGATGCCACCTACGTGGGTGCCATGATTGCCCAGCCGGCCGTTGGAGTCAGGTGTAGGGGTGCCATCGTAACGAAAGGCATCGCCGGCCTTCACCGGAATATAGGGGTCGGTGTACTCGCGAATGCCACTGGACACCAGGTTGATCACCTTTTCCGGGCTGGCGAATTCCGGGTGCGCTGCGTACACCGGCTGATCGAAAATCCCCAACTTCACGCCCTTGCCGGTATAACCGGCCGCGTAGGCCTGGTCGGCGTTAATCGCGCCCAGCCCCCATTGCGCAGTGAACTCCGGGCTGCGCCAACTGGCGACGTTCTCCGCCTGGCCGGCTTCTACGTAAGGCGCAGCCTCGGCTGCACCGAGGGTGGCCAGGTAACAGGCCAGGGCGCCGCAAGAAACGCGATGGGCTTGCCGAATAGCGTGCCGAATGGAGCTGACAGCAAGCTGTCGAGTGGTGGATGGCTTTTTCATAAATACAACTGTCCTTAGTTAGCGCACACAAAACCCCGCGCGAATGCCGTCTTGGCATCCGCGGTGTTCTTTTTCCAACAATGGGAAGGTTGAAACATTCAGCTTCAGGAAAGCGGCGGGCGAAGTCCTGGCCCGCCGTGCCGCTTTGCTCTTAGAACTGCCAGTTAAGGCTCAAGCCGATGCCGTGGCTTTTTTCACGGCTGGCCAATTGGCCGTTGTAGTCCAGGCTGACGCTGGCCTCACGGCTCAGCGCCATGCGGGCATGGGCACCCACCAGGGCCGCATCACGGACCAAGGGCGAGCTTTCGATGCCAAAACGACTGCCGCCTGCCGCAAAGGCCATGTGCTGCTCTGAATCGGTGTCGCTCAGGTTGTGCTGCCAGCCCAGGCTGCCGGAGAGATCCAGCTTCTGATGATCATTGATTGCGATGGTTTTAAGCGCCCGTACACCCAGTGTGCCGAGCACGGCTTCACGGGTATCGCTGCCGGATGCAAGCGCTGCAGCATCTCCCTTCTCGCTGAAGCTATCCGTGCCAAGGTGCACATAGGCCAGGTTGGCGAAGGGCTCAAGCACTGCGGGCTGCAACTGAATACGGTACGCCGCTTCGGTGAACACCTGTGCGGTTTGCGCATCGTGTTTGGTTTTCTCCCGGCCACTGGCGCCGCCGACCTGTACATCGCGCCTGCCGTCGATCCGGTGCCAGCTGTAGGCACCGCCGAAGGTCAGGCGCCAGGCGCCGATCTCATGACCCAGGTACGCGCCCAGATGGTAGCTGTCTACCGATGCACGGGAATGGGTGCCCGAGCCCATATTCACCGAGCTGTCACTGTAGCCGCCTACCAGGCCAAGGCGCGTGGCTTCACCTACGTCGCCGTCGACACCCGCCAGCACGCCGCCAATGGATGAGGTATAGCCCGCCGTATCGCTAGCGGAATCCGTTTTGCCCCACGCGCCCAAGGCCTTGAACCACACATTGTCTTGCGCTGCCGTATTGGCGTCGGCACCGAACACGCTGGCGCCCAGGCGCTCGCCAACGGCATCACGCACATAGCGGCTGTCGTTGATCAACTGGGTGGCGACTGCCGGGTAGATCTCGCCCGACAGCTGCTGGAAACTTTCCCGGGCCGAGGCGGCACTTTGAGCGAGCAGCAGGTTTTCATACACCGCGTTGCCCGCCCCCAATTGCTCGGCGGCCGAGGCCACGGCTGCCTGGTTAGGGGTTCGCGCCACGCTGTCGAAAGCCGCCGTGCGCTCGATATTCAGCGCGACGCCGTTAGCGGCGTAGTCCAGGCGGCCGCCGAGGAAAGCGTAGTTGGAGGTGACCGCAGCAAACTGCCCGTTCACACCATTGGCGGCTTGCAACACGTTGTACTGGCGGCCTATCAGGGTTTGGCCGGGCGTGGCATTCAATGGTAGCGGCGTTGGGTCCAGGGCCAGGGTCATGTTGGCCCCCGACACCGTGGCACTGCCGGTGGCCACAATGCGGTCACTCGCCGTTGGCGAAAGCTCTACCGCGTAGGTTGAGCCCGGCGCGAAGGTTAAGTCACCGTTCACCCGCAAGGTGCCGATGGAGTTGCCCGGCGCAACCTGCCCGCCGTTTAACGCGGTGAGGTTACCGACCTGGCCATTGCCGCCCAGGGTGCCACCCGCATTGACCTGCACGGCGGACGCCAGGGAGCCATTGACCGACAGCACACCACCGTTGACCTGGGTATCGCCGCGATAGGTATTGTTCCCTTCTAGGATCAACCGGCCCGCGCCGGACTTGATCAGGCTGCCCTGGTACTGGCGCTGAGCCGCTGCCGCTGCACGGGCGGTGCCTACGGCGTAGTCGGTCTGGTCCTGTTGGCTGGCGGTGCTGGCCACGCCGTTCTGCCAGCCTCTGCTGACCAGGGTTTGCTGCCAGGCGGTCTGTTCAGCAGCGTCCTCGGCCTGACGCTGGATCAACGCCTGATCAGAGATACCGTTACTCCAGACATCGGTTTGGCCGGCGCTCAGGTTGGCGTTGAAGGTCCCCAGCAACTGGCCTGGGCCGCGCATGGCCCGCTCCAGGTTGGCCACACCCCAGCCCACAGTGCCATTGGGCACCTGGGTGACCGAACCATCGAGCTGGGTCGCGGTGGTGAGCAGCACCTGCAAGGCCTGCTCGTTGTTCATGTACGGGTAGCGCTCCATCACCAGCGCCAGTGCGCCCGTGGCATGGGGCGCGGCCATGGACGTGCCGGATTTGAGCGCATAGCCGCCGCCAGGCACGGTGCTGTTGATCAGCCTCCCGGGCGTGGTGATGCACCAGTATTTGGCAATGCCGCACTGGTTGTAGCGCTGGGCATTGGCGCTATCAAGGCCAGACACCGCCAGCCAGTGGCCTTCCAGGTCTGGCTCGAAATACGGCAGCGCAGAACGCACACTGGCGTTGGCATAGCCGGTATTGCCAGCACTGAAGACGTTGATCACGCCCCTGCGCGACACGTTAGCCGCTTCATCCAGCCAGGTGCCCCGGTTGTAATGCTGGGCATAGGCAGCCTGCACGCCTTTCAACGTCGCGTAGGTCACATCCGGCGGCTGGCTACCCCAACTGTTGTTGATCGCCCGCACGCCGGCATCGGCCAGCGCGCCATAGGCCGCTTTGAAATACTGCGGATCCGGGCTCGGGCCAAACAGGAAGCTGTCGCTCTGGTTGGTGTTGGCGACATAGATTTGCGCGTTGTACGCCACGCCATGCATGCCGACGCCATCGCGGGCCGCGCCCATGGTCCCGGTCACGTGCGTGCCGTGGGTGTCGTTATTTGGGTTGATGGCACCCGTAACGCTAAAGGGCGAACCATTTACGTAGGTGCCGTTGGCCGTTACCGCATGGTAGCGCGATGGGCTGGCTTCGGGATGAGAGGGGTCGAATCCTGAGTCCATTGCGCCGATTTTTACGCCGCTGCCGGTGATACCGGCAGCATAGGCCTGGTCAGCCTGGATACGGCCCAATCCCCAGTCACTCTGAAACTCTTCCGAGCGCCAACTGGCCGCGTTGCCTAACTTTCCCTGTTCTGCGTAGTCGGCATAAGCCGAGCAGCCAAAGGTAAAAGACAACGCGCAAAGTGCGGTCGTGGTTGCGGGTTTAACGGAATAACGGACAGCATTGGACGGCTTGAACCTTCGCATCCCTGCACACCTTTTTTATTTGTTAGCTCCCTAGTGAGCGCCGTAAGAAAATAGTCCGCTCCACAGGGGATGGCAACTTATTTGTTTCAAATTTGATACAAAACCAATAGCAAGAAAACAAGCGGATGATAAGGCACAAGGCGCTGTGATGAGGCATCCAGACGGAGCAGGCACAACTAAGGTGCGATCCGGAATAGTGGCATTCTAGTTCCACTGTAGAGAAGGTAGCGCGTCTTTAGTTGGTTCAGCGTGGGGCTTGGCGACCTCCGCAGTCACATGACTACGCGGGATGAGTAATAGAGAGGTATTCAAGTAACAGATCGCAGGAACTTGAGCTGCGCCACTACTTAGCCACGACGCAAGATAGACTTGTGGCTCGAGGGACTTCGCGCTTACCCCGCGGCACTTTTGAATTTACAGAAATGGTCTTTAAGTGAAAGAGTGCCAAGACTTCGCTGGCGCAATGATTACGTTCGCGCAATTTCCCGCAGTGCTGGTCACAGCAAACGATACTTCGTATGCAATCAGCGAATACACCGCGAGCGAATGGCTAATACACCCTGGATTATGGGGTAGCGCCCCATTGTTATGCTGACCGAGCAATCACAAGACGCGCCACCATGTTCAACGAGTTGTGCCGTGCAAGGTCAGCCATCGATGATCCATCACCTGTTCCAAGTCATCAGTCTTGCCCCCGAATACTGTCGGGGAGCAACAGCGCTCGCGTTTAGGAGAACAGCCTGTTCAGTAATCCTTCAATGTGGGTTCCTTCGTATGCAGACCGTAATTCTTTTAGCTTCATGACCCTACGCTCCCCGCCAAGCAGGCTGAGCCCGTGGAGCTCATTCAAGAGCTTCTGAGACGCTTCGACCTCAGGCTGCAGTGCGCGCCAGGCAGTATTCGCCCGACCCGCTAAACCTTCAGCCTTACGGCTCAGGCGTTGGGATTCGATTAGCGCGCCAGCACCCAATGTGTTGTTGAGTTCTGCCTGCGTGCGCTCTAGATCGTTAAGCAACTCCGTGAAAACTTCAGCTTGGTCAAGCGCCACGGGAAGACCGTCGACATAGAGGGTATCGTCCTGGACGCAGTAAATCCCCAAAGGCCCGTCGCCGCCTCCGGTGCAATCCAGCGCGAGCACGTTCCCGAGGCGTAACGGCGCTGGAATCCATGTGTGACCCATGCAAACACGCCAAACGCCGGCGACGCCTTGACGGTAATGTTTTTTGATCCGCTCTCGCCCCCAAAGGGCTATTTCTTCGACTTGCGCGTTGTCGATATCGTTGACGAACCGCTGCCAGGACAAGCCTCTCGGTACATCCCCGTGTATAACGCCGACGACCCCAAGGAGTGATTCGATCTCGATGAGGGTAGGGAGGGTCTCAAGCTTGACGATGATCATCTCTTTCGACTCATCGGCGACGGTTGCCCACCAACCAGCACCATGAGAGCTATAACGAGCGTCCGGGTTCTCACGGTAAGCCCGAATCAGCATCTGTTCATGGTTACCCATTACGGTGAAAAACCACGGCTCGCCCAAAAGCTTAAGCCCATCGAGCACGCCCGGGCCGCGATCAATGAGGTCGCCGACGCCGATGACTCGGTCAGTCTTGCTGTCAAAGCCGAGTTTGCGCAGGCCTTTGTACAGGTCGTTGGTTTTGAAGTGAATGTCACCTACGACAAAGTCACGGCCATGGTGATTTTGCGAAAGTCTCAGAACCTTTTGCCTCATGCCTGCGGAATCCTTCGTCATCGAAACTGCTGAATTATCTGCCCTGCGAAGCGTGCTACCAAGGTGAATCTTGGGGAAAATGCGAGGGTCTTCGAGCGTGCGTACGGCGCGTTGTCCGACATGCTGTTGGTGGGCAAGGTCGAACGCATCGAGTGGTCATGACCCTGCGCCGACGCAGAGCAAATTCTGCACAACGCTGGCAGGCTTCAAGGCTGGCGACGATAATGACGCCGGTTTTCTGATTCGATAAGGCGCGCCATGCAAGATGCATCCGACACCGCCGTCACTGGCAAAGACCCTGCACCCACCGGCACGCAAACGCTGATTCGCGGCCTGGGCGTGATTCATGCGGTCGCCAGCGGCGCCCGCGACCTCAAGGAAATCGCCCGGCTCATCGGCACCACCCGCAGCACCACTCACCGGCTTGCCAGTTGTCTGGTGGAGGAGCGCTACCTGCGAGTGGTGCCGCAAACGGGTTATCTCCTCGGGCCCAGGTTGATCGAACTGGGGTTCCAGGCCCAGGAAGAAGTGCCGCTGCTGGTGCTCGCCAAACCCTTTCTCGACGAATTGTCGGCGCTCACCGGCGACACTGTGCACCTGGCGATGCGCGATGGCGACGAGGTGCTCTACCTGCATAAGAATCCCGGCCGCAATGGTCCGGAGATGCGTTCGCGGGTGGGCCATCGCATGCCGCTGGCGCGCACCGGCATCGGCAAGGCGCTGCTGCTGGACAGCCCGGAAAGCGAATGGCAACGGCTGTATGAGATCAGCGTGCCTACCACGGGCAAAAACCCGCTGTGGCCGGCCCATGAAGAGCAGACTTGGGAGCAGGTGCAGGCGCGCATGCGCGAGTACGTGCAGGGTGGTTATGCGTTCGATCTGGAAGACAACGAACCGTCGATCCGCTGCGTGGCCGCGCCCGTGCGTGACGCCAGCAAACAGATCGTCGCTGGCATCAGCATCGCCAGCACCGTGCCGTACATGCCATTGGAAAAGATGGCCGACCTGGTGCCGGTGATCAAGGACGCCGCGGCACGGTTGTCTGCGGAGTTGGGTGGCTAGCGTGTAGATGAGCAGAGCAGGGGATAACGGGCGAACTGTTGAAGCAATCGACGGCAATCAACCCTGTTGAAATCCTCGAAAGCGCCTTCTGGTGAAGCGATCGAGAAAGGGGCTCGTGATCGACCCAACCATAATCCCGGCCCGCGGTCTTAGTTGTTCAGACGCCAATGGCCGACCGGCCAGGGCACATGCGATTCGGGAAGGAGAGGCTGGTATGGCGAATAAACAAAAAACTGAGCTCACACCACTGCAGCTGCTTCAGAAGCTGGCCACAATCTTGCTGGAGCATTTTGAGCACGCCTGTGGGCAAGCCCTCGCCGGGGCGGAAAAGAAGCTCGCCAAGCTCGAAAAGAAACACAGCAAGGTGGAGAAGAAGCTTGGCAAGCAGCGGGACCGTCTCGACGCCACGCCAGCCGGAAAACGCAAAAAACAGATGAAGCTGCGCGCCACTATTTCACTGCTGGAGACAGCTTTGGTTGACATGCAGCGCCAGGCTGATGAAACCCGGCACTACATCCGCGACTTCAAGCACGACGTCCACGTAAGCCTGGCGTTATTGCAGGGCGTGGGCGAGGTGCGTGAAGCTGCCAGCGAAATGCTGCGCCAGCGCGAGCTCGGCCAACTCGAAATCAGCGGAGCTACCTCGCCGGCCGCACAAACGGAGGCGACCGCCAAGTCTGCCGTGAAGCCTTCGCCTGCGGCTCGCCGCGCTACGAGGGAGGCCACGGCACTGAAAGCCATGGCTAATGCGGTGGTCGCCACGCCCACGGTGACGGTGGTCAAGGGACGGAAGCATGCACCCAGCGAGGTTGCACCATTGGCTCACGGGGTCGCAGAGGCCAGCGCTGCGCCCGAGCCGGATGAGGCGCCTCATGCTGAATCGGCGCTCCAGCCGGAGTGGCTTGAACGCTCGCGGTAGGGGTGTCGCCGTTCGCCCCGCATTGCGCGCGGGGCGAACCCGTGGATCAGGCCTTCAACGTGGCCATATCAATCACGAAACGGTATTTCACGTCACCGGCGATCATGCGGCTGTAGGCCTCGTTGATGTGCTTGATATCGAGCATCTCGATGTCGCAGGTGATGCCGTGCTCGGCGCAGAAATCCAGCACCTCCTGGGTTTCGGCGATGCCGCCGATCAGTGAGCCCGCCAGCACGCGACGCTTCATCACCAGATTGGCAGCGTGCAGCGCCGGGTCCACGGGTTCGATCAGGCCGACCAGAATGTGCACGCCGTCAAATCGCAGGGTTTCGAGGTAGGGATTCAGGTCGTGCTGTACCGGAATGGTGTCCAGCAGGAAGTCGAAATGACCGGCAGCGGCTTTCATCTGCTCGGCATCCGTCGAGACGATGACGTGGTCAGCACCCTGACGACGACCTTCTTCCGCCTTGCTCGCCGAGCGGGTGAACAGCGTCACTTCCGCGCCCATGGCCTTGGCGAACTTGATGCCCATGTGGCCCAGACCGCCCATGCCCAGCACACCCACTTTGTCGCCGGCCTTGACGCCGTAATGCTTGAGCGGCGAATAGGTGGTGATGCCGGCACACAGGATCGGTGCGGCAGCGGCCAAGTCGAGTTTCTCCGGGATACGCACGACGAAGTGCTCGCTGACCACGATGCTGTTGGAATAGCCACCCATGGTGTTGCTGCCGTCGACGCGGTCCGGAGTGGCGTAGGTCATGGTCGCGCCTTCGAGGCAATACTGCTCGAGGTCGCGGGCGCAGGCTTCGCACTGACGGCAGGAATCGACCATGCAGCCGACGCCGACCAGATCACCGACTTTGTGCTTGCTGACGTTGGCGCCGACTTCGGTGACCTTGCCGACGATCTCGTGACCCGGCATGAGTGGGTACACGGCGATGCCCCACTCGTTGCGTGCCTGGTGGATGTCGGAGTGGCAGACGCCGCAGTAGAGGATCTCGATGGCCACGTCGTCCGGCCGCGGGCTGCGGCGGCTGAACGTCATGGGGGCGAGGGGTGTGGTGGCGGACTGGGCGGCGTAACCGATGGCTGTGTACATGAAGAACCTCGCAAAACGATGACAGTTGAGGCGGTCCATTCTCCCCACGCAGGGCATCGTCGGCCATGGTCATTCCTCCGCCTGTCATGCCTGATCCTCCGGATTTGATCAATCGAGTAGGGCTTGGCGCCGCTGATCTGCGATGATGGCGGTGTCAAATCCTCCGTACGGCTACCCATGTCTCCACTCTCCCATTCCGACGCCAACGCCGAGTTGGTCTCCCTTATCAAACCGCTGGCGCCGCGCCCGGGTTTGGTCGACACCCGAGTGCCGGGCGTGCAGGCGATGTCCTGGGATTATTACGTCGCGAGCAGCCCGCAGATCTATGAACCGAGCCTGGTGATCATTGCCCAGGGCAGCAAGCTCGCGCGCCTGGGCCCGCGAACCCTGGAATACGGCGCCGGTCATTACCTGGTGCAGGCGTTGTCGGTACCGTTCATGTGCGAAACCTTCGCGACGGCCGAGGCGCCGATGTATGGCGTCGCCGTATCAATTGATCGGGCTCTATTGGGTGAGCTTGTTCAGGCCATGGGCGAGGCGCCGAACGTCAAGGTCAAGGCGCAGACGCTGGAGTCCATGACCTCCGCCGAGCTGGATGCGCCGATGCGCGAGAGCGTGGAGCGGTTGCTGCGCTGTCTGCACGATCCACTCGACGCGCAAGTGATGGGCCAGGCCCGGGTCCGGGAAGTGGTGTATGCCGCGTTGCGCGGTCCGCAAGCCGGGGTGCTGCGTGCGCTGGTCGAGCAGACCGGCCACTTCGCCCGTATCGCGGCAGCGTTGCACTACCTGCGCGACCATTACGACGAGGCATTGAGCGTCGAGGATCTGGCCCGCTGCGCCAACATGAGCGCTTCAACCTTCCATGAGCATTTCAAACGCAGCACGCTGCTGTCACCCGTTCAGTACTTGAAGCGCGTGCGGCTGCTCAAGGCTCAACAGATGCTCATCGGCGAGGGCATGGGGGTGGCGCAGGTTGCGCACAAGGTCGGGTATCAGAGCACCTCGCAATTCAGTCGCGAGTACAAACGCTACTTCGAGCGCAATCCGGGGGAGGAGGGCGAGCGGCTGAAGGTATCGGCGTGAGGGTGGTTGCTGAACCATAAAAGCTTCCCGGCTAAATCCGGTCCTACGAGGGTACGCGGTGTCTTTGTGGGACCGGCTTCAGCCGGGAAGAGGCCAGCGTGCACACCATCAATTGTGCGATGTGGCCGCTGACGCCTTCCCGGCTAAAGCCGGTCCCACTGAACACGCGCAGTGTCGGTAGGACCGGATTCAGCCGGGAAGCTTGCAGCTCAAAGCTTGAAGCTTGAAGCTTGCCGCTTCCCTTACATATTGGGATAGGTCGGCCCGCCTGCGCCTTCCGGTGCTACCCACGTGATGTTCTGCGATGGATCCTTGATGTCGCAGGTTTTGCAGTGGACGCAGTTCTGCGCGTTGATCTGGAAGCGTTTCGCGCCGTCTTCCTGGGTCACCACCTCGTAAACCCCTGCCGGGCAGTAACGCTGCGCAGGCTCGTCGTACTTGGGCAGGTTGACGCTGATCGGGATGCTCGGGTCCTTCAGCTTCAAGTGGCAGGGCTGTTCTTCTTCGTGGTTGGTGCCAGAGATGAACACCGAACTCAGCTTGTCGAAGCTCAGCTTGCCGTCGGGTTTCGGGTAGTCGATCTTCTTCGAGTCGGCCGCCAGCTTCATGCAGGCGTAGTCCGGCTTGGTGTCGTGCAGGGTGAAGGGGATCTTGCCGCCGAACAGGTTCTGATCGATGAAGTTGAACGCGCCACCGAAGATGGCGCCGAACTTGTGAACCGCCGCGCCAAAGTTGCGGCTGGCGAACAGCTCTTCGTGCAGCCAGCTGGCTTTGAAACCTTCAACGTAGCCGTTCAGCGCGTCGCCACCCTCGTTGCCGGCGAACAGCGCATCCGCCACCGCTTCAGCGGCGAGCATGCCGGACTTCATGGCGGTGTGGCTGCCCTTGATCTTGGCGAAGTTCAGCGTGCCCAAGTCGCAACCGATCAGCGCGCCACCGGGGAAGACCATCTTCGGCAGCGAATTCAGTCCGCCCTTGCAGATGGCCCGAGCGCCGTAACTGATGCGCTTGCCGCCTTCCAGGTATTGCTTGAGGACCGGGTGGTGCTTGAGGCGCTGGAATTCATCGAACGGCGACAGGTACGGGTTGGCGTAGGACAGATCCACGATCAGCCCGACCACGACCTGATTGTTTTCCAGGTGGTAAAGGAACGAGCCGCCAGTGTTTTCAGTGCCCATGATGTCCAGCGGCCAACCGGCGGTGTGCACCACCAGGCCTGGCTGGTGTTTGGCCGGATCGACTTCCCAGATTTCCTTCAAGCCGATGCCGTAATGCTGGGCGTCGGCCTCACTGTCGAGGTTGAAGCGGTTGATCAGTTGCTTGCCGATGTGACCACGGCAGCCTTCGGCGAACAGCGTGTACTTGCCGCGCAGTTCCATGCCGGGGGTGTACAGGCCTTCTTTCGGATTGCCTTCGCGGTCAACGCCCAGGTCGCCGGTGAGAATCCCGCGCACCACGCCGCTTTCATCGATCAGCGCTTCCTGAGCCGCGAAGCCCGGGTAGATTTCGACGCCCAGGTTCTCGGCCTGCTGTGCCATCCAGCGGCACAGGTTGCCCAGGGAGATGATGTAGTTGCCTTCGTTGTGCATGGTCTTGGGAACGAATGCCCCCGGGACTTTCTGGCTGGCGTCGGCACCGGTCAGCACATAGATGTCGTCGCCTTTGACCGGGGTGTTGAGCGGGGCGCCGAGGGCTTTCCAGTCAGGGAAGAGTTCGTCGAGGGCTCGGGGTTCGAACACCGCGCCGGAGAGGATGTGGGCACCGACCTCGGAGCCTTTTTCCACGACGCAGACGCTGATTTCCTGACCGGCGTCAGCGGCTCTCTGTTTCAGGCGGCAAGCGGCAGACAGCCCGGCGGGCCCGGCTCCGACGATGACGACGTCGAACTCCATAAATTCGCGTTCCACAGGCTATCTCCTACTCAAGGCTCAACGGCGTATTTTTAGACGTATTTTTATAGATGACTAAAACCGACACCGGGAAGGTCGTTCGCCCGGGTGTCATTGTGAAGGCGCGCATTATATCTACACCACCTCGCAGGTCCAATACAAACGTTTGTTTGAATCGGCCGAAACCCTGATAAATCATGGTGAGGCGGCTTGTGACTGGCGTTTATGTCGTATTGACCCGACCAGACGTTGCGGTCAAGATACGGGCGGTTTTGCACTCGCCCCAGCTGGCTGTTCGCCTCGGCTGCCGGTACAAACCCGTTGGCAGCAGAACACCGCTAAAAGCAACGTGAGCATCGCCCCCGCGCCACCTTCAGCTCCACGCCGGCGGCGCGCTGCAGTTTACACGGGCGATCAGCGTCTGGCTTGGATTGCCGCCGTAGCGTCGCCGCTTTTGCTGACATCCGCATTCGGCAACCGCGAATACGTTGTTTTCACAGGTGTTCTTTACACTGACGAGTACCCATCGCCGGGCATGGCCTGGCGATTTTCTTTTCACCGGAGAGAAACGAGGAATCCATGAAGGTTCTTGTAGCTGTCAAACGAGTGGTCGACTACAACGTCAAGGTTCGCGTCAAAGCGGACAACTCCGGCGTCGATCTCGCCAACGTTAAAATGTCGATGAACCCCTTCTGCGAAATCGCTGTAGAAGAAGCCGTGCGCCTGAAAGAGAAGGGCGTTGCGACCGAGATCGTTGTCGTTTCCATCGGTCCGACCACGGCTCAGGAGCAACTGCGCACCGCGCTGGCACTGGGTGCCGATCGTGCCATCCTCGTAGAATCCGCTGACGAACTGACCTCCCTGGCCGTGGCCAAGTTGCTCAAGGCCGTTGTCGACAAAGAGCAGCCGCAGCTGGTCATCCTCGGCAAGCAGGCAATCGACAGCGACAACAACCAGACCGGCCAGATGCTGGCTGCGCTGAGCGGCTATGCTCAAGGCACGTTCGCCTCGAAAGTCGAAGTCTCCGGCGACAGCGTCAATGTCACCCGTGAAATCGACGCCGGCGCGCAGACCGTTTCCCTCAAGCTGCCGGCCATTGTCACTACCGACCTGCGCTTGAACGAGCCGCGCTACGCGTCGCTGCCGAACATCATGAAAGCCAAGAAAAAGCCGCTCGAAGTGCTGACCCCTGATGCGTTGGGTGTTTCGATTGCGTCCACCAACAAGACCCTGAAGGTTGAAGCTCCGGCTGCCCGCAGCGCAGGCATCAAGGTCAAGTCGGTTGCTGAACTGGTCGATAAACTGAAAAACGAAGCGAAGGTGATCTGATGACGACCCTGGTTATCGCTGAGCACGAAAACGGCGCAATCGCTCCCGCCACCCTCAACACCGTTGCCGCGGCTACCAAGATCGGTGGTGACATTCACGTTCTGGTCGCGGGCCACAATGTCGGTGCCGTTGGCGAAGCCGTTGCAAAAATCGCAGGCGTGTCCAAGGTCCTCGTGGCTGACAATGCGGCCTACGAACACCAACTGCCGGAAAACGTCGCCCCGCTGGTCGTCGAGCTGGCTTCGGCCTACAGCCACGTGCTGGCTGCTGCAACCTCCAACGGCAAGAACATCCTGCCGCGTGTGGCCGCCCAGTTGGACGTCGACCAGATCTCCGAGATCATCTCGGTTGAAAGCGCTGACACCTTCAAGCGCCCGATCTATGCGGGCAACGCCATTGCGACCGTTCAGTCGTCGGCCGCCGTGAAGGTCATCACCGTTCGGGCTACCGGCTTTGACGCCGTGGCAGCTGAAGGCGGTTCTGCCTCGGTTGAAGCCGTCAGCGCGGCTCACGATGCGGGCAAGTCGTCTTTCGTCAGCGAAGAGCTGGCCAAGTCCGACCGTCCGGAACTGACCGCTGCCAAGATCGTTGTTTCCGGCGGCCGCGGCATGCAGAACGGCGACAACTTCAAGCACCTCTACACCCTGGCTGACAAGCTGGGTGCAGCGGTCGGCGCTTCCCGCGCGGCCGTCGACGCAGGCTTCGTGCCCAACGACATGCAGGTCGGTCAGACCGGCAAGATCGTTGCGCCACAGCTGTACATCGCGGTCGGCATCTCCGGCGCGATCCAGCATCTGGCAGGCATGAAGGACTCCAAAGTGATCGTCGCGATCAACAAGGACGAAGAAGCGCCAATCTTCCAGGTGGCCGATTACGGCCTCGTCGCGGATCTGTTCGAAGCGATCCCCGAGTTGGAGAAGCTGGTTTAATCCACTTCCCTGACTTATAAAGAGAACCCGTTCGTTCGGGCTGCTGCAAGCGTGTTCACTTGATGAACCAGCGCTCAGGCAGTCGGATCTGACGGGTTTTTTTATGGGCTGAAAAAAGGACGTTGTCATGTTGTCGCCAAAGCAGACGCTGGCTTCACTGCTGGGCGGGTTGCTGTTGCTGCCGTCGCTGGCCTGGTCTGCGGGCAAGTGTGACCGGCTGATTGTCACCGGCAGCCCGGATGCGCCGCCGTACCTGTGGCGCGACCCCCAAGACCCCAAACACCTGATGGGGGCCAATGCCGACCTGCTCAAGGAGGTCGCGCAGCAGGTCGGCGTCAAGGTCGAGCTGCTGTATGGGGGCAAGCGCAGCCAGGCCCTTGAGGAAGTGCGCACCGGGCGCATGGACATGCTCGCCGACACGCCGCTCAACAGCGCCGAGCTGGAATCCCTGGACTTTATTCACCCGCCCATCGCCCAGAACGACATCATGGTCTGGACCCGCATCGGCCACGAACAGCCCTTCAACTCACTGGCCGATCTGCAGGGCCATCTTGGGGCCATGTCAGAGAAGACCCGGGTGACCGCCGGATTCGATCAGGCGATCAGGGCGCAGTTGACGCTGGAGAAGCAGGCCAGTCTCGTTCTGGCGTTTCAGAAACTGGCGGCGGGGCAGGTCGAATTTGTCCTGGCCGGCCGCTACGCCGGGATGGCTGTGACCCAGGCGCTGGACATCGCCAAAGACCTGCAAAGCGAGCCCGCGGTTCTTGATCATCCGGGGTTTTATCTGGCGTTGTCGTTCAACTCGGCCTGCAACGATCCATGGCTGCGCGGACAGCTGGCGAAAAAAATGACAGAATTGGCGGCTTCCGGTCGCTCCGGTGAAGCCGTCACGCGCAATCTGGACCTGTGGAAAAACCAATTGCAGCAGTCCGGCAATGCCCTCCATCAGTAGGAATGTGTTTTGAGCTTTCTCTTGAAAATCCAGCCTGTATTTGGCGCTGTCGTGCTCGCCGCCCTTGTCGGCTGCGCCAACGACCCGGCGCCCACCGAACAACTCAAACTCACCGAACAGGCTGTTGCCCAGGCCACTGCAGTCGGTGCTACGGATGAAGAACCGGACTTGGTGACAGCCCAGGCGAAGCTGACCCAGGCTCGCGCCGATATGGCGGACAAGTCCTACAAGGATGCGCGCATGCAGGCCGAACAGGCCGAGCTGGACGCGCGTCTGGCCGAGGCCCGAGTGTTGACCCGGAAGAGCGAAGCGCAGGTGGCTCAGGTCAACACCCGGCTCGAGCGTCTGCGCAAGCAGTTGGGGGCCAGCCAATGAATGCTGTCGTGCGAAGCCTCAGTCTCGGCCTCATGCTGGCCAGTGCCGGTCTTGCGGGCTGTGCCGGCCACCAGAGCAGTGAGCAGTCGTTGCAGGGTGCCATTGCCGATTACCAGAAGGTCAAGGAAGACACCAACGTCCTGCGCAGCGCGCCGAAGGATGTCATCCGTGCCGGCGAATTGCTCGGCCGGGCCGAGCGCCTGTCGAGTTATATCGGCAGCGCTGACGACGTCAGTCATTACGCCTACTTGAGCAGCCGTTACAGCGCCATTGCCCGGGAGCACAGCAAGCTGCTGTTGAATCAGGAAAAGCTCGCGCGACTGGAACTGGAGCGTCAGCGCCTGCAGCTGGCTTTGCGTGAAGCCAAGCTGGCCGGTGCCCAGCAACAAGGCAAGTGGGCGGAAGATCAGGTGATCAGTCTGTCGACACAGCAGAACGAGCGCGGGCTGGTGATGACCCTCGGCGACATGCTCTTTGATACCGGCCGCGCCGAACTGAAAAGCTCGGCCAACCGCACGGTGCTGAAGGTCGTGCAGTTCCTGCAATTCAATCCCAAACGCGTGGTGCGCATTGAGGGCTACACCGACAGCACAGGCGATGCTCGGGAAAACCTTGCGCTGTCGAAGGACCGCGCACAGGCCGTTGCTGACGTGCTGTCTGATCTGGGCATCGAGGAAGACCGCATGCAGGTCGAAGGTTACGGCGATCAGTACCCGGTGGACGCCAACACCTCTGAAAGCGGCCGTGCGCAGAATCGCCGTGTCGAAATTGTCTTCTCGGACGACAAGGGACATTTGAGCGCGCCTCGCTAAGGCGCAGAGGAAGGTAGGAATCCGAGTGATTCAAACGCCGCGCCCTCTAGCCGGAACAGGAACTGTCACCGTACACTTCCGAACTGTTCCGGTGATCCTGCTTTTTGATCAACGGATACGAGATCAAAGCACAGGATCGAGGGACGCGAAATGACCAGTCTGTTGCTGTACCAACGCATCGCCCAACAGCTGGCCGAAGACATTCGCCGGGGCGTGTATCAGCCAGGCGAACGCGTGCCGTCCGTGCGCAAAATGAGCTCCCAGCTCAACGTCAGTCATGCCACCGTCCTGCAGGCCTACGCCAACCTTGAAGACCAGGGTTTGATCCGCGCCCGGCCACAGTCCGGTTACTACGTGCACCAAACCCCGGCCCTTACGGCGGCGACTCCCGATATCGCTCGGGTGGAGCGCCCCGGCCTGGTCACCCGCGCCAGCATCATTCAACAGGTGCTGGTCGAGGCGCGGCGGGAAGGGGTGTTCGCGTTTGGCGCAGCGGTCCCGCACATTGATTACCTGCCCCTGCGCGCGTTGCACCAGCAACTGGCCAAGGTCACCCGCTTTCAGAGCCCTCGGGCGTTCAATTACATGTTCAGCCCCGGCTTCGAGCCGCTGCGCCGTCAGGTGGCGATTCGCATGCGCGACGCTGGCGTAGTGATCGACCCGTCTGAAGTCGTGATCACCCATGGCTGCGTCGACGCGCTGCAAATGTCACTGCGGGTGCTGACCAGTCCGGGCGACCTGATCGCCGCAGAATCCCCGACCTACTACGGCCTGCTGCAGCTGGCTGATCTGCTTGGCCTGAAAGTCATCGAAATTCCCAGCGACCCCAACACCGGCATCAGCCTCGAGGCCTTGCAGCTGGCTGCCAATCAATGGTCGATCAAAGCGCTGGTGATGACCTCCCGGCTAAGCAATCCTCTGGGCAGCACCATGCCGGAAGAGCGGCAGAAACACCTGCTGCGCCTGGCGTCGGACTTCGACATTCAAATCATCGAAGACGACATCTACGGCGAGTTGATGTACGAGCAGAACAAGACGAAAGCCTTGAAGGCCTTCGACCGGCTGGGCCATGTCATCTACTGCTCCAGCTTCTCCAAGACCCTGTCGCCCGGGGTGCGTATTGGCTGGATGATCGCCGGCAAATACCAGGCCGAAATCCAGCGTCTGCAAACCTTCAGCACCCACTCAGCGTGCAGCGTGACGCAGATGGCGGTGGCGTCTTATCTCGAAAACGGCGGGTATGACCGGCACTTGCGCTTTATCCGCCAGGAGCACCGCAAGAATCTCAGCGCGTTTCAACTGGCGGTGCAGCAGATGTTTCCGGAAGGCACGCAGATCAGTCGACCTGCGGGCGGGTTCATTCTGTGGATCAGCCTGCCGGGGCGGGTGAACACCCAGGAGTTGCACGTGCGTGCGCTGGAGCAGGGCATCAGCATCGCACCGGGCCTGATTTTCAGTAATACGGAGCAGTTCAATCACTGCATTCGCCTCAATTGCGGTCTGCCGTGGAACCGTGAGGCGGAGAGGGCGTTGATGACAGTGGGCATGCTCGCCAAGCAGCTGTGCCAGGATGCCGGGCAATCCTGGTGAACTCGCAGGGTTGCCAGCTTTCCATACGTTATCGGGGGAGGCAGACAGGACCAACTTGTCAGCCGCCATGCAAAGGGCCAGCATATGGCCCCTGTCTTACTTACTGCCGTTCAGACTATGAAATCACTGCGTTGTGTAAGTGTGATGTTGTTGGTGATGCTTAGCGCGTGTGATGCCGACAAAGCGCCCACGCCACCGGCGAAAGCCACTGCGTCGGCGGCCGGTACCCGTGCTGACGCGCCCGCTGTGTCGCCTATGTCTCCCGAGCCAGCGAAGCCTGCCTCTGGAGCTGAGCCTTCGTCTGCAGTGCCGGACAAGCCTGCGGTCGAAGCGCCAGAGGTCCATGCCCTGACGCCGAATATCAAGACCGTGCCGGTTGTCGCGTCGGGGAAGGCGTCGGTTGAAGCGCCGCGAGCGGTTACCAACGCCAAAACGGCTGACGATAAAGCGGCGGGCTCCAACGCCAAATCCGCCAAGGTTAAAGCGGATAATGCCGAAGTGGCGCGGCGTGCCCCCGTGGCCAGCAAGAGCAAGTCGGCGTCCCAAGTGGTGAAAGAAACCAAGCTGAACAAAGTGCCGCTGGACCTTAGCCTGCCCCCCGAGATGGTCAAGCAGTTGACCCCGCCGGCTAATGTGATCAGCTCCGCGTCGAAGGCCAAGGCGCCCTCAACCGGTGCCAAGCCCCTGCTGCCGAAAATGTTTCCTGACGCCAACGCTGACCCTGACTTCCAGATGCAAGGCCGTCTGCTGAGCAACGAAATGGACTTGCAATTGCGCAATGAGGCGCGCAAGGACGTGGAAGGCGCTGCGCTGGATTTCACATTCAAGAAGTGATGAACCCGTAACCCGGTCTCAGTGCCCGATTTCAAACGTGTGTTTTAGCGCGTAAGATCCTGCCATCGTTCTCACCGCCACACAGGTTCTCTTCATGGAATGCCGTCCAGGCTGCGGCGCATGCTGCATCGCGCCGTCCATCACCTCACCGATTCCCGGCATGCCCAACGGCAAACCTGCGGGCGTACGCTGTCTGCACCTGTCGCTGGAGATGCTCTGCGGCATTTTTGGACAGCCGGGAAGGCCGGCGGTGTGTGGCCAGTTCGCGGCGGAGCCTGAGGTCTGTGGTACCAGTCCGCAGGAAGCGATTCGACTGATCGGCTGGTGGGAAGAGATGACATCGGTGGCATGAAGCGCGACCGGTCGTGACTGAACTTCAACAATAAGGAACAACCTATGAGTTCGCTGTACCGCATTGCTTTCGGGCTGGGACTGACTGTATGGGTCGCAGCGTCGGCCCAGGCTGAAGAGTGGAAAGTCGCGAAGAACGAGGAGGGCATCAAAGTCTCCCTCAGCGATGTGCCCGGATCGCAGTACAAGGCCTATCAGGGCGTGACCACCATTAAGGCGAGCATCGGCAAGCTCCGTGCTTTGCAGGAAGATGTGGCCAGCGCCTGTGCCTGGATTCACGAATGCAAGCTGCAGAAGATCCTCAAGCACGACGGCGACAAGACCTGGACGTACTCCCAGTTCAACACGCCGTGGCCGGTTACGCCTCGGGACTCGGTGCTGAAAGTGACGACGGTGGAAGGCGCCGATGGCAGTGTGACCCGTGAGCTGGAAGGCGAGCCCAAGTACATCCCGGAAGAGAAGGGCTTCGTGCGGGTCGCGCAGGTCGAAGGGTTCTGGAAGTTCGCGCCCAAGGGCGACAACCTGACCGAGGTCACCTATCAAGTTCACACCGAGCCCGGCGGCAGCGTGCCATCCTGGCTGGCGAACAAGTTCGTGGTGGATGCGCCGTTCAACACTCTGAAGGCGCTGAAGGACCGAGCCGAGAAGAACTGAGTCGGTTCGCTTGCGACGTTAAAGCCACACACTAAAAAGGCTGCCCTAGGGCAGCCTTTTTTTGCGTCTTCGTGATGGCTGTCGAGTTACTTGCGCTCGGCCAGCGGAACGATGTCGCGCGACACTTCACCGGTGTACAGCTGACGTGGACGGCCGATCTTGTACGGGCTCGACAGCATTTCCTTCCAGTGAGAGATCCAGCCGACAGTTCGCGCCAGCGCGAAAATCACGGTGAACATACTGGTCGGGATGCCGATTGCCTTTAGGATGATGCCCGAGTAGAAGTCGACGTTCGGGTACAGCGAGCGTTCGATGAAGTACGGGTCGGTCAGGGCGATCTCTTCGAGACGCATGGCCAGCTCGAGTTGCGGGTCATTGGTGATGCCCAGCTCGCGCAGGACTTCGTCGCAGGTCTGTTTCATCACGGTGGCGCGCGGGTCGCGGTTCTTGTAAACGCGGTGACCGAAGCCCATCAGCTTGAACGGATCGTTCTTGTCCTTGGCCTTGGCGATGTAAGTGTCGATGTTGGACACATCGCCGATCTCATCGAGCATGGTCAGCACGGCTTCGTTCGCGCCGCCGTGGGCAGGGCCCCAGAGTGCAGCAATACCGGCTGCGATGCAGGCGAAGGGGTTGGCGCCCGAGGAACCTGCCATGCGCACGGTGGAGGTCGAGGCATTCTGTTCGTGGTCGGCATGGAGGATGAAGATCCGGTCCATGGCCTTGGCCAGCGTCGGGCTGATCGGTTTGATCTCGCACGGCGTGTTGAACATCATGTGCAGGAAGTTTTCCGCGTAGCTGAGGTCGTTGCGCGGGTACATCATGGGCTGGCCCATGGAGTACTTGTAAACCATCGCGGCCAGGGTCGGCATCTTGGCGACCAGACGGATCGCGGAAATTTCCCGGTGCTGCGGATTATTGATGTCCAACGAGTCATGGTAGAACGCCGAGAGGGCGCCGACCACACCGCACATGACGGCCATCGGGTGGGCGTCGCGACGGAAACCGTTGAAGAAGGTCTTCAGTTGCTCGTGCACCATGGTGTGATTCTTCACGGTGACGACGAATTCGGCTTTTTGCTCGGCGGTTGGCAGTTCGCCGTTAAGCAGCAGGTAGCAGGTTTCCAGGTAGTCCGATTGCTCGGCCAGCTGTTCGATCGGGTAGCCGCGATGCAGAAGAATGCCGTTGTCACCGTCGATGTAGGTGATCTTGGATTCGCATGAGGCGGTGGACATGAAGCCTGGGTCGAATGTGAAGCGTCCGGTGGCAGTCAGGCCGCGTACGTCGATAACATCGGGACCAACGGTGCCGGTCAGAATGGGCAGCTCGACGGGGGCTGCGCCCTCGATGATCAACTGCGCTTTTTTATCAGCCATGTGGCCTCCTAATTATGCTTCAAATCATCAGACAGACCCCCCACGCAGGGCCCGCATCACTATAGTGAGATAAATTCTAAAGTCAATTTGCCAAAAGTCTTGTAGCAGAAGGCTTTAACGGGGGATTTTCGTCGAAATTACGGGCCATTTACGCCAATTATCGGGCTAAAGCAATCCACCCTTGGGACGGGGTCTGCGCGTTGTCATTAGTTGGCTAACTGTCTATACTCGGCGTCCGACCGCCAGGGGCTTTCAGGCCCGATTCAACGGGGTTGGTCACTTCCTGGGTAGTGGGTACCTGACCAGTACACTTCCCAACAACTTGCCCTGAGTGTTAGGGCTCTTCAGTGTGAAAAAAAGCCGTGAAAAGCCAACGACCTGTAAACCTAGACCTAAGGACCATCAAACTCCCTATCACTGCTTACACGTCCATCCTTCATCGTATCTCCGGTGTCATCCTCTTCGTCGGCATTGCCATCATGCTCTATGCATTGGACCTGTCGCTCGACTCCGAGGAAGGCTTCGCGTCGGTGAAAGCAGGGCTGACCAGTCCGCTGGCCAAGTTTGTGATCTGGGCTCTTCTGTCCGCGCTGCTGTATCACCTGGTGGCGGGCATCCGTCATCTGATCATGGACACGGGCATTGGCGAGACGCTGGAAGGCGGCAAGCTGGGCTCTAAAATCGTTATCGCCGTGTCTGTGGTGGTGATCGTTCTGGCAGGAGTGTGGATATGGTAACCAACGTCACCAACCTTTCTCGTTCGGGCCTGTATGACTGGATGGCGCAACGCGTCTCCGCCGTCGTACTCGCGGCTTATTTCATTTTCCTGATCGGGTACCTGATCGCTCACCCTGGCATCGAATACGCCACGTGGCACGCGCTCTTCTCCCATAACGCAATGCGCATCTTCAGCCTGTTGGCCCTTGTAGCCCTGGCGGCTCACACCTGGGTTGGCATGTGGACCATCGCGACCGACTACCTGACGCCGATGGCGCTGGGCAAGTCCGCGACAGTGGTGCGTTTCCTTTTTCAGGCGGTGTGCGGCATTGCGATGTTCGCTTACTTCGTCTGGGGTGTGCAGATTCTTTGGGGTATCTGATTCATGGCTAACATTAATACGCTTTCATTCGACGCCATTATCATTGGCGGCGGCGGTGCGGGCATGCGTGCCGCATTGCAGCTGGCTCAGGGCGGCCACAAGACCGCTGTCGTCACCAAGGTCTTCCCGACTCGCTCCCACACCGTTTCCGCCCAGGGTGGCATCACCTGCGCAATCGCTTCGGCCGATCCGAACGATGACTGGCGCTGGCACATGTACGACACCGTCAAGGGCTCCGACTACATCGGTGACCAGGACGCTATCGAATACATGTGTTCCGTGGGCCCGGAAGCCGTGTTCGAGCTCGAGCACATGGGTCTGCCGTTCTCCCGTACCGAGCAGGGCCGCATCTATCAGCGTCCGTTCGGCGGTCAGTCGAAAGACTTCGGCAAGGGCGGTCAGGCTGCACGTACCTGTGCGGCGGCTGACCGTACCGGTCACGCGCTGCTCCACACCCTGTATCAGGCCAACCTGAAAGCCGGCACCGTATTCCTTAACGAGTACTACGCAGTTGACCTAGTGAAGAACCAAGACGGCGCGTTCGTCGGCATCATCGCCATCTGCATCGAAACCGGTGAAACCTCCTACATTCGCGCCGACGCGACTGTACTGGCCACCGGCGGTGCCGGCCGCATCTATTCCTCCACAACCAACGCCCTGATCAACACCGGCGACGGCGTGGGCATGGCGCTGCGTGCCGGTGTACCGGTTCAGGACATCGAAATGTGGCAGTTCCACCCGACCGGCATCGCCGGCGCAGGTGTACTGGTCACCGAAGGTTGCCGTGGTGAAGGCGGTTACCTGATCAACAAGCACGGCGAGCGTTTCATGGAGCGCTACGCGCCAAACGCCAAGGACCTTGCTGGTCGTGACGTTGTGGCTCGTTCGATGGTTAAGGAGATCATCGCCGGCAATGGTTGCGGTCCTGACGGCGACCACGTAATGCTCAAGCTTGATCACCTCGGCGAAGAAGTGCTGCACAGCCGCCTGCCAGGGATCATGGAACTGTCCAAGACCTTTGCACACGTTGACCCGGCCGTTGCGCCGATCCCTGTCGTACCGACCTGCCACTACATGATGGGCGGCGTTGCCACCAACATTCATGGTCAGGCGATCACCCAGGACGCTGCCGGCGTCGACACCATCATCCCCGGCCTGTTCGCGGTGGGTGAAGTGGCGTGCGTTTCGGTTCACGGTGCCAACCGTCTGGGCGGCAACTCGCTGCTCGATCTGGTGGTGTTCGGTCGTGCTGCCGGTCTGCACCTGGAGCAGGCGCTCAACGAAGGCGTCGACTACCGTCGCGCTTCCGAAACCGACATCGACGTCGCGCTGGCTCGCCTTAATGGCTTGAACTCGCGTACCGATGGCGAAGACGTCGCAACCCTGCGCAAAGAGCTGCAGAGCTGCATGCAGAACTACTTCGGTGTGTTCCGTACCGGCGAATACATGCAGAAGGGTATTGCCCAGCTGGCTGACCTGCGCACGCGTATTTCCAATGTCAAGATCAACGACAAGAGCCAGGCGTTCAACACTGCCCGGATCGAAGCGCTGGAGCTGCAAAACCTGCTGGAAGTCGCTGAAGCAACGGCGATCGCCGCAGAGCATCGCAAGGAGTCCCGAGGCGCTCACGCCCGTGAAGACTTCGAAGATCGCGACGACGAGAACTGGCTGTGCCACACCCTGTACTTCCCGGGTGACAAGCGCGTAGCCAAGCGTGCCGTGAACTTCTCGCCGAAAACTGTTCCGACTTTTGAACCTAAGATTCGGACTTATTAAGGGTGACCGCCATGTTGCAAGTCAGTGTTTATCGCTACAACCCTGATCAGGACGCCGCGCCGTTCATGCAGGATTTCCAGGTCGACACCGGTGGCAAAGACCTGATGGTGCTGGACGTCCTGGCTCTGGTTAAAGAGCAGGACGAAGGCTTCTCGTACCGTCGTTCGTGCCGCGAAGGCGTGTGCGGTTCCGACGGCATGAACATCAACGGCAAGAACGGCCTGGCCTGCATCACGCCGCTGTCGGCTGTGGTCAACGGCAACAAGCTGGTGGTTCGCCCACTGCCTGGTCTGCCGGTCATCCGTGACCTCGCCGTTGACATGAGCATCTTCTACAAGCAATACGAGAAGGTGAAGCCATTCCTGCAGAACGACACGCCGGCTCCGTCCATCGAGCGCCTGCAGACCCCGGAAGAGCGGGAAAAACTCGACGGCCTGTACGAGTGCATTCTGTGCGCTTGCTGCTCGACGTCCTGCCCGTCCTTCTGGTGGAACCCCGACAAGTTCCTGGGTCCTGCTGCGATTCTGCAAGCCTATCGTTTCCTGGCCGACAGCCGCGACACCAGAACGCAAGAGCGTCTGGCATCCATGGACGATCCGTTCAGTGTGTTCCGCTGCCGCGGCATCATGAACTGCGTCAACGTGTGTCCGAAAGGCCTTAACCCAACCAAGGCTATCGGTCACGTGCGCAACATGTTGCTCAAAAGCGGTGTCTGAGTTCGCCACACCTGTAACATCGCAGCACCCGCTACTGCAGCACCCGTAAACGCTGCGGCGCAGGCTTCAACCGGCGCCGTAGTTTTAACCTGAGCAGTTGTCGTATGGCTTCAGCTCTTATTTTGAAGAAATGAAACCAGCAGGGGCATCCGGGCTGGTACCCGGACTATCTGCGTGATTCCTAGTGACTTGAAGTCGCTGCACATGGACTTTTCAAGTTTGCGCTGGCATCGACGCCGATGGTGTCCCCTAATCGAGGGTGACCAAGCATGCAAGAAAGCGTGATGCAGCGCATGTGGAACAGCGCCCACCTTTCCGGTGGTAACGCTGCCTATGTGGAAGAGCTCTACGAGCTCTACCTGCACGACCCTAACGCTGTGCCAGAAGAGTGGCGCACCTATTTTCAGACGTTGCCGGCTGACGGCAGCACTGCCACCGATGTATCGCACTCTACGGTTCGCGATCATTTTGTGTTGCTGGGGAAAAACCAGCGCCGCGCCCAACCGGTCTCTGCCGGCAGCGTGAGCAGCGAGCATGAAAAGAAGCAAGTTGAAGTGCTGCGACTTATCCAGGCATTCCGTATGCGCGGCCATCAGGGTGCGCAACTCGATCCTCTGGGTCTGTGGAAGCGTACTGCGCCAGCTGACCTGTCGATCAACCATTACGGTTTGACCAACGCTGACCTCGATACCACATTCCGTGCCGGCGACCTGTTCATCGGCAAGGAAGAAGCGAGCCTACGCGAAATCGTCGAAGCGTTGCAGCAGACATATTGCCGCACCATCGGCGCCGAGTTCACGCACATCGTCGATTCCAACCAGCGCAACTGGTTCATGCAGCGCCTCGAAAGCGTGCGTGGCCGTCCTGCCTATTCCGCCGACATCAAGAGCCATCTGCTCGAGCGTGTGACGGCGGGCGAGGGTCTGGAAAAGTACCTGGGCACCAAATACCCGGGTACCAAGCGTTTCGGTCTGGAAGGCGGCGAAAGCCTGATCCCGATGCTCGACGAGCTGATTCAGCGTTCCGGCTCCTACGGCACCAAGGAAGTTGTCATCGGCATGGCCCACCGCGGCCGTCTCAACGTGCTGGTCAACACCTTCGGCAAGAACCCGCGCGACCTGTTCGACGAGTTCGAAGGCAAGAAGAAGGTCGAGCTGGGTTCCGGTGACGTCAAGTATCACCAGGGCTTCTCGTCCAACGTGATGACCACCGGCGGCGAAGTCCACCTGGCGATGGCGTTCAACCCGTCCCACCTGGAAATCGTGTCCCCTGTGGTCGAAGGCTCGGTGCGTGCCCGTCAGGATCGTCGCAACGACGCCACTGGCGAGAAAGTGCTGCCGATCTCTATTCACGGTGACG
Organism: Pseudomonas sp. 1L-C-7-B-C1; assembly: GCF_057291635.1. Classification (NCBI taxonomy): domain Bacteria; kingdom Pseudomonadati; phylum Pseudomonadota; class Gammaproteobacteria; order Pseudomonadales; family Pseudomonadaceae; genus Pseudomonas; species Pseudomonas sp. 1L-C-7-B-C1. The sequence goes on along the minus strand of NZ_JBXAWH010000002.1, from coordinate 78,319 downwards.
CTGCGTTCGCAGGTCAGGGTGTGGTGCTGGAAACCTTCCAGATGTCGCAGACCCGTGGCTTCAAGACGGGCGGCACGATCCACATCGTGATCAACAACCAGGTCGGCTTCACCATCAGCAAGCAGGAAGACTCGCGCTCCACCGAGTATGCGACCGACGTTGCCAAGATGATTCAGGCGCCGATCCTCCATGTGAACGGCGATGATCCTGAAGCGGTGCTGTTCGTGACCCAACTGGCGATCGACTACCGCATGCAGTTCAAGCGTGACGTGGTCATCGATCTGGTTTGCTACCGTCGTCGCGGCCACAACGAAGCCGACGAGCCAAGTGGCACCCAGCCGCTGATGTACCAGCAGATTGCCAAACAGCGCACCACCCGTGAGCTGTATGCCGATGCTCTGGCCACCGCTGGCATTCTCAACGCCGAAGCCGCCCAGGCCAAGGTCGACGAGTACCGCAACGCGCTCGACAACGGCATGCACGTGGTCAAAAGTCTCGTCAAAGAGCCGAACAAGGAATTGTTCGTCGATTGGCGTCCGTACCTGGGTCACGCGTGGACCGCACGTCATGACACCAGTTTCGACCTCAAGACCCTGCAGGAACTGTCAGCCAAGCTGATGGAAGTGCCGGAAGGTTTCGTGGTTCAGCGTCAGGTCCAGAAAATCTACGAAGACCGCCAGAAGATGCAAGTCGGTGGCCTTCCGATCAATTGGGGTTATGCCGAAACCATGGCCTACGCAACGCTCGCGTTCGAAGGCCATCAGGTGCGCATCACCGGGCAGGACGTCGGTCGCGGTACGTTCTCGCACCGTCATGCCGTGCTGCACAACCAGAAGGACGGCGACACGTACGTGCCTCTGCAGAACCTGTACGCCGGTCAGCCGCGCTTTGACCTGTACGACTCGTTCCTGTCGGAAGAAGCCGTGCTGGCGTTCGAATACGGCTACTCGACGACTCAGCCTAATGCGCTGGTCATCTGGGAAGCGCAGTTCGGTGACTTTGCCAACGGTGCACAGGTCGTGATCGACCAGTTCATCACCAGTGGCGAGCACAAGTGGGGTCGTCTGTGTGGTCTGACCATGCTGTTGCCCCACGGCTACGAAGGGCAGGGGCCGGAGCACTCATCGGCACGTCTTGAGCGTTACCTGCAGTTGTGCGCCGAGCACAACATTCAGGTCTGCGTACCGACCACCCCGGCTCAGATCTACCATCTGCTCCGTCGTCAGGTGATCCGTCCGCTGCGCAAGCCGCTGATCGTGTTGACGCCGAAGTCGTTGCTGCGCCACAAGCTGGCCGTGTCGACCCTGGAAGATCTGGCCCATGGCTCGTTCCAGACTGTCATCCCGGAAATCGACACCCTCGATGCCGCGAAAGTGACGCGTCTGGTGCTGTGCAGCGGCAAGGTCTACTACGACCTGCTGGAAAAACGCCGTGCCGAAGGCCGCGAAGACATCGCCATTGTGCGTCTCGAGCAGCTCTATCCGTTCCCGGAAGACGACCTGATGGACGCTATCGCGTCGTACACCAACCTGACCAACGTGGTCTGGTGTCAGGAAGAACCGATGAACCAGGGCGCCTGGTACAGCAGTCAGCACCACCTGCGCCGCAGCATTGGCAACCACAACCGCAACCTCGTTCTCGAGTACGCCGGCCGTGATGCTTCCGCTGCCCCAGCTTGTGGATACGCTTCGATGCACGCCGAGCAGCAGGAAAAACTGCTGAAAGACGCGTTCTCCGTTTAACGCCTTCGCGCACTAGAAACCGAATTAAAGGAATTACAGATAATGGCTATTGAGATCAAAGCCCCCTCTTTCCCGGAATCCGTTGCCGACGGCACCGTTGCCACCTGGCACAAGAAACCGGGCGACGCCGTCAAGCGTGACGACCTGATCGTCGATATCGAAACCGACAAGGTCGTGCTGGAAGTATTGGCCGAAGCTGACGGCGTACTGGGCGCAATAGTTGCCGAAGAGGGCGCCACCGTCCTGTCGAACCAGTTGCTGGGCTCGATCGAAGCGGGCGGTGCTGCTGCCGCTCCTGCTGCCGCCGCTCCAGCCGCTGCTGCATCGGCTCCGGCTCCGGCTGCTGCGCCGGCCCAGGCTGCCGCTGCACCTGCTGCTTCCGGTGACGAAGACGCCATCGGCGCTCCGGCTGCCCGCAAGCTGGCCGAAGAAAACGGCATCAACCTGTCCAGCGTCAAAGGCACGGGCAAAGACGGCCGCGTGACCAAGGAAGACGTGGTTGCTGCCATCGAAGCCAAGAAATCCGCGCCGGCCGCTGCACCTGCCGCCAAACCGGCCGCTGCCGCTGCCGCTGCGCCTGTGGCTGCCGTTGGCGACCGCACCGAGAAGCGCGTGCCGATGACCCGTCTGCGCGCCAAGGTGGCAGAGCGTCTGGTTGAAGCTCAGTCGAACATGGCGATGCTGACCACCTTCAACGAAGTCGACATGACCGAAGTCATGGCGCTGCGTTCGAAGTACAAGGACCTGTTCGAGAAGTCCCACAACGGCGTACGCCTGGGCTTCATGTCGTTCTTCGTCAAGGCCGCGACCGAAGCGCTGAAACGCTACCCTGCGGTCAACGCTTCGATCGATGGCACCGACATCGTTTACCACGGTTATGCCGACGTCGGCGTTGCCGTGTCGAGCGATCGTGGTCTCGTGGTTCCGGTGCTGCGCAACGCCGAGCAGATGAGCCTGGCTGAAATCGAAGGCGGCATCGCTACTTTCGGCAAGAAAGCCCGTGACGGCAAACTGTCCATCGACGAGATGACTGGCGGTACCTTCACTATCACCAACGGTGGTACTTTCGGTTCGATGATGTCGACCCCGATCGTCAACCCGCCGCAAGCGGCCATCCTGGGCATGCACAACATTCTGCAGCGTCCTATGGCGATCAACGGTCAGGTTGTCATCCGTCCGATGATGTATCTGGCGCTGTCCTACGATCACCGCCTGATCGACGGTAAAGAAGCCGTGACGTTCCTGGTGACCATCAAGAACCTGCTGGAAGACCCGGCGCGTCTGTTGCTGGACATCTGATTCAAGGACAGCTGCAAGCCGCAAGCGCCAAGCTGCAAGTTACAGCAGCCTGGCGCCAACGCTTGGGTCGTCGCAACATCCTAATGAACAGGCTGCAACTCGTCTGTAAAGCATCACGGATCAGCTTGCAGCTTGTGGCTTAAAGCTCGCAGCTAAAGAGGAACTCTTTTCTATGTCCCAGAAATTCGACGTGGTAGTGATTGGCGCTGGCCCTGGCGGCTACGTGGCCGCTATCAAGGCCGCGCAACTCGGTCTCACGACTGCCTGCATCGAGAAGTATCAGGATAAGGAGGGCAAGCTGGCCCTCGGCGGTACCTGCCTGAACGTGGGCTGCATCCCTTCCAAGGCGCTGTTGGACAGCTCCTGGAAATTCTACGAAGCCAAGAACCAGTTCGGTGTTCACGGTATCTCGCTCAGCGACCTGAAAATGGACATTGCTGCCATGATTGGTCGCAAGGCTCAGATCGTCAAAGGCCTGACCGGCGGCGTTGCCAGCCTGTTCAAGGCCAACGGCGTCACTTCCCTGCAAGGCCACGGCAAACTGCTGGCCGGCAAGAAAGTCGAGCTGACCAAGCCAGACGGCACCACCGAAGTCATCGAAGCCGAGAACATCATTCTGGCTTCCGGTTCGCGTCCGATCGATATTCCGCCGGCTCCGGTCAATCAGGTCACCATCGTCGATTCGACAGGCGCCCTGGAATTCCCGGCCGTGCCTGAGCGTCTGTGCGTCATCGGCGCCGGTGTCATCGGTCTGGAACTGGGTTCTGTCTGGGCTCGCCTGGGTGCCAAGGTAACCGTCCTCGAGGCCCTGGAGAAATTCCTGCCAGCCGCTGATGAAGCCGTTGCCAAAGAAGCGCAGAAGACCTTCAACAAGCAGGGTCTGGACATCAAGCTGGGTGCACGCGTCACCGGTTCCAAGGTCAATGGCGACGAAGTCGTCGTGACCTACACCGACAAGGACGGCGAGCAGAACATCACCTTCGACCGCGTGATCGTGGCCGTGGGCCGTCGCCCGGTGACCACCGAGCTGCTGGCTGCCGACAGCGGCGTCGACATCGATGAGCGCGGTTTCATCTTCGTCAACGAGCAGTGCGAGACCAGCGTTCCTGGCGTGTACGCGATCGGTGACGTGGTTCGTGGTCTGATGCTGGCGCACAAAGCGTCCGAAGAAGGCATCATGGTTGTCGAGCGCATCAAGGGTCACAAGACCCAGATGAACTACGACCTGATCCCGTCGGTTATCTACACCCACCCGGAAATCGCCTGGGTCGGCAAAACCGAGCAGACGCTCAAGGCCGAAGGCGTGGAAGTCAACGTCGGTCAGTTCCCGTTCGCGGCCAGCGGCCGTGCAATGGCAGCCAATGACACCGGCGGTTTCGTCAAGGTCATCGCTGATGCCAAGACCGACCGTGTACTGGGTGTACACGTCATTGGTCCGGGCGCTGCAGAGCTGGTACAGCAGGGCGCGATCGGTATGGAGTTCGGCACCAGTGCCGAAGACATCGGCATGATGGTCTTCTCCCACCCGACGCTGTCCGAAGCGCTGCACGAAGCGGCACTGGCTGTGAATGGCGGCGCCATCCACATCCAGAACAAGAAAAAACGCTGAAAATAACCACGACGGTCCGCCCGTCGTAGGTCCTGCTCGCAGGGCTTACCGCGGAAGGTCCGTTGGACTCGAACTCCTGGCAGCACAGGGCAGGCTTGATGCCTGACCTGCGTTTGCCGGGAGAAGCGGTCACAGGTGGTGCGGCACGCTTTGACGAGCAGCACCGAATGCGCAGTACCTAACGAAGACGGTAATAAGCATGAATCTTCACGAGTATCAGGGTAAGCAGCTGTTTGCTGAATACGGCCTGCCAGTTTCCAAGGGCTATGCAGTAGACACCCCGGAAGCAGCAGCAGAAGCGTGCGACAAGATCGGCGGAACCGAGTGGGTCGTCAAAGCCCAGGTTCACGCTGGTGGTCGCGGTAAAGCGGGCGGCGTCAAGCTGGTTCGCAGCAAGGAAGACGCAGCTGCGTTCGCTCAACAGTGGTTGGGCAAGCGTCTGGTCACTTACCAGACTGATGCCAACGGTCAGCCGGTCACCAAGATCCTGGTTGAATCGTGCACTGACATCGCCAAAGAGCTGTACCTGGGCGCTGTAGTCGATCGTTCGAGCCGTCGTATCGTGTTCATGGCGTCCACCGAAGGTGGCGTGGACATCGAGAAAATCGCTCACGACACGCCTGAGAAGATTCTCAAAGCCACGATCGATCCACTGGTTGGCGCTCAGCCATTCCAGGGTCGCGATCTGGCCTTCCAGCTGGGTCTGGAAGGCAAGCAGGTCACTCAGTTCGCCAAGATCTTCACCGGTCTGGCCAAGCTGTTCCAGGACCACGATCTGGCCCTGCTGGAAGTGAACCCGCTGGTAATCAAAGCTGACGGTGATCTGCACTGCCTCGACGCCAAGATCAACATCGACGCCAACGCCATGTACCGTCAGCCAAAGCTGAAGGCTTTCCACGACCCATCGCAAGATGACCCACGTGAAGCCCACGCTGCCAAGTTCGAACTGAACTACGTGGCACTGGAAGGCAACATCGGCTGCATGGTCAACGGTGCCGGTCTGGCCATGGGCACCATGGACATCGTCAACCTGCATGGCGGCAAGCCAGCCAACTTCCTCGACGTAGGCGGCGGCGCAACCAAAGAGCGCGTTACCGAAGCGTTCAAGATCATCCTGTCCGACACCAACGTCGCTGCAGTACTGGTCAACATCTTCGGCGGCATCGTTCGTTGCGACATGATTGCCGAAGGCATCATTGGCGCCGTGAAAGAAGTCGGCGTGAAAATCCCGGTGGTTGTTCGCCTTGAAGGCAACAACGCTGAGCTGGGCGCTAAAGTACTGGCAGAAAGCGGCTTGAACATCATCGCAGCTACCAGCCTGACCGACGCTGCTCAACAAGTCGTCAAAGCTGCGGAGGGCAAATAATGAGCGTCCTGATCAATAAAGACACCAAGGTTATCTGCCAGGGCTTCACCGGCTCCCAGGGTACCTTCCACTCCGAGCAAGCCATTGCCTACGGCACCAAAATGGTTGGCGGCGTGACCCCAGGCAAGGGCGGCACCACGCACCTGAACCTGCCAGTGTTCAACACCGTGTCCGAAGCAGTAGAAAAAACCGGCGCAACCGCTTCGGTCATCTACGTTCCGGCTCCGTTCTGCAAGGATTCCATCCTTGAAGCAGCGTTCGGCGGCATCAAGCTGATCGTCTGCATCACCGAAGGCATCCCGACCATCGACATGCTCGAAGCCAAGGTCAAGTGCGACGAACTGGGTGTGGTCCTGATCGGCCCTAACTGCCCAGGCGTCATCACCCCGGGCGAGTGCAAGATCGGCATCATGCCAGGTCACATTCACTTGCCAGGCAAGGTCGGTATCGTGTCGCGTTCCGGCACCCTGACTTACGAAGCTGTGAAGCAGACCACTGACGCCGGTTTCGGTCAGTCGACCTGCGTCGGCATCGGTGGTGACCCGATCCCGGGTTCGAACTTCATCGACATCCTGAAGCTGTTCCAGGAAGACCCGAAGACCGAAGCGATCGTCATGATCGGTGAGATCGGCGGTTCGGCTGAAGAAGAAGCGGCTGCCTACATCAAGGCACACGTGACCAAGCCAGTCGTTTCCTACATCGCGGGTGTGACTGCTCCTCCGGGCAAGCGCATGGGCCATGCGGGCGCGATCATCTCTGGCGGCAAGGGCACTGCAGACGAGAAATTCGCTGCGCTGCAAGACGCAGGTGTGAAAACCGTGCGTTCGCTGGCAGACATCGGCAAAGCCCTGGCTGAGCTGACCGGTTGGGAAGTGAAGAAGGCTTAATCGCCTTCGTCTCACTGCTTGATCAACAAAAGCCACCTTCGGGTGGCTTTTGCGTTTCCGCTGTTTCGATTTGCGCCGACGCTTTGCCCCTAATTCTGTAAGACATTTCTGATATGCGACACGAACGTGCGTTGAGTGGTCGCACCGCCCTGTATCGGTGCGGCAAATAGGGTAGGCTAGCCGCCGTTTTGTGCAGTCGGCTCCCACAAGGAGCGGCAGCGCGCTCAGGGTCTGTCTTAAAAGGGCGGGCAGCATTTCCCCCACCCTCAGGGAAATCCTCTTCTTAATTCCGATTCAGCAGTGTGGTTTCCTTAATGAAAGTGTTGAAAGGCCAGGACATTCTGGCATTGGGTTTCATGACATTTGCGCTGTTCGTGGGCGCTGGCAATATCATCTTCCCCCCGATCGTAGGCCTCCAGGCCGGCCCCAACGTATGGATGGCGGCCCTGGGCTTTCTGGTCACGGCCGTCGGCCTTCCGGTGGTGACGGTCATCGCGCTCGCCAAGGTGGGCGGCGCGATGGACGCGTTGAGCAGTCCGATCGGCAAGGTCGCCGGAACCATCCTCGCCGCCGTCTGCTACCTGTCCGTAGGCCCGTTGTTCGCCACGCCTCGCACGGCGACGGTGTCGTTTGAAGTCGGCCTGGCGCCGCTGACCGGTGAAAGCCCGCTGGCGCTGTTCCTTTATAGCCTGGTTTATTTCGTCCTGGTGTTCTGGATCTCCCTTTATCCGGGTCGTTTGCTCGACACCGTGGGCCGCTTCCTCGCGCCGCTGAAGATCATCGCTCTGGCCATCCTCGGCATCGCCGCGTTTGTCCTGCCTGCGGGTGAGGTCGGTATCGCCGAACCTGCCTATGTTGCGGCACCGTTTTCCCAAGGTTTCATCAACGGCTACCTGACCATGGACACGTTGGGCGCGCTGGTTTTCGGCATCGTCATCGTCAACGCGATACGCTCGCGTGGTGTCGAGTCGCCCCGGCTGATTACTCGTTACGCCATCATCGCCGGCCTGATTGCCGGTGTCGGTCTGGCACTGGTCTACATCAGCCTGTTCCGTCTGGGTTCCGACAGCCATGCCGTTGCCGCCGGTGCAACCAATGGCGCTGCCGTCTTGCACGCCTATGTCCAGCACACCTTCGGCACCTTGGGCAGTAGCTTTCTCGCCGTGCTGATCTCGCTGGCGTGCCTGGTGACCGCGGTGGGTCTGACCTGCGCCTGCGCCGAGTACTTCAGCCGCGTGCTTCCGCTGTCCTACAAGACGCTGGTGATCCTGCTGGCGGCGTTTTCGCTGCTGGTCTCCAACCTGGGCCTGACCAAGCTGATCCAGTTCTCGATTCCGGTGCTGACCGCTATTTACCCGCCATGCATTGCGCTGGTGGCGTTGAGCTTCTGCAAGGATTTCTGGCACGAGCAAGGGCGGATCGTCGCCCCGGTCATGCTGGTGGCATTCCTGATCGGTGTGGTGGATGCCGTCAAAGGTTCTGCGCTGGGGGGGTATGTGCCGGATGCACTGGCTCATCTGCCGTTGAGCGAGCAAGGCCTGGCATGGCTGATCCCGTCACTGATCACGCTGTTCGTCGCGTTCGTGGTGGATCGCGTGCTGGGCAAGCGCAGCGAAGCGCTGGCCTGAGGAGGAGGTCGGCGCGTCGCGGAATAAACGCGCCGATCTTTTTCGAGCAGACAAAACAAAGCCCGCTAAATGCGGGCTTTGTTTTTTGAAACTCTGGAAACTTACTGCTTAGTTGCAGGTGCTGCCTGGTTCGCTTCTTTAGCGCGCTCTTGAGCGGCTTCAGCGTTCTTTTGAGCGGCTTCCTGACTTTCTTTGGCAGCGTCGTTCACTTTGTCTTGCGCTTTTTGCATCGATTCTTGCGACTGCTCGGCAGCCTTGTTTGCATCTTGCTGTTTATCTTCGGATTTTTTGTCACAGGCGGCGAGGCCCAGAGTGGCAGAAAGCATCAGGGCAATAGCTAAAGATTTACGCATGGGGTGTTTCTCCTTATTGGTCATCAACGTGGCTTCGAGCACTTGGTCGCAGGGTTAGTTCCATGTTCCGACGGGATTAATACATTAGCGTCTCAGCGACGTAACACCTCTGCGGATCACAGGAGGCTAATCGTTAATGTTCCGTCGTCAGTCATCAGATCTATGGCCTTGGGGGTTTCGATGACGAAGATTCTTCACTGACAGGATGTCTCTCCCTTGAAATCGTCTCCTCAGCCCCCACCTTGATGACAACCCGCTGCTCGGAGCCGCCCTCGGCGTTTCGCGCAGCTACCCCTATTTGTGTGGACTGATTGGAGTTTGATGACCATGAGTGTGGAAACTCAAAAGGAAACCCTGGGCTTCCAGACCGAGGTGAAGCAGCTGCTACACCTCATGATCCATTCGCTGTACTCGAACAAGGAAATCTTCCTTCGCGAGCTGATTTCCAACGCGTCCGACGCGGTGGACAAGCTGCGTTTCGAGGCGCTGTCCAAGCCCGAGCTGCTGGAAGGCGGTGCCGAGCTGAAGATCCGTGTCAGCTACGACAAGGACGCCAAGACCGTTACCCTGGAAGACAACGGCATCGGCATGAGCCGCGAAGATGTCATCACTCATCTGGGCACCATCGCCAAGTCCGGCACCGCCGATTTCATGAAGAATCTGTCCGGTGATCAGAAGAAAGATTCCCATCTGATCGGTCAGTTCGGTGTCGGCTTCTACTCCGCCTTCATCGTGGCCGACCAGGTTGAAGTGTTCACCCGTCGCGCCGGCCTCTCCGCCAGCGAAGGTGTGCACTGGTCGTCGAAAGGCGAGGGCGAGTTCGAAGTCGCCACGGTCGAGAAGGCTGATCGTGGTACCCGCATCGTGCTGCACCTTAAGAGCGCCGAAGACGAGTTCGCGGACGGCTATCGCCTGCGCAACATCATCAAGAAGTACTCTGACCACATCGCTCTGCCCATCGAGCTGCCGAAGGAGCAGGCGCCTGTCGAGGGCGATGCGGAGCCTGTTGAAGAGTGGGAAACCGTCAATCGCGCCAGCGCGCTGTGGACCCGTCCCCGTGCCGAGGTCAAGGACGAGGAATACCAGGAGTTCTACAAGCACATCGCCCACGATTTCGAAAACCCGCTGAGCTGGAGCCACAACAAGGTTGAGGGCAAGCTGGAATACAGCTCGCTGCTGTACGTGCCGGCCCGCGCACCGTTCGATCTGTATCAGCGCGAAGCGCCGCGCGGCCTGAAGCTGTACGTGCAGCGCGTGTTCGTCATGGACCAGGCCGAGTCGTTCCTGCCGCTGTACCTGCGCTTCATCAAGGGCGTGGTCGATTCCAACGACCTGTCCCTGAACGTGTCCCGCGAAATCTTGCAAAAAGACCCGATCATCGATTCGATGAAGTCGGCGCTGACCAAGCGCGTGCTGGACATGCTGGAGAAGCTGGCAAAAAACCAGCCGGAAGACTACAAGGGCTTCTGGAAAAACTTCGGTCAGGTGCTGAAAGAAGGCCCGGCCGAAGACTTCGCCAACAAAGAGAAGATCGCTGGCCTGTTGCGCTTTGCATCAACCTCCGACGGCAGCGGCGAGCAAAGCGTTTCGTTGGCCGACTACCTGTCGCGCGCCAAGGAAGGTCAGGACAAGATCTACTTCCTCACCGGCGAAAGCTACGCGCAGGTCAAGAACAGCCCGCACCTCGAAGTCTTCCGCAAGAAAGGCATTGAAGTGCTGCTGCTGACCGACCGCATCGACGAGTGGCTGATGAGCTACCTGAGCGACTTCGACGGCAAAGGCTTTGCCGACGTGGCACGCGGTGACCTGGACTTGGGCAAGCTTGACTCCGAAGAGGACAAGAAAGCCCAGGAAGAAGTCGCCAAGGACAAGGAAGGCCTGATCGAGCGCCTTAAAACCGCGCTAGGTGATGCCGTCAGCGAAGTCCGCGTCTCCCACCGTCTGACCGATTCGCCTGCGATTCTGGCGATTGGCGAGCAGGACCTGGGGCTGCAGATGCGTCAGATTCTGGAAGCGAGTGGTCAGAAGGTCCCGGATTCCAAGCCGATCTTCGAATTCAACCCGTCGCACCCGCTGATTGGCAAGCTGGACAATGAGCAGAATGAAGATCGCTTCGGCGATCTGTCGCACATCCTGTTCGACCAGGCTGCGCTGGCAGCCGGCGACAGCTTGAAAGATCCGGCGGCTTACGTGCGCCGTTTGAACAAGTTGTTGGTTGAGCTCTCGGTTTAACATCCGCGTCACGGCAGAACCCGCTCCGGCGGGTTTTGTCATTTAATCTCCCTCCATCCTTGTCAGCAGGAGTTCGCTATGAGCAATGTGACTGTGCAGTCCATCGTCTATGAAATCGACGGCGTCAGCTATGAGAGCCGTCTGGCCTTCAGCGAAAGGGCTCAGGCCGCACCGGGTCTGGTGATGGCGCCTAACTGGATGGGTGTCAGCGTAGACGCCGAGCAGATTGCCAAAGATGTGGCAGCGAAGGGCTACGTGGTGTTGTTGGCGGATCTGTACGGCCAGCAGGTGCGCCCGTCCAATGGCGATGAAGCGGCGGCTGCCATGATGCCGTTGAAGAATGATCGCGTGCTCTTGAACAAGCGCATGAAGGCCGCTCTGGATCAACTGACCGCGCAGACCATTGCCGCTGTTGACACGTCCCGGCTGGCGGCATTTGGCTTCTGCTTCGGCGGTTGCTGCGCGTTGGAGCTCGCACGTACCGGTGCGCCGTTAAAGGCTGCGGTGTCCTTTCACGGCACGCTCGACACGCCGAACCCGGCTGACGCCAACAACATCAAGGGCAAGGTGCTGGTGATGCACGGCGCTTCCGACCCTCTGGTGCCAAAAGAGCAACTGCCGGCGTTCGAAGCGGAAATGAACGCTGCCAACGTCGACTGGCAATTGCTGAGCTACGGCGGGGCGTTCCATTCCTTCACCGACCCGCACGCCAACAACCCGGGCGTACAGATGTACAACCCGACCGTTTCGAAGCGTGCGTTTACCTCGATGCACAACCTGCTGGACGAGGTGTTTGCGGGCTGATCACCTGAAGCAGGAGGCTGCTGACCGCTTGAATTTCCAATGTCAGCAGTTGCCTCGTCTGAAGGGTTCGCCAGCAAGTCGGCTCCCACAGGGTGTGTGACCCTGCGTCTATTTCCGGGGCCTTGGCAGTTCAATCCGCTCCACTTCCCCCGGCACGGTTGGCCAGTCCCCGGCCGCCCATTTTGCTCTGGCCTGTTCAATCAGCGCCGGGTCGCTGGCTACGAAGTTCCAGTTCATCCTTCTCGGCCCATCCAGTGGCGCACCGCCAATCAGCACCGCGTGACATTCGCTTTCCGCGCAAAGCGTCGGCTCGCTTCCAGCATCCAGTACCACCAGACTGCGCGCCTGCACCGGCTCGCCATCCAGCAGCAAATCGCCTTCGATGACGTACAGCGCGCGCTGTTCGTGCTCGGCGGGCACACACAGCGTCGTGGCGGTCTGCAGGTTCAGTTCGGCGTAAAGCGTGGGTGACAGCACCGGCACCGGCGACTTCAGGCAAAAGCCTTCGCCGGCAATCAGGCGGATACGAATGCCCATGCCATCACTGACCGGCAGTGTATCGGCAGGGTGATGGCTGTAATGACCTTCGCCCTGCTCATGGGAGGTGGGCGATGCCAGCCAGACCTGCAAACCATGCAGGCGCGAGCCGATGGCGTGCAGGGCTTCGGGTGTGCGCTCGATGTGGGCGATGGCCCGGCCGGCGGTCATCCAGCTGACTTCGCCGGGTCTTACCTGCTGATCGCTGCCGAGGCTGTCTTTGTGTCGGATTTCGCCTTCAAAGAGGTAGGTCAGGGTCGACAGACCGATGTGTGGGTGCTGGCGGATGTCCATGCCGGTGCCGGGCGCATAGGTGGTTTCCAGCATGTGATCAAAAAACACGAAGGGCCCGACGCTCCGGCATTGCGCAGCGGGGAGGGGGCGCAGGATGGGTTGGCCTTCGACGTCCTCGGCGCGGGGAATGATGGTCAGCATGATGGCGCTCTCCTCTGAATAGGGCACACAGGATATAGATCACTCGCGTACGTGGCTGGAATGCCGGTGCTACGCACTCTGTAATGAATTATTACGAAGTACTCAAGGAATTGTCCTACAGAGCTTAATCTCTGAGCCGACATCACGAGCAACTGCTCTTTTCAGAGCGGAGTCTTGGGAAGGGACAAGGCATGACCGTGAGAAACATGAATATCGCACCCCGGGCCGCACTCGGTTTCGGCGTACTGGCCTTACTGGTGTTCGGTCTGGGCGCCTTTGCGTTGTTGCAGATGTCGAACATGCGCAAGCAGTCGGACCAGGTGGAAAACAATTGGCTGCCCAGCATTATGGAGCTTGGCACCATGGGCCAGGACCTCATGCGGATTCGTACCCTCACGTTGCGGCTGATGCTCAACCGCAGTCCAGAGGCTCTTCGTGACAACACAGCCAAGCTCGACGAGCTCAAGGCAGGCCTGCAAACCACGCAGCAAAACTACGCTGCCCTGATCGGCTCGCCCCGCGAGCGTGAGCTGTACGACAGTTTCTCCAGTGCGCAACAGGCTTATTTCCAGCGCCAGAATCGGGTCATGGAGCTCTCCGCTGCCAATCAGGTGGAGGACGCGATGCAGCTGGTCAATGGCGAGATGAACCAGTTCGCCGACAAGATGACCCTCGCCCTGACCGAGCTGACGGCGTTGAACAAGGAGGGCGCAGGACAGGCGAGTCATCTGGCGCGGGCGGTCTTCTCGAATGCGTTCGCTTGGGTCATGGGCATGATGCTGTTGACGGCGTTGATTACGTTACTGCTGGCGTGGGGATTGACCCGCAGCATCGTCAGGCCGATCACCCAGGCGCTGGGCATTGCTCAGGTGGTGGCGGCGGGGGATCTCACCGGGGAGATCGTCGTGCAAGGTCGAGATGAACCGGCCCGATTGCTGGAAGCGCTCAAGTCCATGCAGCAGAGTTTGCGCAGCACGATCATGCGCATCGCCGATTCGTCGAATCAGTTGGCGTCGGCGTCAGAGGAATTGAGTACCGTCACTGAAGACGCGACGCGCGGCCTTCATCAGCAAAGCCTGGAGATCGATCAGGCGGCAACGGCGGTTAATCAGATGACCGCCGCTGTCGAGGAAGTAGCGCGCAATGCGGTGGCCACGTCAGAGGCGTCCGGGGAGTCTGACCGGATTGCCCAGCACGGTCGTCAACAGGTCCAGCAGACCGTGGCGTCCATTGCCCATCTGGCCGAAGACGTGACCGACGCCGGCGAGCAGGTACAGACCCTTGCGCAGAAGGTATATGGCATCAGCAAGGTGCTGGACGTGATTCGCTCGGTTGCCGAGCAGACCAATCTGCTGGCGTTGAACGCAGCCATTGAAGCCGCGCGGGCAGGGGAGGCGGGACGCGGCTTTGCGGTGGTGGCAGATGAGGTTCGAGCTTTGGCCCATCGGACGCAGTCGTCAACCCTGGAAATCGAACAACTGGTGGGCGACATCCGTCAGGGCACCGATCACGCCGTGGCCGCCATGCAAGGCAGCAACAGCCGCGCCCAGACCACGCTGGAGCTGGCACAGTCCGCCGGGGTTGCGCTGGACGACATCGCTGCTGCCATTACGCTGATCACCGAACGCAACACGGTCATCGCCAGTGCCTCCGAGGAGCAGGCGCAGGTCGCGCGGGAGGTGGATCGCAATCTCACCAACATCCGCGACATCTCCCTACAGAGTTCGGCGGGGGCCAACCAGACCAGCGCCGCCAGCCACGAGCTGTCCCGATTGGCGACAGACCTGAACGGCATGGTTGCAGCGTTTTCGGTGTGACACCTGACGCCGTTCCACGGAATGCACGCGGTGCTTTTGTGGGACCGGCTTCAGCCGGGAAGGGGCCAGTTTGCGCACCATCCATTCTGCTGCGTGACAACCGACGTCTTCGCGGCTAAAGCCGGTCCTGCAAAAAGCAGGTCCGGCTCAATGCATTTCAACAGCCCACAAAAAAGGCGCCCCGAGGGGCGCCTTTTGTCTGCAACTGACTGGATTACTTACCAGTCCAGCGCTTCATCACCAGCGTGGCGTTGGTACCGCCGAAGCCGAAGCTGTTGCTCATCACCAGATTCAGCTCGGTGTTTTCGCGGGTCTTGGTCAGAATCGGCATGTCGGCAACGGCGGGGTCCAGCTCGTCGATGTTCGCCGAACCCGCCATGAAGTTGCCTTCCATCATCAGCATGCAGTAGATCGCTTCGTGAACGCCGGCGGCGCCCAGGGAGTGACCTGACAGGCTCTTGGTGGAGCTGATCGCAGGCGCCTTGTCACCGAACACTTCACGCACGCCTTCCATTTCCTTGACGTCGCCGACCGGAGTCGAGGTGCCGTGGGTGTTCAGGTAGTCGATGGTGCCGTCTACGGTCGACAGCGCCTGCTGCATGCAGCGGATGGCGCCTTCGCCGCTCGGCGCGACCATGTCATAACCGTCGGAAGTTGCGCCGTAGCCAACCAGTTCGGCGTAGATCTTCGCGCCACGGGCCAGAGCATGCTCCAGCTCCTCAACTACCACCATGCCGCCGCCGCCAGCGATGACGAAACCGTCACGGTCGGCGTCGTAGGCACGGGAAGCCTGTTCAGGCGTGTCGTTGCGCTTGCTGGACAGCGCGCCCATCGCGTCGAACAGGAACGACTGGCTCCAGTGCTCCTCTTCACCACCGCCGGCAAACACGATGTCCTGCTTGCCCATCTGAATCTGTTCCATGGCGGTACCGATGCAGTGAGCACTGGTGGCGCAGGCAGAAGCGATTGAGTAGTTCAGGCCCTTGATCTTGAATGGCGTCGCCAGGCACGCTGAGACAGTGCTGCTCATGGTGCGGGTGACGTAGTACGGAAGAACCTTCTTGATGCCTTTCTCACGCAGGATGTCCAGCGCCTCCATCTGGTTCAGGGTCGACGCACCGCCGGAGCCGGCAATCAGACCGGTGCGCGGGTTGGAGACCTGCTCTTCAGTCAGCCCGGAGTCTTCCACGGCGCTCTTCATGGCGACGTATGCATAAGCTGCCGCCTGACCGACGAAGCGCAGGGTCTTGCGGTCGACCAGTTCCTTGAGCGGCAGATTTGGATCGATAGAGCCCGAGACCTGACTGCGCAGACCCATTTCGGCGTATTCCGGATTGAAACGGATGCCAGGGCGACTTGCACGCAAGTTGGCGGAGACGGTGTCTTTGTCATTGCCCAAGCAGGAAACAATGCCCAGACCAGTGATAACGACGCGGCGCATGCGAATACCCTTAGAAATTGTCAGTGGAAGTGAAGACGCCGACACGCAGGCCTTCGGCGGTGTAGATTTCGCGGCCGTCCACGCTGACCGAACCATCGGCAATCGCCAGGTTCAGCTTGCCTTTGAGGACGCGCTTGATTTGGATGTTGTAGGTGACCTTGCTGGCGGTCGGCAGGACCTGGCCGAAGAATTTCACTTCGCCCGAGCCCAGTGCGCGACCGCGGCCCGGCAGGCCTTGCCAGCCCAGAAAGAAGCCGACCAGTTGCCACATGGCATCGAGTCCCAGGCAACCTGGCATCACCGGGTCACCTTCGAAGTGACAGGCGAAGAACCACAGGTCCGGGTTGATATCGAGTTCGGCGACCAATTCACCCTTTCCGTACTTGCCGCCTTCTTCGCTGATATGGGTGATGCGATCAACCATCAGCATGTTGGGGGCGGGCAATTGCGCGTTACCTGGGCCGAACAGCTCGCCGCGACTGCAGCGCAGCAGATCTTCCCGGGTAAAGGCGTTTTGTTTGGTCATGCGAGCTCCTCGATAATCCTGTGCGGCAGGGTGTGGCGTTACTTACCCAATCTGGCCAGCGGGAAATCCCTCGGCTGGCAGCCTACTCATAGACTATTGCGTTGTAGTGAAAGTCACAGCACGGGTGAAATGAATGTACACCTGTGCACTGAAATATTTCGTCCGCGCGTTGGCGTAGGTCGAATCTGCGCACAAGACTGCCGCAATTTATCATTTCCCGCCAGTCGCAGATGGCTTAATGGTCAGCCATCGCTGCAAAACCTGCTGTAAATCAGTACGTTTGAACGGCTTGGCCAGGTAATCGTTCATTCCGGCTTGCAGACAAATATCCCGGTCGCCGTGCTGGGCATTGGCGGTCAGGGCAATAATGGGCAACGTCGCCAGCCCCGGCAACAGCCGGATTCGGCGTGTCGCTTCGTAGCCGTCCATGACCGGCAGTCGGCAGTCCATCAGAATCAGCGCGAAGCTTTCCCGACTGGCCATGCTCACTGCTTCAACACCATCCGCCGCCACACTCACCTGCAGGCCCAGACTGCGCAGCATTGCGTCGACCACCGTGCGGTTCACCGGGTTGTCTTCGACCAACAGCACGCAGGCATCGCGGCTCTGGGGCAGCTCACCGACGGCGCCGGGCGCAGGCTCGATCACCGGCTGCTGAACCCGCTGCAGCGGGATTTGCAGCTGGAACACCGAGCCGAGTCCTTCGCTGCTCTGCGCCTGGAGCGACCCGCCCATGCGTTCGGCCAGATTGCGCGCGATGGGCAGTCCCAGCCCGGTGCCGCCGTAGCGCCGGGAGATGGAGTTGTCCGCTTGCTGAAATGCATCGAACATTAACTCCAGCAAATCCGGGGAAATGCCGATGCCGCTGTCGCGGACTGCGCAGGTAAACAGGACGTGCTGCGGGTCGGGGCAGGTGAAACCCGCTTCGACGCGCACGCTGCCAAACTCGGTGAATTTCAGCGCATTGCCGATCAGGTTGACCAGAATCTGCCGGATTCGCGTGGGGTCGCCCTTGACCTGCAAGGCCTCTATCGAAGGCGGCGTATCCAGTTCCAGTGCCAGACCGCGCTGCTGGGCGTTGTGGGCAAACGCCTGAACCGAGGTGCTGATGAGGTCGGCGAGATTGAATGAAATGCTCTCCAGTTCCAGCGCATCGCGTTCGAAGCGTGAGAAATCGAGGATGTCGTTGATGACCCGCAGCAGATGCTCGGTGGATTCCATCGCCAGCGCGGCGTATTCGGCCTGCTCGTCGGTCATGCTGGTGGTTTCCATCAACTGCAGCATGCCCAGCACGCCATTCATGGGCGTGCGCAGCTCGTGGCTCATCATTGCCAGGAATTCGGACTTCGCGTTGTTGGCGCGTTCGGCTTCTTCGCGGGTGCGGATGAGTTCGTCCATCGCCTGCTTCTGCTCGCGGCTCGCCTTTTCCAGGCCCAGGGCCAGATTGTTGATGTGCCGCGCCAGATCGCCCAGTTCGGCATCATCCGCAACCGGCAGCGGCGCTGAATAGTCACCGTGCTGGATGGCCTTCACCGCTGCGCTCATGGCACTGATCGGCTGGGACAGGCTTAGCGACAAGCGCCTCGCCAACATGTAGGTGAACAGAAGGGCGAACATCGCCAGCACACCGGCCTTCAGCAATATTTCCTGTTCGCGCTGATTGAACGCATCACTGGACATGCCCACCAGCACCCGGCCCAGGTAACCCTCGACCGGCACGCTGGGATCGTCATCGGCACGTGCCGTATCGGCGTTTTCGATTAGCCGGGAGGACCTGTCAGGCTGTAGGCGAATCGGTGCCTGAAACACTTCCATCTGCCGCGAACGCCCCAGCTCTTCGGCAGGCTCGACATGCACCAGCACCACCCCAGCGCTGTTGCGAACCTCGAGAAAACGCACGTGGGGCGTGTTCATCGTGGCCTTCATGAGGTTTTCCAGAACGGCATTGTTGCCGACGATGACGCCATATTCCGACGCAGGCGCCAATTGGTTGGCGATGAGCTGCCCGGTGTGATTGAGCTCCTGTCGCAGGTCCTGAATGCGCACCACAGTAAAGAAGCTGATCAGCAGCAAGGTCAGCAACAGGGCCGGGCCCAGGCTGAGGATCTGCGTCCGGGTGCTGATGTTCCAGCCGCGTTGAGCTGTCACGAGGCGGTTCCGGCTGTCAGGGCCCGGAGGGTTTGCCGATGTTCAGGCATGGCGAAGCCTGACGGGGCACGAGAGGTGGACGCTTGGTGTCATGTGACGGATCTCTTCGGGAGCGACCTGACGATAGCTCATCGGCGCCGTTGAGGAATTTTCATTTCGGGTGCGCATCTTAACTGAGCTGTGGGCATTTTCCTCGGCAAGAGTGGGGGATCGGCTATAAGTTCGTGGGGGCAACTTTTGCCGCTGGCCGCGAGCCTGACGCTCCGTATAATGCCCGCATCGCCAGATGTGATGGCCCTGAATGGATTGTTTTATGACCCAGCAGCAACCAATAGCGGTCCTTGGCGGCGGCAGCTTCGGGACCGCAGTGGCCAATCTGTTGGCCGGCAACGGTCATCGGGTGACGCAGTGGATGCGCGATCCGGAGCAGGCCGAGGCGATCCGCGTCAATCGCGAGAACCCGCGCTACCTCAAGGGTATCAAGGTGCTCGAAGGCGTCGAGCCGGTCACTGATCTGCACGCTACCTTGCAGGGCAGTCAACTGGTCTTCGTCGCGCTGCCGTCCAGTGCGCTGCGTGGCGTATTGACGCCGCATGTCGATCTGCTCACCGGCAAGATGCTGGTCAGCCTGACCAAGGGCATCGAGGCCGACACCTTCAAGCTCATGAGCGAGATCCTTCAGGACATCGCACCTGCCGCGCGAATCGGCGTGCTGTCCGGCCCCAACCTGGCCCGCGAAATCGCCGAACACGCCCTCACTGCTACGGTCGTCGCCAGCGAAGATGAAGACCTCTGTCAACAGGTTCAGGCCGCGTTGCACGGCCGCACCTTCCGCGTGTACGCCAGCGCCGACCGTTTTGGCGTGGAGCTGGGCGGTGCGCTGAAAAACGTCTACGCCATCATCGCCGGCATGGCAGTGGCGCTGAACATGGGCGAGAACACTAAGAGCATGCTGATTACTCGAGCGCTGGCGGAAATGACCCGATTTGCGGTCAGTCAGGGTGCCAATCCGATGACCTTCCTCGGGCTGGCCGGGGTCGGCGATCTGATCGTCACCTGTTCCTCGCCGAAGAGCCGCAATTACCAGGTCGGTTTCGCCCTGGGCCAGGGCCTGAGCCTGGACGAAGCGGTTACCCGGCTGGGCGAGGTCGCGGAGGGCGTCAATACGCTTAAGGTGCTCAAGACCAAGGCGCAGGAACTGCAGGTTTACATGCCGCTGGTGGCCGGGCTTCACGCGATTCTGTTCGAGGGCCGTACGCTGGAGCAGGTCATCGAGCTGTTGATGCGCGCCGAGCCCAAGACCGACGTCGATTTCATCTCAACCAGTGGTTTCAACTGATCCCCACACGGAGAAGCTCTTGAACGAATCAAAACTCAAGCAACACGAACCAATCCTGCTGCGCATCCTATGGATGGTGCTGTTTGTGCTGGTCTGGCAGGTGGCGGAGGTCGTGCTGGGCGTGGCGGTCCTGGTGCAGCTGGTTTACCGCCTGTTCAACGGCGCGCCGAGCCTCAGCGTGATGTCGTTCGGTGACAGCCTGAGTCAGTACCTGGCGCAGATCGGCCGCTTTGGCACCTTCCACACCGATCAGAAGCCATGGCCTTTTGCCGATTGGCCAACGCCGCGTGCACCGGAGGGCGAGGCGCCGCATGTTGTGGTTGATAAGCCGGAACCGGCGCCTTCTGCTCCGCAATCCGCTGTAGCCACGCCGCCACCGGCGCCTGTTACCCCGCAGCCGGTACCTGCTGCGACGCCACCGGTTTCCGAAACCACATCACCGGTCTTCGAAGGGCCGTCGGTGGTTGCCGACACGTCGCACGGGGTTGCCGACGTACCGCCCTCTGCGCCGGTTACGCCGCCGTCCACGCCGGGTGAGGAGCCGAAACCGTGAAGGTCTGGATTCTGCGCCACGGCGAGGCGAAACCTCAGGCGCGTACGGACGCAGAGCGCGAGCTGACCGCCAAGGGTCGCGAAGAGGTCTTGCGCAGTGCCGCTCATCTCATGGGTCAGCCGTTGCAGCGGATCATCGCCAGCCCGTATGTGCGTGCCCAGCAGACCGCCGAACTGGTCCGTCAGGCCCTCGGGTGCACCGATGCCCTCGTGACCGTGCCGTGGCTGACGCCGGACGGCAATCCGCACAGGGTACTGGAGCAGCTTGATGCGTACAGTGCAGAGAATGTCTTGCTGGTCAGTCATCAACCTTTGGTGGGCACGTTGATCGGGCTGGCGGTGCATGGCTCTTTGCAGCAAGCGCAACCGATGCACACCGCCAGTCTTGCTTATCTTGAGGCAGATCTGCCCGTTGCTGGCGCGATGCAACTGGTGGATGTTCGGCACGTTGAATGATTAAGCGGCGAGCGTTACTGCGTTCCCCGCTGTGGTGTGAGATGCAGTGCAAACCCTCAAATAACAAGGAAGAACCATGAGTGTATGGCGTAGCCCTCCAGACCTTGATGCGCTTAATGCGAAGCAGAAGAACACCATCGGTGAGGTGCTGGATATTCGGTTTGAAGCTGTCGACGATCAGTCGCTGACGGCGAGTATGGCGGTGGATGAGCGCACTCATCAGCCCTATGGTTTGTTGCATGGCGGCGCCTCGGTGGTGCTGGCGGAGACGGTGGGTTCTACGGCCAGCTATCTGGTGATCGATACTGACCGGTTCTTCTGTGTGGGGATCGAGGTCAACGCGAACCATTTGCGCGGGGTGCGCAGTGGGCGGGTGACAGCGGTGGCGCACCCGGTGCACATCGGGCGTACGACCCATGTCTGGGATATCCGGCTGACGACGGAAGATGGCAAGGCGTGTTGTATTTCCCGGTTGACGGTGGCGGTGGTGCCTCTTGGGGAGCAGCCGCCCGGTCGTTGAGCGAAGATCAAGAGCGTCTGCCTAGGGGCAGACTGTTTCGCCTTCGGCGAGTTACTTGGAAAAGCACCCCCCTCTCTGTTTTAAAGAGCAGCCAAGGGTGCCTGCTCCTGGTTGGGCCCGACTTCGTCGGGTTCCTTCACTCCGGTCTTGCTCCGTGGGCCCGCGCCGAACGGACATCCATGTCCTGACGGCGCTCTCGCCGCATCACTGCGGCTCGGCCCACTCCGCAAAACCTGCGTTCAGCCTGCACCCAAGTCGCGAATGGCGTCGTCTGGGCGTTATGTGTATGAAGATCAAGATCAAAAGCTTCCCGGCTGAAGCCGGTCCCACTGACGGCACGCGGTGTGCTTTTTAGTGGGACCGGCTTTAGCCGGGAAGAGGTCAGCCAAGGCGCCGACAGTTTTGCTGATCGGACCCCTCCCTATGGGCGCGAGCTTGCCCGCGAATGCTGTTGCTGTGCCTCTTGATATTCGTACATAAAAAATTCGGACGACGACAGTCGCGACTTGGGCCCACGGAGCGTCGTCGAGTGAGGGGACCCGACGTAGAAGGGGCCAGATAGGGAGCAGGCACTTTGGTCGCCTTTAGCCGGATTGGCCGGCTCGATCATCCATCCTTACTGCCGTGTGATGGAGTTCATCACCTTGAGACAAACGTCAGAAAGTTAAGTTGGCCTTTATGGTCAAGACCTCGGCCGGCAGGGTCGGCCAAGGTCCTGAGGATGTCAGCTGAAGTTAGCCAGCAACCGGAGAGCGCCAGTCATCGGAGCCCGATGTGCCACACACTTCATGGGTCCAGGTGATTTTACGATAGGTGAACTCTACGTCTTCCAGATGAGTGAAGTGCGAGTTCGACGGGTCTTGGCAGTTATGCATGTAGTCTTTGATGTCGACGATAATCGCGTCTTCAAGTTTGGTGGTGTAGTAATGCTCCTGTGTGCCCGCTGCGGAAGTGCGATACCACTGGATGGTAATTTCGGTCAAACGTTCGCCCGATGTCAAAGCTGCCAGTAACAGGGGTGAAGACTTGTCGAACACCTTGGTAATCTTGACCGGCTTGTGCACACGCTGACCGGTTGGCTGGCCGGATTGCGGGTCGCGGGGAATGATCATCTCATGCTGGAACCCTTGCACCATGACCTGGTCTTCGTGACCTTCCTGGTAAGTGTTGCCGACCGAGTCAGCCGTAAAGGCGCCTGCGGTGATCAGACCCTGCTTGGTGCCCGTGATGGACATATATGCTGGTGTCGCCATGGAGATGCTCCTTGCCTCATAAATAGAAATACCCGAGAGCGTATTCGCTTTGGGTGCATGAGGTATTCCAAACTTCGTGCCAAGTCCGGAAACCCTATATAAATCAGATGGTTGCAATAAAATTCAATGATCAGATCGTCATGAAGCCAGGCTAGTAGCTGTAATGTGCGCAAGAAGTTGCGCAGTAGTGCGCAACTTCTTGCGCACTCGCAGCAAAGGCCCGTCCGACAAGGCTGGGGGCGCATTATTTGCCGTTTCATGAGATCGAGAGTGCGCAACTTATTGCGCATAATGGCTGGGTGCTATTCCGCAATTGCTGTCGCGCCAAGACCTTTTGAAGTTCAGCGGCCTTCGTTAGGTGCTGTGTGTGGCAGCGTGGAACTCTCTTTGACTACTCTTATATCTAGCTTTACACGTTAGTGATCAGGAAACCGGATCGCTGGAACTCAACGATAACTGTGAAGTTTGTGGAAATTTCCTACGGAGCATATGGAATTATCGCGTTCATGGATGGCTTGATAGTGATAAACACGCTGAGTATTATCTGCGGCCTCAGAAGGGTAGACGTTTTGTTACATATCAACCCGGCAGCAGTTTCTAAAATAATTCCGTTACATCAGCAGCTTTATTCGCTGCATTGACGGGGTTTTATATCGAAGATTATGCATGTCCTATTCAAGCCAGCTTTCCGCTCATTATCTTGAAGTCGCTCACGCCCCTATTTCCGTCGGGAGCTTTGCGGGCGAAGACGTTCGATTTTCAAATGAATACGAAGCGCTGGAGAGCGAGCTGAATAAAGCTCAATCCATGCATGTACAAGGTCAGCTCGACTGGCTAAAAGTGCGCGATCAATGTGAAAACCTGCTCCGCAACCTGTCCAAAGATCTACGCGTTGGGGCATGGCTTGCCTGGGCCTTGTATCAGCGTGAGTCGTTTCATGGGCTGTTGGCAGGACTTGAACTTCTTCACCATCTTTGCGTGCATCATTGGGCCGAAGTTCATCCCGCCAAAGCCCGCACGCGTTCCGCAGCCATGGGTTGGCTGATTCCCCGTATTGAGCAGGTGCTCAACGATAACGTTTCGGTCGATGAGCAATCACCGCTATTCAGTCGCCTCGTTGAAATTCTTGAAGACCTTGATGCGGTATTTACACAGCACATGGGCGATGACGCGCCCTTGCTCCTGCCGATCTCCCGCCGCTTGAAGAACATGGCCCAGCGGGCGACCGACAACCTGCCAAACGCCGGGGCAGGGGCCGTTGGCGCGGCTGTACAGCAGGTCAAGCAGGCTGCTTCCCAGTTATTCGCCCCATCGGCAGTGATCAGCGATGAGAGAGACGCCCATAAGTCCCTGCGTCTCCAGCAGGAGCGCGCGCGTGTGTTGTGTGCCTGGTGGCTCAGTCAGAAACCTTGCGACCTGCGCGCGTTGCGCCTCAATCGCACAATGCTTTGGTTACCAATCGAGACGCTGCCAGAGCGCAACTCAGACCAAATCACTGCGCTTCGTGGACTTCCCGCAGACAAGCTCAAAGGCTATCAGGACAAATTTGATCAGGGCAGCTACGCCGATTTGCTCCTTGAGCTGGAGGCGAGCCTGGCAAAGGCGCCGTTCTGGTTCGATGGCCAGCGAATGGTCTGGGAGTGCCTGCAAGGGATGAGCGCTGAGACAGCAATGCGAGAGGTTGAACTTCACTTTGCTCAGTTGATTCAACGATTACCGGGTGTCATCGAACTGCGTTTTCACGACGGCGCGCCTTTTGCGGATCAGGCAACCCGGGCCTGGATCACCGCTAGCGTCATGCCTCGCCTGCAGGCCGCCAGCGCGCCCCGCAAAGTAGAAATGGCTGACACGCAACCTGTCTGGGAGTTTGCCCTGGAAAACGCGTCGTCGGTGTTGCGCAAGGATGGCCTCAGAGCGGGGGTGCAATTTCTCAAGCAAGGCATGCACAGCGCCCAAGGCGGTCGCGCACGATTTTTTTGGCAGTTAGCTCTTGCCCGGCTGTGCTTCACCGCCAGGAAATACGAACTCGCCAAGACCCAACTCGAAACCCTCGACCAAACCCTGCAGGACTCAGGCATCGATGCCTGGGAGCCTGAGCTTGCGCTGGAAGTATTGCATCTCTTGCACAGCTGTTTCGAGTTGCTGCCTCAGGGTCACGGAGCCCGGCAGCGCAAGGAAGAGGTGTATCGCAGGCTGTGCCACCTCGACCTCGAAGTCTTACTTGAATAGGCCTCAGAGCCTTAATAACAGGAGAACGGCCATGGCCAAAGAAGGATCGGTAGCGCCCAAAGAACGCATCAATGTCACCTTTAAGCCCGCGACGGGTGGTGCGCAGGAAGAGATCGAGCTGCCGCTGAAGCTGCTCGCCATCGGTGATTACACCCTGCGTAAAGACGAGCGAAAAGTCGAAGAGCGCAAGCCCATCAGCATCGACAAGATGACGTTTGACGAGGTGCTGGCCAAGCAGGATCTGAGCCTCACGCTGAGCGTGCCGAACCGTCTGCAAGAGGGTGAAGGCAATGAAGAGTTGGCGGTGCAACTGCACGTCAAATCGATGAAGGACTTCAATCCCGCCTCGCTGGTGGATCAGGTACCCGAACTGAAAAAACTCATGGAACTGCGCGACGCCCTGGTGGCGCTTAAAGGACCGTTGGGTAACGCGCCCGCTTTTCGCAAAGCCATCGAAAGTGTCCTCGCCGATGACGAGTCCCGCGGTCGCGTGCTCGGCGAGCTCGGTTTGAATGCCGCCGCCCAGGACACCTGAGTCCATCCCGCCAAGGAGCCAATATCATGAGTACGACACCATCGCAGCAGCAGAGCAGAGCGTCCGGCGAGCTCAGCATTCTCGACAGCATCATCGCCGAAACCCGTCTGCCTCGAGATGAGGATGCCTATGGCATCGCCAAGCGCGGCGTGTCGGCGTTTATCGAAGAGCTGCTCAAACCGCAAAACGCGGGTGAGCCGGTCAAGAAGGCAATGGTTGACCGCATGATTGCCGAGATCGACGCCAAGCTCGGCCGCCAGATGGATGAGATTCTGCACCACCCGGCCTTCCAGTCTCTGGAGTCGTCCTGGCGTGGACTGCAGTTGCTGGTAGAACGGACCGACTTCCGCGAGAACATCAAGATCGAAATCCTCAACGTATCCAAAGAGGACTTGCTGGAAGATTTCGAAGATTCACCCGAAGTCATGCAGGCCGGGCTCTACAAACATATCTACACCGCCGAGTACGGTCAGTTCGGTGGGCAGCCGGTAGGGGCGATCATCGCCAACTACTTCATGTCCCCGAGCTCGCCAGACGTGAAGCTGATGCAGTACGTCTCCAGCGTTGCCTGCATGTCTCATGCGCCGTTCATTGCCGCTGCTGGCCCCAGGTTCTTTGGCCTGGAAAGCTTCACGGGCCTGCCAGACCTGAAAGATCTGAAGGATCACTTCGAAGGCCCGCAGTTCGCCAAATGGCAGAGTTTCCGCCAGTCGGAAGACGCCCGTTACGTTGGTCTGACGGTGCCGCGTTTCCTGCTGCGCAGTCCGTACGACCCGGAAGAGAACCCGGTCAAGTCGTTCGTCTACAAGGAAACCGTTGCCACCAGCCATGAGCACTATCTGTGGGGCAACACGGCGTACGCTTTCGGTACCAAGCTGACCGACAGCTTCGCCAAGTTCCGCTGGTGCCCGAACATCATCGGCCCGCAGAGCGGTGGCGCGGTCGAAGACCTGCCTCTGCACCACTTCGAGAGCATGGGTGAAATCGAAACCAAGATCCCTACCGAAGTATTGGTGAGCGATCGTCGTGAATACGAGTTGGCGGAGGAGGGGTTCATCTCGCTGACTATGCGCAAGGGCTCAGACAATGCGGCGTTCTTCTCCGCCAGCTCGGTACAAAAGCCGAAGTTTTTTGGCACGAGCGCGGAAGGCAAGGCGGCGGAGCTGAACTACAAGCTCGGCACACAGCTGCCGTACATGATGATCGTTAACCGTCTTGCTCACTATTTGAAAGTCCTGCAACGCGAGCAGCTGGGTTCGTGGAAAGAACGCACCGACCTCGAACTGGAATTGAACAAGTGGATTCGCCAGTACGTAGCCGACCAGGAAAATCCGAGCGCGGAAGTCCGTGGTCGTCGTCCGCTGCGTGCCGCGCAGATCATCGTCAGTGATGTGGAGGGCGAGCCCGGCTGGTACCGCGTCAGCCTGAACGTGCGCCCGCACTTCAAGTACATGGGCGCCGATTTCACCCTGTCGCTGGTGGGCAAGCTGGACAAAGAGTGAAGGGATACAACCCATGACTGGATACGGCACCCTTTTCGAACGCCTGGGTGGCGACGCAGGCAAGCGCGTCGGCTGGAGCCCCGAAGACTCTGCCACGGCTTCGGTGGCCGCCCATCTGGCCAAGATGCTCAGTACGCGGGCGGGCAGTGTTCAGACGCTTTGCGACTACGGGCTGCCGGATCTCAATGACATGAGCTTGAGCCTTCATGACGCTTTAACGAAGGCGCGGCTCGCCATTGAAGTCTTCATCGAAACCTACGAGCCACGCCTGAGTCGTGTCCAGGTCACCGCACTTCGCCATGACGGCGATCAGCTTCGGCTCGCCTTCCGTATCGAAGGGCTGCTGCAGGTTCAGGGCTTCAAGCGTCAGGTCACTTTCGCCGCACGCGTGGAGGGTGGCGGTCAGGTACAGGTCAATCACAGGAAAGCCTGATGTCGGGAAAACCCGCCGCTCGTGGTTGCACCTGACGTCATAAGGCGCCAGCAGGCAGTTTTCCGCAACGCGCACTCTTGAATCAAACAGCTCCGCTCGAAGGTAAAACCATGTCCTTTAATCACTACTACCAAAGCGAACTCACCGCACTTCGCCAGTTAGGTCGTCGATTCGCCGAGCGTAGCCCGGCATTGGCGCCTTTTCTGGGGCAGGCCGGTCGGGATCCGGACGTGGAGCGGTTGCTGGAAGGTTTTGCCTTTCTGACCGGACGCCTGCGCCAGAAACTCGATGACGAGCTGCCTGAGCTCACTCATTCGCTGATGCAGCTTCTCTGGCCCAACTACATGCAACCGCTGCCCGCCTTCAGCATTCTCCAGTTTGACCCGTTGAAGCTGGCCGCGCCTGCGCTGAGGGTCGAGCGCAATACGCCGGTGGACAGTGTGCCGATCGATGGCGTGCAGTGTCGCTTCCGTACCTGCTATCCAACCGACCTCCAGGCGCTGGGTCTGGTTGCGCTGACGTATTCGGTCAAGGGGGACGGCTCGCTGTTGAGCTTGCGTCTGGAAGTGAATGGCGAAGGCCATTTTGGCGAGTTGGAGTTGAGCCGGTTGCGGCTGCATTTTGCTGGCGAGCGCTACATAAGCCAGATGCTCTATCTAAGCCTGCTGCGGAATCTGGAGTGTGTCGAGCTGGTACCGCTGGACTCGGACGGCAACCCCCTGCACGGCGTCAACGGCACGCCCATGGCGTTCAGAATGCCTGGCGATCGTATCCTGCCCGTGGGTTTTGCCGAGGACGAAGCGTTGATTCCATATCCGCTGAATACCTTCCGCGGTTATCGCTATTTGCAGGAGTACTTCGCCTTTCAGGACAAGTTCCTGTTCGTCGACGTGACCGGCCTCGACCTGCTTGCCGCATTGCCAGAAGACACGCTCAAGCAAGTGCGCGGCCTTGAATTGCGTTTCGACATTCGCAAAAGCGACGTCCAGCGTCTGCGTCCCACGCTGGAAAACGTGAAGCTGCATTGCACGCCGATCGTGAACCTGTTCAATCACGATGCCACGCCTATCCGCCTTGAGGGCAAACAGGATGAGTACCTGCTGATGCCGGCGCTCTACGCCCCGGAAAACTGCGGCGTGTTTTCGGTCGAATCCGTGATCGGCTGGAAGCCCGGCGGCTTGGGTTACGAGACGTACGTGCCGTTCGAATCGTTCGAACATGACCCTAGTTTCGATGTGCCTGACCGCCAACCGCATTACAGCATTCGCCAGCGTTCGTCATCGCTTCACGATGGCCTCGACACCTACCTGAGCTTTGGCATCCGTCCCACTGAAGCATCAGAAACGCTGTCGATCGAGATGATGTGCACCAACCAGAATTTGCCGCGCAAGCTCAAGTTGGGTGACATCTGCATTGCCTGCGAACAGACGCCGGAATTTCTGACCTTCCGCAACATCACCCCGGCCACACCGTGTTATGCGCCGCCCCTGAATCAGGACTTCCTCTGGAAGTTGATCAGCAACATGTCGCTCAACTACCTGTCCCTCGCCGACGTCAACGCGTTGAAGGTGATCCTCGAAACATACGACCTGCCGCGCTATTACGACCCGCACGCCGCAAAGGTCAGTGAGCGCCTGCTGGGCGGACTCAAGTCGATCCGGCATCAGCATGTCGACCGGCTGCACAGAGGGTTGCCGGTACGCGGGTTGCGCACCGAACTGACCATCGATCCGCAGGGCTATATCGGGGAGGGCGATGTGTTCGTGTTCGCCTCTGTTCTCAACGAGTTTTTCGCGCTTTACGCCAGCCTCAATTCGTATCACGAACTGCGCGTAAAAAGCACACAGGGAGAGGTGTACCAATGGACACCCCGTATGGGCCTGCAGCCCCTGCTTTGAGCGGGCTGACCCAAGGTATACGCGAATACTCGCTGTTTCAGGCCGTTTTGCTGGTCATCGAGCGACTGCGCGCTGCACAGCCGCATCTGAACGATGACGACTTGTACGACCAGCTGGAATTTCAGGCCAACCCGAGCCTGGGCTTCCCAGGCAGTGATGTGGACCGTGTGGAGTTTTTTGAAGAATCCGGGCTGATGCGTGCACGCCTGCGCTTCAACCTGCTGGGGCTTGTCGGGTCTGGATCACCCTTGCCGGCGTTCTACAGCGAGCAAGCCCTGGGTGACAGCGAGTCGGGCAATCCTACTCGCCAGTTTCTCGATCTGTTTCACCATCGCCTGCATCGGCTGATGCTGCCGATCTGGAAAAAATATCGCTACCGCGCGCGCTTTGAAAGCGGCGCGATCGATCCGTTTTCGTCGCAGTTGTTCGCGTTGATCGGACTGGGCAGCGAGGACATTCGAAGTGCACGAGAGCTGAACTGGAAGCGACTGCTGCCGTACCTCGGTTTGCTCAGCTTGCGCGCGCATTCGGCAGCGCTGATCGAGGCGGTGCTGCGTTACTACTTCAAACACGCAGAACTGACGATCGAGCAATGCATGGAGCGTCGCGTGGAAATTCTCGAAGAGCAGCGCAACAGTCTTGGCCAAGCCAACAGCCAGCTAGGCGAGGACCTGGTGCTTGGCGAACACGTTCGCGACCGCAGTGGCAAGTTCCGCATTCACATTCGAGAGCTTGCCTGGCAGCGTTTTCACGAGTTCCTGCCGATTGGCGCGGGTTACCAGCCGCTGTGCGCATTGGTGCGATTCACGCTGCGTGACCCGCTTGCTTACGACGTTCGCCTGGCGCTGCGTCAGGACGAAATTCGCGAACTGCGCCTGGCCGAGCAGAACGCGTGTCGCCTGGGATGGACCAGTTGGCTGGGCCGCGAACGCGCGGACGGCGTGGTAACCCTGGCCAGCAAATCACTAAGGACAGCCGGATAATGAGTAACGTCAACCTGCAACAACTTATTCAGGCCCTCGACGCCGAAAGCCGTCGCGACCTGGAGCACGCCGCTGAACACTGTGTGGGACGCGGCGGTAGCAAGGTCCTTGTCGAAGATCTTTTGCTGGGCTTGCTGGAGCGCCCGCAGGGCCTGCTTTCTCGAGCGCTGCAGGATGCCGATGTGGACGCGGGTGAATTCCGCGCGGCGCTGCAGATGCGGGTGGAAAACAGCGCGTCACGCAACCCGGTATTCGCACCGGAACTGGTGCAGTGGTTGCAGGACGCTCTGCTGGTGTCCAACCTCGAATTGGGCCAGACCCAGGTTGAGCAGGGTGCGTTAGTGCTCGCGCTGTTGCGCAACCCCATGCGTTACGCAGGCAGCCGGTATCAGGCACTGCTGGCCCGCCTGAATACGGAGCGACTGAAAGCTTTCGCCTTGTCGCAGCGGGAGCATTCCGACAGGACGAAGCCCGGTGCGGCCGGCGAGTCATTGCTGGCGCGCTTCACCCATAACCTCACCCAACAAGCGCGAGACGGCAAACTCGATCCGGTGCTGTGCCGTGACGAGGCCATTCGGCAAATGGTGGATATTCTCGCTCGACGGCGGAAAAACAACCCGATTGTCGTGGGTGAGGCCGGCGTTGGTAAGACGGCGATCGTTGAGGGGCTGGCGTCGCGCATTGCCGCCGGTGAAGTGCCCCATGCAATAAAGGGCGTTGAGCTGCTGTCGCTGGACATGGGCCTGCTGCAGGCCGGCGCCAGCGTCAAAGGGGAGTTTGAGCGTCGCCTCAAGGGAGTGATCGACGAGGTCAAAGCGTCGCCCAAGCCGATCATTTTGTTCATCGACGAGGCCCACACCCTGATCGGGGCCGGGGGTGAGGCGGGTGGTTCCGATGCAGCCAATCTGCTCAAGCCGGCACTGGCGCGCGGTGAACTGCGCACCATTGCTGCGACCACCTGGTCCGAGTACAAAAAGTATTTTGAAAAAGACCCGGCGCTCGCCCGTCGCTTTCAGCCAGTGCAGCTGCTCGAACCGACCGTTGATGAAGCGGTGACTATTCTCCGTGGCCTCGCGCAGGTCTACGAGCGAAGCCACGGCATCTATTTGCGTGACGATGCAGTGGTGGCCGCCGCCGAGTTGTCTGCTCGCTATCTGGCTGGCCGGCAGTTGCCGGACAAAGCCGTTGATGTGCTCGACACGGCGTGCGCCCGCGTTCGCATCAGCCTCGCTGCCGCGCCGCGAAGTCTTGAGCGTCTGCGCAGCGAACGGGCTAAAGGCAGCCGTCAGCGTCATGCGTTGCGACGCGACGCAGAAGCCGGTTTGCCCATTGATCTGCCCGCACTGGATGCGCTGGAAGACCGTCTGCGCGCTGCGGACGAAGAAAGCCGTGCTCTCGAATCTCTCTGGTCCGAACAGAAAGGGTTGGCCAAGCGACTGCTCGATCTGCGTCAGCGACTGGCGCTAGCGCGTGATCGGGCAAAAGGTGAACAGAACGTTACCGTTGCGGAAGGTACCGAAGGTGCTGCGATCGACAACCGGTCCATCGATCAAGCGCAAAGTATCGAAGACCTGCAAGTCGAGCTCAACGAGACTCACCGCGCTTTGACTCAGGCGCAGGCCACAGAGCGGCTGGTGAGCTTTGAAGTGTGCCCTCGGCTTGTTGCCGAAGTGATCAGCGCCTGGACCGGCGTGCCCTTTGCGCAATTGGCGCGAGAACACAACGCCAGGGTCGCCAGCTTTGCCACTGACCTGCGCGCCCGCATCCGGGGTCAGGAGCCGGCTGTTCACGCCCTTGATCGTTCAATGCGCGCGACTGCTGCCGGCCTGAACAAAACTGACGCACCGGTCGGCGTATTCCTGTTGGTCGGACCGAGCGGGGTCGGCAAGACCGAGACAGCGCTGGCCCTCGCCGACTTGCTGTACGGCGGCCAGCGGTTCATCACCACCATTAACATGTCCGAGTTTCAAGAGAAGCACACCGTCTCGCGTCTGATTGGCGCGCCACCGGGTTATGTCGGTTATGGCGAGGGCGGCATGCTCACCGAAGCGGTGCGGCAGAGGCCGTATTCCGTGGTCCTGCTCGACGAAGTCGAAAAGGCTGACCCGGACGTTCTGAACCTGTTCTATCAAATCTTCGACAAGGGCGTGGCCAACGATGGGGAAGGGCGGGAGATCAACTTCCGCAACACGCTGATCCTGATGACCTCGAACCTTGGAAGCGACCTCATCAGCCACCTCTGCGCCGACGGCGCGCGTCCCTCTGCGCAGGTGCTTGAGGAGCATCTCCATCCGGTTCTCGCGCGACATTTCAAACCGGCGCTGCTCGCACGGATGCGCGTCGTCCCGTACTACCCGGTGAGCGGGTCTGTGTTGCGCCAGCTGATCGAGATCAAACTGAAGGGTCTCGGTGAGCGTTTGAACCGCCGTCAGTTGGCGTTCACCTTTTCCGAGGCGCTGGTCGATGAACTGTTTGAACGCTGCAGCCAGGGCGACAGCGGCGCACGTCTGATCGACCACTTGCTGGAGCTTCACGTTCTGCCGCAGGTGGCTGACCGGCTGCTCGACGCCATGGCCGCAGGCCAACGTCTCACATCGGTGCACGCAACGCTTGATCATGGCGGCGCCGTGACCTGCGAGTTTGCCTGAGATGGGTGCCATGTTCCGACAGGTGCCACAGCCGCTGGCCTATGCCGAAGTGTTGCTGGAGCAGTTCACTCGCCTCGCACGTGCTGCAGACGATGCTGCACTGCTGGGCGGCCTTGTGGTCGGACTTGCCGAGTTGAGCGGGTGCGAGCTGACCCAGCTTTATCTGCTCGACGCGACACACACGAGTTTGGGCATGACGGCCGAGTGTCTTGAGGGCAGCGTGCAACCCCGTGGGGCACACAGCCTCCCAGCCGATTACAACGGCGATCAACTGCTGCAGTTTGCGTTGTGCCAGAACCGCATTGTGTGCATTGCCGATTTGCCAGGCAGCCTCCACGAAACCAGCTTCCTGCCGACCAGGGCGGCGCCCTGGCAGTCGCTGCTGTGTGTACCCATCGTCAACGAGCAAAAGACGGTCGAAGGCTTGCTCGTTTGCGCAAGCAGTCGACACCTTGAGCTACAGGCCTTTGCCGACTCCCTTGGCCGACTGGGCGCGTTCGTGCTGAGTCAACTGCACCTGCTCCACCGCTTGAGACGACGCGTCGATGATTCGCATCCGGTGCGCGTCAGCGTGCCAAGCATCAGCGCCTACGGATTGATCGGCAAAAGCGCGCCAATGCGTCAGACCTGTTCGATGATCAGCAAAGTCCTGCACAGCCCCTACACCGTACTGCTGCGCGGGGAGACGGGCACCGGCAAGGAAGTGGTGGCCCGTGCCATCCATGACTATGGTCCGCGCCGCTCCCAGCCCTTTATCGTGCAGAACTGCGCGGCACTGCCCGAAAGCCTGCTGGAAAGCGAGTTGTTCGGCTATTGCAAGGGGGCATTCACGGGGGCTCTGCGCAATCGCGCCGGACTCTTCGACGCAGCCAACGGAGGCACCCTCTTGCTCGATGAAGTCGGCGACATGCCGATGTCGCTGCAGGCCAAGCTTCTGCGCGTACTCCAGGAGGGAGAGATCCGTCCACTGGGTTCCAACGACACGCACAAAATAGACGTGCGCATTCTGGCAGCAACCCACCGGGATTTGGCAGCAATGGTCAGTGAGGGCACGTTTCGCGAGGACCTCTACTACCGTCTTTCGCAATTCCCTATCGAGCTGCCCGCCCTGCGCCAGCGCGGCGATGACATCGTTGATCTGGCCCGTCATTTTGCCGACAGGGCCTGCGCATTTCTACAACGGGACGCTCTGTGCTGGTCCGACGCAGCACTCGATCATTTGTCCGGTTATGCCTTTCCCGGCAACGTGCGCGAGCTCAAGGGGCTGGTCGAGCGCGCCGTTCTGCTGTGTGAAGACGGCGAATTGCTTGCCGAGCATTTCACCCTGCGCGCGGACGTTGTGCCTAAACGAGCCCGCCTGGACCTGCGCGAACGCCTTGAGCAGGTCGAGCGCGCCTTGCTGCTCGACTGCCTGCGCAAAAACCAAGGCAATCAGAGCCTGTCGGCGCGTGAGCTTGGCCTGCCCAGGCGCACGCTGCTGTACCGCCTTGGACGCCTCAACATCAATCTGGGTGACGTCAATGCGTAAGACAAACCGCCCGGTTCCCTGCTCGCTTTCCATAGCGCCCACTGTCGGAGCCTTGCGCTCACTTCTGGAGATCCCCTGATGTTTGCTCGTCACCGGCAAGCCGTTCTGCTGACCCTTGTTCTTCTCTGTGGCCTGTCGGGTTGCAGCGGCAATTACACGTTCAACGACAACACCTATCGCCCTCTGGGTGATCCGCAGGCGGTCAACCGCGGTAACTGACCGTAAGGAGCATCACCATGGAACTGGTTTTTGAAATGCAGAGTGCCCGGCAATTCGTGCCGGCGGACCTGTGCCAGAAGACCTTCAGGCAGGCGGGTGGCGTGATCGGACGTGGCGCCGACTGTGATTGGGTCATTCCCGACCACAATCGGCACGTGTCCCACCACCACGTCACGATCAGCTACTGCGATGGCGGCTATTTTCTCACCGACACCAGCAGCAACGGCGTACTGAGTGGGGAGAGCGGGGCGCGGCTGCCCAAGGGCCAGGCCGTGCGCATTGAGCACGGTAGCCGGTATGTACTGGGCGATTTCGACCTGCGTGCGCGACTCATGGGGGACCCGGCCTGCGTTGACGGTGTCGTGGGCCGTGCGCAGGCGGCCGGCAGCATCATCCCGGACGACTCGTTTCTGGACCTCGACCCGCTGACTGCGCTCGACCAGCAGGAGCGCGTCCACTCGGACATCGACGAGCTGATTTCGCCAGGTGCCGTCATCAAGGACGGCCAACAACGCGCTGACTATGCCCGGGTGGAGATGGACAGCCTGCGCGTACCCGAGCTGGTTGCAGATCCAGCAGCACAACCCGCGGCGCCTGCTGCACCCACGCCCGCAGCGTTTGAAGTCGAGCACCAGGACGATGATTTCTGGACCCGGTTTGCCGAAGCGCTGGGCATCGAATTCGATGAGCTTGACCAGGATGCCCGAGAAGCGCTGGCGCTCAATGCCGGTCGTTTACTCAGGCAGTGTGTCGGCGGGCTCCAGCAAAACCTGCACACGCGGAGCGAGCTGAAAAATGAATTGCGACTTTCCCAGACCAGCGTGCCGGGCGCTCAGCGCAACCCGCTGAAATCAGCTGTCGATGCCGGCGAAGCGCTGTCGGCGTTGTTGCGACCTGGCAAGCCCGGGCAGTTACCGGCTGAGGTCGCGGTCACTCGAGCATTCCATGACGTGCAGGTGCACCAGGTGGCCCTGCTGGCCGCCAGTCGCGCAGCCATTCGCGCGACGCTGGAGCATTTTTCTCCGGAGCAACTCACTCTGCGGTTCGAGCGCGACAACCCGCCACTGCTCGCAACCTCCGGCAGTCGCTGGAGAGCATTTGGCCGTTATCACCAGGCGTTGCGTCAGGACAATGACTGGAGCGAGCGCCTGCTGGCGCGAGACTTCGCCCACGCCTATGAAGAGCAAATTCGTCTGATTTCCACCCTCCACACGGATCACCGGGGATGAAGCCCATGTTTCGCCGCTCAACTGTATTTCCACACACGCTGACTGCGTTGATGGCCCTGCTGATGCTGGCAGGTTGTTCGACGTTTTCGCCGTTTTCACACCTGACCAAACTCAATCTCAGGCTCACGGCCAGTGATCAGCTGAATCCCGATCTGAATGGCCGTCCGTCACCGATCGTGGTGCGGCTGTACGAACTCAAGCATGCGGTAGCCTTCGAGAATGCTGACTTTTTCAGCCTGTATGAACGGGCCAAAGAGTCCCTGGCCCCGGACATGGTCGCCACCGAGGAGCTTGAGCTGCGTCCGGGCGAAACAGTCGAGCTCAAGCTCAGTGTGCAGAAGGGCAGTCGCTACGTCGGCGTGGTCGCAGCGTACCGCGACCTGTCACAAAGCTCGTGGCGCTCCACGCTTTACCTCGCGCCGCAAACCGCTACCGAAGTGGACCTGACCCTTGACGACAGCGGCATTCACCCCTCACGCCAAGAGCTCGCCGAGGCGGTTGACCAGCCATGAACGCCCATAAAGTCATCTGGCAGGAGGGCATGTTGCTGCGCCCTCAGCATTTCCAACACAACGACCGCTATTACGACCACCAGCTGAAAATGCGCACTCGGTTAATGGGTGGCTACGCCTGGGGATTCCTTACGCTGGAGATCGACCTGCAGTTTCTCAACATGGGCAAACTGGTGATCAGCCATGCTACCGGCATCTTCCCGGACGGCAGCCTGTTCGAACTGATCGGCAATACGGAGTCGTTGGCGCTCGACGTACCGCCCAATACCTGCAACATGCCTGTCTACCTGGCGTTGCCGTTGGTCACTGGCAATCTCGTGGAGGCGCGGCGACCGGAGCAGTCCGACGTGCTGGCCCGTTACACCGCCTATGAAGCGCAAGTCGCCGATTCAAACGCGGGCGATGACGCAGCGTGTCAGGTCAGCTGCGGTCGTCCGGATTTCAGATTGCTGCTGGGCGAACAGCAGAGCGATCACGCGTACGTGAAGCTGAAAATCTGCGAGGTGCTCGACACCAGCCCTGACGGCGTGGTCAGCCTCGCTCGGGATTTCATACCCACCTACCTGCAGTCCCACGCTTCCAGTTATCTGCTGTCGTGCTTGAAGGAAGTCATCAGCATGCTCAGTCACAGGGGCGACAGCATTGCGGAGCGTATTCGCTCGAGTGGCACGGTAGCCGGCGCGGAAGTGGGGGATTTCATGATGCTTCAGCTGATCAATCGTGCCGAATTGCTGCTGCGTCACTACCTCGGCCTCGAGCATGTGCATCCGGAAGAACTCTACCGCGCGCTGCTGACGCTGCTGGCCGATCTGGCGACCTTCTCGAGTGACAGCAAGCGCCCGCGGCTGGACAGCCGCTATCGGCACAGCAATCAAGGGGAGTGCTTTCGCAAGGTGATGGAAGCGCTTCGGCACATGCTGTCGATGGTGCTGGAACAACACGCCATTGAGCTGGTGCTGCAGCCGCGCCAATACGGCATCACTGTCTCGCCGCTGCACGATCGCACGCTGCTGGGTTCGGCCTCTTTTGTATTGGCGGCGAGTGCCCATTGCGACGCTGAGGAACTGCGCCATCGTCTGCCCGCGCATTTCAAGGTTGCACCGGTGGAGCGAATCCGCCAGTTGGTGAACCTGCACCTGCCCGGAATCAAACTCACCCCGTTACCGGTGGCGCCGCGGCAGATTGCGTTCCATTCGAAAAAAACTTACTTCCTCCTCGAACTCAGCTCCGAGGACCTGGAGCAGCTCGAGCGTTCCGGCGGTTTCGCGTTCCACGTGTCCGGTGAGTTCGCCGAGCTCGAGCTCAATTTCTGGGCCATCAGGAACTGACCGCCATGATCAAAAATAACGACTATCGCCAGGACGACAAAACCGTCCTGGTCAGCCGGCACGGCCATGGCCCGGCGTCCAGGCCGATGACGGATTCCACGCCGCCGCCGCGCTTCGAGCAGCTGGAAGAACGCATGGTCTACGCCGCGCGCCTGCAACCGGCGCAGACGTTCAATGTCGGCATGAACCCGCTGGTGGCAGCTGCATCGGAGTTGCTGTCCGAAGTGGTCCGGCTCAAGAGCGGTGATATCCCCCAGGACATGAGCGCGCTCCATGGGCATCTGGCGCACGTGCTGAAAACCTTTGAAGCGCGCGCGCTGCACAATGGCGCCGAGAGCAGTCAGGTCGCGGGCGCCCGCTATGTGCTCTGTACTGCGCTGGATGAGGCCGTGGTAACAAGCGGCTGGGGCAATGAAAGCGAGTGGTCGCAGATGAGCCTGCTGAGCCGGTTTCACCAGGAAACCTTCGGTGGTGAGAAATTCTTTCAGCTGCTGGATCGGCTCTCGAAAAACCCGGTCAAGCACCTGCCGATGCTGGAGCTGATGTACCTATGCCTGTCTCTGGGGTTCGAGGGCCGCTACCGGGTGCAGACCCGCGGGGTGCAGGAACTCGAAAACATTCGCGACGCGGTTTACCGGCAAATTCGCCAGCTGCGGGGTGATGCGCCTCGCGAGCTGTCACCCCATTGGGAAGGCCTGAGCAATCAGCGCCGCAGCCTTGTTCGCATCGTGCCCACCTGGATGGTGGTGGGCTTCACCCTGGTCTGTCTGGTTGTGATGTATTCGGGCTTCGCCTGGGTGCTGGGTGAGCACCGCAATGCCGTTCTGCAGCCCTATCAGCCGTCTGATCAGTCTGTCGTTCACCCCCGAGCGCAGCCCCAGCCGTAAACAGAGACGTGTGATGAAAAATCTTTTCAAGAAAACCGGCGCGCTTTTGCGTCAGACGTGGGTGTGGACGCTGCTGTTGGTATTGCTCGTGGCGCTGATGATCTGGTTCTTCGGGCCGGCCCTGGCGGTTGACGACCGAAAGTTCTGGGAGGGTTCAACCTCTCGGCTGTTGACCATCAGTTCGCTGTTCCTGCTCTGGGGCCTTGCGATGGTCTATGTCAGCTGGCGCGCCGGGGAGCGCAGGAAGGCAGTCGAGGGCAGTGAAGAGGGTCAGGCACGCATCCTGCGCGATGATCAGATCGATGAGGAGCAGGCTGAACTGACGACGCGTTTCAAGGACGCGCTGAAAACGCTGAAGACCTCGAGCCTGTATCGCGGCCGCAGTGAGCACTGGCGCACCGAGCTGCCGTGGTACCTGCTGATCGGGCCCGAAGGCAGCGGCAAGACCAGCCTGCTGGACTTTTCAGGGCTCGAGTTTCCGCTGAACAGCGTCGAGCGCAAGCTCACCCGAGACACCCGGGGCACTCGCCACTGCGATTGGTATTTTGCCAACAACGCTGTACTCGTCGACACCGCGGGGCGGTACCTGACCCAGCCGAGCGCCGACATCGACCGCAGCGCCTGGTGCACGTTGCTGGGCCTGCTGGGCAAATATCGCCGCAAACGTCCTCTGAACGGTGTACTCGTCACCCTCCCGGTCGACACGCTGCTCCACGCCAGTGACCCCGAACTCGAGACCCTCGCCGGACAGGTGCGTGCGCGTTTGCAGGAGCTGCGTCAAAAGCTGCACCTGGAGGTGCCGGTCTATCTGGTGCTGAGCAAGGCCGACAGCCTTGCGGGCTTCGACGCGTTTTTCGATCAACTGACCCGTGAGGAAAGCGATCAGGTCCTCGGTACCAGTTTCCGGAAAGGCCAGAGCGGCACCGATGCCGACGTACTGCGCAACGAGTTCGCCGAACTGTTGGTTCGGTTGAACAGTCAGGTCATCACTCGCATTCATCAAGAGCGTGATGCTTCGCGCCGTGGCAGCATTCTGGATTTCCCTCATCAACTCAGTCGCATCGGCGAGCGCGTATGCGTGTTCGTAGAACTGGCGTTCACAGGCAATCGCTATCAGTCGGCCAGCCAGCTGCGGGGCTTCTACCTCACCAGCGCAGCGCACCTTGATCAGGACATGCACAGGTCCGTTGTCGGCAAGGGTATGGGGCCGGGTATCAGCACAGATACGCGGCCGACATTGGGCAGCGGGCGATCCCGATTCATCAACCACCTGCTCAGCAGAGTCATCTTTCCGGAGGCGGACCTTGCAGGCCTGGACATGCGCGAGCGCCGCCGTATCCATTGGGCACAGCGCGCGTTGTATGTGGGAGCGCTGGCGTCGCTGGCGTTGTTCGGCACGCTCTGGGCCGTGAGTTTTTCCGGCAACTATGAAAGGCTCGACAGTGTGAGTGCGCTTGCCCGAATTCGGGCCGAGCAACGGTCGGCGAACACGGCCCCGAATGACCTGCTCGCAACGCTGAACGCTTTGGATACCCGCTATGCGGCGACCCAGGTCTTCCCCGACAAAGGGGGCGTTGGTTACCAGGTGCGTGGTGGCCTTTATCAAGGTGAGGTGGTCAGTCCAGTCGTCGAGACTGCCTACGAGCGGGAGCTGGAACGGCTGCTCTTGCCCCAGGTGGCGATGGTGCTGGAGGGACAGATTGCCGCCAACCTGGAGAATCGCGAAGGTTTGCTCAAAAGCCTGCGGGCCTATTTGATGCTGGGCTTGAAAGACCGGCGCGATGCGGCCTGGCTCAAGGAGCGGGTCGCCACTGACTGGTCTGAGCTGTACCCCGGCAACGTCGCCGCGCAAAACGGTCTGAACAGCCACTTCGAACGATTACTGAAGCTGCCCTTCGTCCACGGCCTCAATGATCAACGCGTGGAACAGGCACGGCAGGTGCTGCGCGGTGAGTCCCTGGCGAACGTCATCTACCGGATGCTGCGTGAGCAGGCGGATGCCTTGCCGGACTACAGTTTTGACCAGCACCTCGGCCCGAAGGCGGGGCTGTTCGTCGGTGCCGATTATGTGATACCGGGGTTCTACACCCGACACGGCTACGAGCAGTATTTCTCGGTGCAAGGCTCCCGGGTGGTGACCGATATCCTGCGGGACAATTGGGTACTGGGCGAAGGCACCGACCTCAGCGACATGGACATGCGGCGTCTGATGGTCGAACTGGAACAGCTCTATTTTCGCGATTACGCCGATTACTGGGGGGAAGCGGTCAGCGCGGTCGAGCTGCCCGGGCCTTTCGATTTTGCCGACAGTGCGGAACAGCTGGCCAGCCTGACGTCGGCTCATTCTCCAGTAATCAACCTGCTTAGGGAGGTTCGAGAGAACACCCGTTTAACGCCTGTTGTTGCGCTGACAAACGCTGTCGATACCACCGCGCAGCTCGCGGAAACGGGCGCGAAGGCGGCCAAACTGACAATCGCCGCATCCGGTAAAGCCTCTGAAGCGCTGAGTGCATCGGTACCGGTTACCGCACGCAAATCACTGCAGAACCGTTTCGATCCATTGCACCGCCTGCTTGACGACAAGGACGGCCCGGCCGCGGATCTGACCCCCGTTCTGGCCGCACTCAACGAGCTGCAAATGCAGATGGCCAGCCTCGGTCGAGCCAGTTCCCCCGAGCAGGCGGCATTTGACATGGCCAAGTCACGCATGGGCGGCCAGCGTGATGCCTTGAGCAGTGTGCGCGGTGCATCCTCTCGCCTGCCGCCTCCGGTAAGCGCGTGGTTCAACACCCTGGCCGAGGACGCATGGCGGCTGGTGCTTCGCGACGCCTATCAGCACGTGAACCAGCACTACCAGAGTGAGGTGTACGGTTTTTACGCCAGGGCGATCAGCAAGCGCTACCCGTTCAAAGCCGACAGTGCCAGCGATGTCGCGCTCAGTGATTTTCGCGAGTTCTTCAAGGTTCAGGGTGTTGCCGACCGCTTCTTCGACGGATTCCTGCGACCGTTCGTGGGTGGCGAGAAGGGCAGTCATCGTCTGCGCAGTATCGACGGGCAAAGCCTGCCGATCTCCCGGGCGTACCTCGAGCAGATGAATGCGGCCCGGGTCATCCGGCAGGGGTTTTTCGCGGACAATCCGGGCGAGCCTCAAGTGCAGTTCAAGCTCGAGCCTCACACCCTGGACCCGTCGGTCAGTCGTTCCGAATTCAAGCTGGGTGACAAAACCCTTGAATATCGGCATGGCCCGATCGTCCCGGTGTCCTTCAAGTGGCCCACGGACGCCGAGTCCGGTCGAACAAGTCTGGTGCTCGACAGAATGGTTGGCCGACCTTTGGGCATCGAAGAAAGCACAGGGCCGTGGTCGCTGTTCCGTTTGCTGGATTCGCTGCAGCGGGAAGAGCTGACCGGTCGCGACGTGCTGGTGCTGAAGGCCGATGTCGGCGGGCTGCGGGCCAGCTACCTGTTGACCAGTCAGCGCTCGCCAAACCCATTCGACATGACCGTCCTGCGCAGCTTCCGCATGCCGGCACAACTGTGATGGCGATCGCCGGCCCCTGGCGCAGCGCTGCGCGGACCCACAGCGGCAAGGTCCGGACACGCAACGAAGATGCGTTTCTGGCGCGTCCCGAGCAGGGACTGTGGGTGGTCGCCGATGGCATGGGCGGGCATCAGGGAGGTGATATCGCCAGCCAGATGATCGTCGCCAGTCTGGCGGAGCTGCCCGTCCATGAAGATTTCGATGACCGGCTCATCGGCATTCGACAGTGCCTGCACTGGCTGAACCGTCGATTGGGCCAGGAGCTGACTGTCAGCGCAGCCCGACACGACAACATCATCGGCAGCACCGTGGTTGCGCTCCTGGCAGAGGAAAACCGGGCGGCGTGCGTCTGGGCGGGTGATAGTCGCTGCTATTTGTGGCGCGGTCAGCGCTTGTATCAGCTGTCCCGGGACCACTCGCTGCAACAGCAGTTGATCGACGAAAAACAGATGAACGCTCGACAGGCCCAGGCGCATCCCGGCGCGCACGCCTTGACCCGCGCAGTGGGCGCTGCCGCGCAACTGACGCTGGAGGTGCTGGAACTTGAGGTGTTTCCGGGCGATGCCTTCTTGCTGTGCAGCGACGGTTTGTACCAAGGGTTGAGCAGTGATGCATTGGGCCACGCGTTGAACCACGCGCTGCCGGAAACAGCGCTCAAGCGTCTGTTCGATAACGCGTTGCGCGGCGCCGCCCGGGATAATCTGACTGCCGTGGTGATTCGCGGATGACCGATCCCGTGCACTCGAATCCGGACGGGCAGGCAGTGATTGATTCTCCCCGCGATGAACCGCCCGCCGACCTCACCTATTTCGCCTTCGCCCCCTCTGAAAAACCTGAACCGGCTCGGGTGCTCACTTCAGCCGGACTGAGCGCAATGCCCGATCTTCTGGCAAATCGATATCGCATCGAGCGCCTGCTCGGTGCCGGAGGTATGGGCGCGGTCTACCGCGCGCGCGATCTGCTGGCCGAGCAATACGGAGATCCCGATCCTTACGTCGCGCTCAAAGTCCTCAACCCAGACTTCGCCGAGTCGCCGGACGCCAGCGCGGTGCTCTACAGCGAGTTCTGCCTGACCCGATACCTGCGCCATGACAACGTGCTGCGTGTGCATGGGTTTCACGTCGACATCTCATGCCAGCGGGCCTTCATCACTATGGAACTCATGCGAGGCCTGACGCTGGACAAAATGCTCTGCGAGCGGCCGCTGGGACTGCCGTGGAAAGAACTGCGGGAGATCGTTGTGCCGCTGTTGGACGCCCTGGCATACGCCCACGCTCGCGGCGTCGTTCACGGTGACATCAAACCCAGCAACATCATGCTCAGTGAAGAGGGCGTGCGGCTGTTCGACTTTGGGCTCGGCCAAGCCGAGGAGGGCGTTCTCTGCGGTCTGCCGCACCTGAGCCGCGAGCGTTTCAACGCCTGGACACCGGGTTACGCCGCACCGGAACTGCTTGAACATCACTCGCTCACGGCACGCACTGACATCTACGCCGTGGCGTGTGTGATCTACGAACTGGCAAGCGGCAAACATCCCTTTCGCCACCTGACTTCGACCCAGGCCCGTGATGAGCATCTCGATTGCGGGTTGCGGGTGCCAGCCTGTTTACCTAAACCTTGCTGGCCGGCCTTGCAAACGGCGCTCGCTTTTGACGCCGGTGCACGCGCGATAACGGCCGGGCAAATGCGTCACGCCTTCGCCTCCCCATCGTCCTGGCCGTGGGGCGGGAAAATCCGCAAGCCCTGGTGAGGCTGTCACTGGTGCGGTGTGAGACCCAACGCCTTCCCGGCTGAAGCCGGTCCTGCCAAGAGCTCGTGGAGTTGTCGCGGCCACCTGTGGCTTAAATCCGCCCGAGTTTTTCCAGCGCCGCATCCGCCAGGAACGAAGACCGGCTTTTGACGTTGTGGTCGCGAACATAACGGTCGATCCGCTGTATGACAAATCCCGGCAAGGTGACATTGACCTTCTCGGTCTTGCCCAGATAAGGGGTAATGTCGATCTCGACCATACCCCAGCCCATGTTTACGAAGTCTTCATGACCGTGATAAGCCCGAGCAGACGACGGCATGGGCACGGGTTGACCGTCGGCAACCAGCTCTTCAAGGCAGATGTGGGCAATTTCGACCGCCGCGTTGTAAGCCTCTTCAAACGTGTCGCCAGCCGTCACCGCGCCGGGAATGTCCGGAATCTGTATGCCGATGGCCGTCGTATCGTCGCCCCATTCAATGGCGATTGGATATTGCATGGTGCGCTCCTGCATTGGGATTGATTGGGTGCCAGAGGTTATAGACATGCCCGCCTCCTGATGCTTTTGATCGTTCCGATGGGAAGGTCCTTCTTCGGATGGGGGACCGGGATGGAGTGACAGCTGCACGGGTGAGTGTAAATGTGATGGCTGCCTCGGATTCGGGCTAAGCTCCAGCCCGCTGCTTCTAAT
The DNA here is from genome assembly GCF_057291635.1 of Pseudomonas sp. 1L-C-7-B-C1. NCBI lineage: Bacteria > Pseudomonadati > Pseudomonadota > Gammaproteobacteria > Pseudomonadales > Pseudomonadaceae > Pseudomonas > Pseudomonas sp. 1L-C-7-B-C1. Next base: position 33,471 of record NZ_JBXAWH010000002.1, on the reverse strand, counting down.
TCTGAGATCAATTCCCTGCTTTTCACCAGCGGCTCCCTTTGAAGTGTGGGGCGGATGGTGAAAGTCGTTCGATGTTAGATCAAGGAAGAAGATGTATCCAGAGTTATGAATGATGGACTTGGATAGTCTTGCTTCAGATGCCACAACGCTCAAGCGGCTGATTTATTTACAGCGCTTTACCACTGGTGCGCAGGGACGACCGCATCTCCGCCGACGGCAACGAACCCCGCATCCTGTCACCGCGCCATGAAAGCCGCCAACTCCTCGGGCGCGCCGTTCGGAAACGCTCGTCTCAGATAATCGAGAAACGCCGAGACACGCGCGCTCAATAATCGTCGCGACGGATACAGGGCCCACAGTGCGACTGGCGGTGCGTCGATGTCGCCCCAGTGCACCAGCGTTCCATTGCGTAGGTCCTGACCCACCAGTGACACCGGTAAGCGACCGGCGCCTACGCCCGCCAACACAGCGTCGCGGACCATGACCAGCGAAGACAGACTCAGCACCGGGTCTATGGCCATAGCGGTTTGGCCTTTGGGAGTTGCTACAGCCCACACGCGCTGGCGGTCGCCGGGCCCTCTTGTCACCGCCGCTACCGGGACGTCGGGCTTGGGGCGGGCAAGGTGTGGGCTCGCGACGACGACCAGCCGGTCGTGCAGAAAGATGCGACCGATCAGGCTTTCGTCGACCTCCGGATTGACGCGAATCACCAGGTCATAACCTTCTTCGATCATGTCGACAGCGCGATCTTCGGTCGTCACCTCAAGCCGTACTTCCGGATGCTCAAGGGCAAAGCCCGCCGCCAGCTTGCCCATGGCGGTCTGGGCGAAAAACAGTGGGGCGCTGACGCGCAATTTACCCCGTGGTCGCGCTCCGCCTGACGCGATCGCCGCAGCCGTCTCATCGAGTTCGGTCAGTAACGCTCCCGTGCGTTCAAACAGCGCGCGGCCTTCCTCGGTGAGCTTTAGGGTACGCCCGCCGCGCTCGAACAGGCGCAAATCCAGGCTGCGCTCCAGCTCTGCAACCCGACGTGACAACGTTGCTTTGGGCCGCTCGGCGGCACGTGCCGCGCGGCCGAACCCGCCATGCCGGGCGACGAGATTGAAATCAGCAAGGGCAAGCAAATCCATGGTTCACCTGAAACAAAGCAACGGTTGCGAATGAGCGATAGCGCCGGCCGCCGAGCGACAGGGCTGATGCTGGAATGAGACTGTTCCATACATGGAACGCCGTGTCTAATATCGGTGTCTAGCGGTTCATTCATGATCCACCGATAGTGGCGTCTCCAGTCAAATCCACCACGGTGAACCACCATGACTATCCTCGTAACGGGCGCTACCGGCCGAGTTGGCAGCAAAGTCGTTGAACAGCTCCTCAAGCGCGATGCCCACGTACGTGTCCTTGTACGTGACCCTTCGAGCACACATTTCCCCACGCAAGTGGACGTCGTCCAGGGCGAAATGCTCGACATCGAATCCCTTCGTCGTGCGTTCGTAGGGGTTTCCACGTTCTTCCTGCTCAACGCCGTAGCGGCGGATGAGTTCACCCAGGCACTGATCGCGCTCAATATCGCGAGGGAGGCCGGCGTCAACCGCGTGGTTTACCTCTCGGTTATTCACGCCGACCGCTTCGTCGACGTGCCGCATTTCGCGGTGAAATCAGGCGCTGAGCGGATGATTGAGCAAATGGGCTTCAATGCCACGATCCTGCGTCCGAGCTACTTCATCGACAACGACGAAATGGTCAAGGAAGCCATCTTCGAGCACGGTGTCTATCCGATGCCGATTGGCAGCAAGGGCCTGGCCATGGTCGATGCCCGGGACATCGCCGAAGTGGCGGCCATCGAGCTGTTGCGGCGCGATCAGACCTCGGACGACCTGCCCAACGTAGTCATCAATCTGGTTGGCCCGGATACGCTGACGGGCGAGGGGGTTGCCGCGATCTGGACGCAAGTCCTCGGACGTCCGGTCGTTTACGGGGGCGATGATCCGTCGGGTTTCGAGCAAAACGTCGCGACGTTCATGCCCACGTGGATGGCCTATGAGATGCGCCTCATGGCCCAGCGTTTTGTCAGCGACGGAATGATTCCGGAAACCGGCGATGTGGCACGCCTGACGCAAATCCTGGGACGCAAGCTTCATTCCTACCGAGACTTCGCGACCCGATTGGCGCGGCGGGTCTGACCAGGCGGTCAACGATAGGCTGCTGGACGACGTTGATCAGCATTTCGCTGGCCATACCCTCGGTAGCTCCTGCATCAAGCGCGGCGTCTGATTGATGAAACATCGCTGAGATGATTGGAATAGAGCCATCTCACGAAAAAAAATGTGTTTATTTGCATCCTCAACCTGCGATACCCGAGCGCCCAGTTCCTCTACCCCTCAGACGATACAACCGGGCACGTTGTCGCACCTTTAGCAACGTTGGTCGGTTGTGATTAATCGTTTCATCTGGCATAAAAAGCGGGCTTCGGGCTCGAAAATCTAGAAAAAACATAGATTAATGGGTCGACGATAGCCGCTGCACGTCCGACCCCGCGCGCTACCCACCAAGCCAGTTTTGCTCGCTGCCCGAAGCAGAAATCTGTGCCACCCCCTCTGCCTTTCAACCTCATCGAGGCCACTCATTGGCGCGCCCAAGCGTCCTGCATCAAAAAGGAACGGAAAATTGAGCGATCAATCCACTCCGAACACTCCACTCTCACGATTCTGCGACAAAGTGGGCATTCCCTATCCCATGTTCTGGGGCTTTGTCGGCCTGCTGATCTTCATGATCGGCGATGGCGTAGAACTCGGCTACCTCTCGCCCTTCCTCAGCGAACGCGGCATGCCCGGCGATGAAATCGCAATGATCTTCACCCTCTACGGCGTTACGGTCGGGATTTCCTCCTGGCTCGCCGGCGCACTCTCCAACATCTGGGGCCCGAAACGGGTGATGTTCCTGGGCTTGGTCATCTGGAGTGTGTTTGAGGTGCTCTTCCTGATCTACGGACTGCAGGACCTGAGCTACTCAATGATTCTGCTGACCTACGGCCTGCGCGGCTTCGGCTATCCATTGTTCGCTTACGGCTTTCTGGTATGGATCGCCGCGTCCACGCCCTCTCGCAAAATGGGCATGGCCGTGGGCTGGTTCTGGGTGGCTTATGCGGCGGGCCTGCCGATGCTCGGCTCTCTGGTGGCAAGTGTCGCTATCCCGCTGATCGGCGCATTGCAGACCTTCTGGCTGTCCTTCGCACTGGTGGTCGTCGGCGGCGCGATTGGTCTGATCGGGATGCGTGAAGCCCATGGCATGCGTCGGCTGGCGCCCGAGGGTGAGCGGCCGCTCGTGTCGATGGCCAAGAACATCACCATCATGTGGACACGCCCCAAAGTGTCGCTGGCCGGTATCGTTCGAGTGATCAACACCTCGTCGATGTTCGGTTTTCTGGTGGTCATGCCCGGATTCTTTATGCACACCGTCGGCTTCACCCTCGAAGAATGGCTGCGCCTGCTGACCATCGTCTTCGTGTTCAACATCATCGGTAATCTGGGCTCTAGCGTGATCAGCACGAAGATCGGTTATCGCAACACGATCCTGTGGTTCGGCGCGGTGGGCAGCACGATCAGCACCCCGTTGTTCTTCTTCATGCCCCAGGCGTTTACCCACGACTTCCTGATCGCCTCGATCTTCGGCGCCTTCTACGGCCTGACATTGGCGTGTTTCGTGCCGCTCTCGGCGCTCGCACCCGCATTGGCGCCGAACAACAAGGCCGCTGCATTGTCGGTGTTGAGCCTCGGGGCAGGGGCGTCGACATGGGTGGGCCCGGCGGTGGTCGCGATCTTCAATGACAGTTACGGGATTGAAGGCGTGGTCTGGGCCTTTTGCGGGCTGTACGCGCTGAGTGCCGTGCTGACCGTCTTCCTGAAAGATCCGGAGCCCGTGCATGACCCGATCCTGATCAAGATCAAGCGCCGGATCAAAGTGTTCGCGCCGCGTCTGGATTATCGTTGGGCCCATGCCGAGGACCCGAACAAAAACGTAAGCTGATTCCGGTGGCCGCGCGGCGCGACAGTCATGCAACGGTCGACTGCCACGCCGCGTGTCTCAACGGGGCGGGGTGATCACTCCGCTGCCGCCGGCGGCTGTTCCTTGCCCAGCCCGTCGTTGATCAACACCATGCTCTGCGGTGCCGACAGGGCGATGCCCATTTCCCGCAGGCGACCCAACACGGTGAACAACAGATCGCTTCGCGCACCGCCCACCGAGCGCGGGCTGTTGACGTAACCCGTGGCGCTGATGATAAGGCCGGTGTTGGTCAGGTCTTTGAAGGTGACCGAGGGCGCTGGCGTATCGAGGACGGCTTCGTGCTCGGTAAACGCCTGCAACAGCAGTTCGCGGATCTGCAAGACATCCGTTTCCAGCGGCAACGTCAGGGAAATCCCGACCACGCCGAGTGCGTTGCCCATGGTCACGTTGCGCACGTTCTGGGTAATGAACTGTGAGTTCGGCACAATCACCGTGGAGCGGTCGGACATCTGGATCTCGGTGGCACGCACGTTGATCCGGCGAATATCGCCCTCGACCCCCGCCAGACTCACCCAGTCTCCCACCTTGACTGGCCGCTCGGTCAGCAGGATCAGGCCGGAGATAAAGTTCTGCACGATGGCCTGCAAACCAAAACCGATCCCCACCGACAGGGCGCTCACTACCCAGGTCAGGTTGGTCAGGCTGATGTGCAGCGTGGACATCACCACCGCAATCACCAGCACAAACCCGATGTAGCCGATCAGGGTCACCAGGGACGCCTGCATGCCGGCGTCCATGTTGGTTTCCGGCAGCAGGCGCTCGCCGAACCATTCCTTGAGCACGCGCACGCCCAGCATGCCAAGTACCAAACAACCCAGCGCCATGAGGATGTCGCTTGGAACGATGTTCAGGGCGCCCAGGGATTTGTCGGTCACTTCCATCCGGGTGAAGCTTTCGAGCAACTCGCCCGGGCTTGAACCCGAGGGCAGAAAGGCCAGCAGCACGGCGGCCAGCAGCAGCAAACTGCGGCCAACGCCCGCCAGAATGGTGCTCGCCTGGGCCTGATGGCGCGGCGACAGGCCGAGTGCCGAACCCAGTGCCATGCCACCCGGTTGCTTGGGCGACAGGAGGGTTTCGCAGACGTCGCCAAAGAACGCCACCAGCAGATAGGCGGTCGAAGCCACCACGCTCATCCACAGCAGCTTGACCGCGAGGAAGTAGGCCAGCGTCAGGTAGCCGCTCAGCAACGCCAGCAAACTCAGGCCGACCCAGACTGCCACCACGAACGGAATCAACCCGGCGAGGCCGCCGGGACGTTCAATGGCGAAGCGGCGGCGGGTGCGGCGGTAGCGCACCAGGCCGAAGAAAAACATCAGCGAAACGGCCAGTGCGGTCAGGCCGTTGACGGCGACGGTCAGTGCCAGGCTGCTGGCGATGACGCTGTTGATGCGTTCCTGGGTGCCGATGACCATCAGCGCCAAAGCCAGCACGGGCGGGAATCGGCCCATGGCGGTGGCAATTTCGTCAGGAATCTTCGGCAGGCGCCACGAAGGGTGTGGCAGCATCAGCAGCGCGCGGCCCAGGCCGACGATGAAGGCGCAGAAGGTGATCAGCGTCTGCAGTTGGTCGAGCAGGTTGACCACGTCGTTGCTGAGCACCGCATTGCTGACGATGCCCCAACGCAGCAAGGACGTGGCGGCGGTGATGGTGACCACCGTCGACAGCCCGACGGCCAGTGCCAGGGCGCTGCGACGCAGACGGCCTTCGGGCAACCAACGGACCATCAGGCGGATCAGCAGGCTCTCCAGCAGGCGGCGCACCACCACCCAGATCAGCAGCGCGCCGATCACCACGCTGGCAAACAGCATGCGGTTGCCGGGCGCCAGTGCGCTGATGAACACGCTGCGGACGTCGTCCAGCAAACCGTTCATGCGCCTGAGGTCGTCATCGGTAGGGCGAATCAGGGTCGACCAGAACGCCGAACTCAGCGGGCTTGCCGTACGGGTGCTGATCTGGGAGTCGAACAGGCTGCGGCGCAGGCTGAAGATCTGAGTGGCCAGGTCCCGTGCCGACTGACTCAACGTATTGGTCTGCCGCTCGTCGCTGACCAGCGCGTTTTTCTGGGCCGTCAACGCCTTGCGCTGGCTGGTCAGGGCAGGCGCTTCGTCGGGTTGCACCGGGCCAAGGATGTTCAGCTGATCGTTCAGGTGCTCGATGTCAACGGCCTGTTTGGCGATCAGCTCATCGGCTTGCTTCTGCACCTGCAATGCGGCCTGACGCAGGCTTGACAGCAAGTCGTCATTGGCACTGACGGTAACTTTTTGCCGGATCTGGTCAAGCTGCTCGTTCAGATCATCCAGGCTCGGTGCCTCGACTTCAGGCGCTGCATCGCCTTGGCTGGCGGCCTGCGGCGCGGCCTTTGGGGCCGGCGCGGCCTGAGCAAACGCTGGCAGGGTCACGCACAGCAGCAACAGGGCCAGCAGTCCAGCATGGAAACGGTTCAACGTAGCGTGCTGCATTCGGGTTCCTTTGGGGGCGTTAACCGGTTTTGCGATCTGATCATTTGGCGCAGTTGTCGAAAGACAGGCGGGCGGCTCGACCCTTCGTGCGCGCGGGGGCGGATGATAGCAAGGATTGTGGCGGGACAACTTACGCTCGCTGTCCATTGCCGGCAGTGGTGCGGCTGATGGAAGATCAAGAGCGTCTGCCTGGGGGCAGACTGTTTCGCCTTCGGCGAGTTACTTGGTAAAGCCCCAAGTAACCAAGGGCTTGTGCTCCTGGTTGGGCCCTTCGTTCCTCAGGGTTCCTTCACTCCGGTCCCGCTCCGTGGGCCCGCGCCGAACGGACATCCATGTCCTGACGGCGCTCTCGCGGCATCCATGCCGCTCGGCCCACTCCACGAGACCTGCGTTCAGCCTGCACCCAAGTCGCGACTGGTGTCGTCTGCACTCGCAGTGTATGAAGATCAAGATCAAAAGCGTATTTAGATCAGATCAAAGGCTTCCCGGCTAAAGCCAGTCCTACAATCGCAGCCGGGCCTACGGGGCGTACGCGGTCTGCTATTTCCGATCGTGCCCACGCTCCGCGAGGGTATGCATCTTAGGACGCTCCGCGTCCATTCCCGGCTGAAGCCGGTCTCACTGAACGCGCGCGCTTCAAAGTGTGGGACCGGCTTCAGCCGGGAAGGGACCTTCTCGAGCACCACCGCTCACCGATACCCACCATGCTCTCAGGTCATGTGATATTCACACTCAGCGGCACATGATCGTGTTCGTTGTACCAACAGGGCCCGCGAAGGGCCTTCTTCAATCAAGAGGTAAGCAGGATGCCGACACATAGCCCTCAGGTAGATCTCGACCATCGCCCCCGTCTGGCTGATCTTCAGCCCATCACGACCGAACCGTCATCCCATGCCACCGCCCTGCGGTCAGCCCCGCAGGCGCGGATCACGCCGGCAGCGCAACTGGAAGGTCGAGCGGGCTACAGCGGTGATTTTCTCGGGGAATTCGTCGTGCCCTGGCCGACCACCTCGACGCCGGATGACGTATTCCCCGTGGGGAATCCCGGCAACCGTCTGGACTACACCCATTTCTCCATCAGCATGTCCCGGAGTCGGCGCATTGCGCTGTACGTCGGCGTGAACATCGAGGGTGGCAGCAGCGTGGAGATCGTGCGGCGTCAGGACACCTGGGCCTATGACGGTCGCCTGCCGGTCGAGGCGCAGCTTGGCGAGGACTTGTACCGCGACAACTTGCTCGATCGCGGTCATCTGGTGCGGCGGCAGGACCCCAACTGGGGTAACGAGGCGCAGACCGCCAATCAGGACACGTTTCATTTCACCAATTGCTCGCCGCAGATGTCCGCCTTCAATCAGAAAACCTGGCTGGAGCTCGAAGACTTCATCCTGGAGAACACTCGCCGCTGGAAGGAGCGCGCAACGGTGTTCACCGGACCGGTGCTGCGCAGTGACGACCCGCTGTACCGAGGGGTACAAATCCCCAGAGCCTTCTGGAAAGTTGTCGCGTTTCTCGGCGATGACGGCAAACCTTCGGCCAGCGCGTACGTGATCGACCAGACCCGCGAGCTGGGCAAGCTGGAGCTGGTGTTTGGCGCGTTAAGGACGTATCGACGCAGCGTCACTCAGATTGAGACGCTCACGGGCATCAGCTTCGGGGAATTGGCGCGGTATGACGGTTTCTCCAATGAAGAACAGATCACCGGCACACGGATCGAAGCGTTGATTCAGCGGCCGGAGGATATTCGTCTCTAAGCCCATGACGCCAAGGCTCAGCGCCGAGCCTGGGCATCACGCTCTGGCCAGGCCTGATCCGGACGGCAAATGAGCGGTACCGCGCAAAAACCACAAAATAACGGGATCCAAACGGAATTTATGGGCGCGTCAGCTATCTAGCATCACGCGTACAGACGGTACACCGGCATCGGCAAGCTGCCGACTGAACCCGCACGCCGTACCGCCTTGAAGCACGATTTCTCTGCCAACGGCTTTTTTCACTTCCTGGAGATCCACCGACAATGACCGTCTCATTCAGCCGCCACTGGTTACTCGCCCTCGCACTGCCGCTGCTCCTGACCGCCTGCGGCAGCAGCGAGCCTGACCAGCGCGCCGCATTCAAGCAGTTCCTGCAAACCCGCATCATCGACAAGCCCGGCGTGCACGTGCCCAAACTGACACCGGATGAATCGAAGTCCTTCGGTGATTACACCCAGCACTACGCCGTGATCACTGACTTCAACAAGGGTATGGACGCCAGCACCCAACCCCTGAACGGTTTCGTGCAGAAAGGCGCGTTCCGCTCATTGGGCGATGTGATCGCGCGCCGCGATGATCTCAAGACGGTGCAAGCCGGCGTGAACGACCTCGTCTTGCAGCTCAAGCAAACGTTGGCGAAAGCGGACGCAGCCCATGCCCAGCTCAAGCAGCCGGACGATCTGAAAGCCGTGTATGACAGCGCCTATGATCGCACCGTCAGCGTACCGGCCAACACGCTCCTGACCGTCATGCCGCAAGTCAACGGCACCTTCGAATCGGGCCTGAAAGTGGCGGACTACGTCGACGCTCACAAGGCGCAGATCCAGATCAATGGCTCGGTGGTCCAAGTGACAGACCCAAAGGTGCAGGCTGAATTGAACACGCTGTTGCAGGACCTGAATGCCAAGGCCAAGGTGGTTCAAGACGCGCAGACACGCATGCAGGCCGTGTTGCTGGGGCGTTGAATCCACACCTGACAACGGCACTCGGCGCAGTAAAGTCACGCTGACTCCTTCCCGGCTAAAGTCGGTCCTGCAACCTGCATGCAGTCAGTAGGACCGGCTTTGGCCGGAGTCGCTTGATCCTGCGGCGGAGCGACACAGGCAAAATCGAGGAGTGATTGCCCACCGCCTGTCATATATCCCGTCAGATAACTCGCTTTTCACACGACATGCCCATACTGCCTCCGTCTCTTCAGTTGAAAACGGAGCACGTTATGACCCTGCAATTCAATGTCCGGGATTTCGGCGCTGTGGGTGACGGACATACGTCTGATACCGCAGCCATTCAAGCCGCCATCGATGCTGCGGCGAAAGCCGGCGGCGGCGATGTGTATATTCCCGCGGGCACCTGGACCCTGACCCCGGGCGGAAAGCCTGCCGACGGCGCACTGATGCTCAAAAGCAATGTGTTCATCAAGGGCGAGGGCATGGGCGCCACGGTGCTCAAGCTGGCAGACGGTACCGATCAGGCGGTCACCGGCCTCATCCGCTCGGCGAGCGGCGAGGCGACCCACGATTTCGGCGTCAGCAATCTCACCCTCGACGGCAACCGGGATTCGACCACGGGCAAGGTGGATGGCTGGTACAACGGGTTTCTGCCAGGCCAGCCGGGTCAGGACAGCAACGTCACGCTCTCCGGCGTCGAGATCCGCGACTGCTCCGGCTACGGGTTCGATCCCCACGAGCGCACGGCCAACATGCTCATCGAAAACAGCGTGTCCCATGGCAACGGGCTCGACGGGTTCGTTGCCGACTACCTGATCGACAGCACCTTTCGCAACAACCTGGCGTACGACAATGACCGCCACGGTTTCAACGTTGTCACGACCACCCACGACCTGGCGCTGCTGAACAACGTCTCCCACGACAATGGCGGCGGCGGCATCGTCGTCCAGCGCGGCAGCGAAAACATCCCCTCGCCGCATCACATCACCATCGAGGGTGGCGAGGTGTACGGCAATGCGGCGGAAGGGGTGTTGGTGAAACTGTCCAACGGCGTCGATATCAGCGGCGTGGACATCCACCACAACGGCACCTCCGGCGTGCGTGTCTATGGCAGCACGGACGTTGAAGTGCGCGGCAATCTGATTCACGAGAACGCGCAGAAAGCCGGCATCCCTGAAGTGCTGATCCAGCCATTCGACGATCGCGGCGGCGTCTCCGGGAAGCTTCATCCGGCGGACCACAACACCTTCGCGGACAACATCATCACCGGCGGCGACAAAAGCACCTTCGGCGTGGCCGAGGAGAGCGGCCAGTCAGGCAGCAACTCCGTTTACGGCAACACTTTCGCTCATCTGCAGCAGGGTGCCGTATCGCTGCAAGGCGCGGGTGACCACGTCGGGACCAACCCGATGCTGAACGCCATTGACGGCGGGAATGGCAGCGATGTCCTCGTCGGAACGGCCAAGGCCGACTCGCTCAACGGCAAGGACGGAGCAGACACATTGAACGGTGGGTCGGGGGCGGATCTGCTCTGGGGCGGCGCCGGCCATGACCGCTTGCTCGGCGGCAGCGGCAACGACACCCTGATCGGCGGCGCCGATGCCGACGTGCTGTTCGGCGGCGCAGGTTCTGATCTGTTTCTGTTTACCTCGGTGTCCGACAGCTACAGAACGGCCACCGCCGGCCATGCAGACCGCATCGGCGACTTCGATGCCGCCCACGACACCATCGACGTCTCGGGCCTCGGCTTCACCGGATTCGGCGACGGCCATGACGGCACCTTGAAGTTCACCACCAACGCCGAGCACACCCGGGTCTACCTGAAAGACCTTGATCCTGATGTCCAAGGGCATCGCTTCGAACTGGTGCTGGACGGTGATTTCAAAGGCGGTCTCCCTTCAAAAGCCATGGCATTTGCCGACGCCCCAGCGTTGCTGGCCAACACATTAACGGCAGCGGATGCCGTGTCAGTAGAGCTGGTAGGCGTGGCTCAGGATCATCCGGAGATGGGGCTGGTTTGACGTAACGTCAGGACCGTCCTTGCCCCTGCGCGAGCACGGGCGGTGAACCGAGGGTTGCACGCGCCGTGGGGCAATACTCACGGCGCGATGCCGTTCAATTCTGGCACCCAATTTCCGCGCCAACCTTTGCATCCTCAAGACCTTCCCGCTAAAGTCGGCCTCCGGGCGTCTGCTGCGCCTGCGGTCCGCGCGAAGGGGTTCCCCAAGGCAAGCGTTTCCCCAATCATTCATTCCAGCTCCCGGCTTGTCGGCGGACCGAGCCCTGTAAGGAGTTGGCATGCCTGCCATTAATGCGTCCCGTCAACACGGTCTGCTCGACCTGCCTGCGCTGCGTAAGCAGGCAAAACGTCTGCTTAAATCACTTAAAACCGGCGAAGCCGATGACGCCCGGGCGCAACTGCGCGCAATGGGCCTGCCCGGACCCGACTACCGGCTCGCCGACACCCACTGGCTGGTGGCCCGCGAGGCGGGTTTCGCCAGTTGGCCCAAATTGATCGCCCATGCCGACGCTGTCGCATTTGCCGCCCGCCATCCGGATTTCGCGGCGACGGGGGAAGCACAGGTTCAGCACTGGCGCTGCGGCAACGACATCGAGCGCAGCCTGCGCGTTGTCGGCTTCGCAGGCTCGTTCCAGATGTTCGACGACCCGATGGTCATGGGACCGGTTCCCGCGCTGCCCGACGATGAGTATTGGGCGATACGTGCCGCGTTTGCCGAGCAGGCGTTTGGACTGTCACCCCGTGACGTTCAGCAACGCCAGGCGATTCAGCGTGAGGCATTGGCACGCCTGAATGCCGACAGTGAACTGGTCCTGTGGTGCGAGGCCGATGCGTACGATCAGCTGTTTCTGGTGCGTCTGCTGGCGAGTCTGCCCAGCATGCCGCGCAGGCTGGAACTGATCGAAATCAACCGCGTGCCGGGTGTCGAGCGGTTCATTGGCATCGGGCAACTGGACCCGGACGTGCTCGCCTGGCTCTGGCCCCAGCGGCGCGCCATCGGTGAAGACGCTCTGGCACTGGCCCGGCAGGTATGGGCCGCCTACACCGCAGCGGACCCGACGCGCTGGGCCGAGCTCGCGGCACAGCACCATTCGGCGCTGCCGCTGCTTGGTCCCGCGTTGGCGAGACAACTGCAAGAACTGCCCGGCGCAGAGGATGGTTTGGGCCTGACTCAGCGACTGACCCTGCGCATCCTCGCGGAGAAAGGCGAGATACCGGCCGGCAAGGTCTTCGGCCATTTGATGCTGACCTATGAGCCGCTGCCGTATCTGGGCGACATGATGTTCAACGCACTGCTCAGGCCTCTCATCGAGGCGCCCCAGCCGCTGATTCACGAACAGCCGGGCAGTGAATGGCCCAGACGCCTTGTCCGGTTGACCGCGCTGGGTGAGCGCGTGGTGCGCGGCGAGTTGAACTGGCTTGAGCTCGGGCCGGCGGAGCGCTGGGTCGGTGGGGTGCAGATTGTTGCCGATCGCTCGCCTTGGGTAGTCAGTGCTAAAGGCCGGGTGTGGCGTCGCTGACTAAGCCGGAGATATCAGCGACTTCTCCATGATGATCGTCCGCTCCTCGCCGTGGTATTCATCCCGAACGGTCGAGTAGCCCAGTGAACGGTAGAAGCCCTCTGCCGTGATGGAAGAGGGCACGCGCAACCGACGGAAGCCGTGGATGGAGGCGGCTGACTCAACCGCCGCCATCAACGCCCGCCCGGCGCCCTGGCCCTGGTGTGTCGGCGCGACGAATACGCTTCGGACCGTGGCCTGATCGAGGCTCGCCGTAGCAATGATCTCTTCGCCGAGGGTCGCCACGTACACCTGCCGCTGCGCTATGAAACCCAGGATCGCGGGTGGGGAAAAACTCAGCTCAACCTGCGCGATGACGGCTGCTGAATAGTCCCGGCTGTTGGACTTGCGCAGCGCCGCCACAATGACCTCGCTGATCCCGGTGGCGTCCTTGTCCGTTGCCTTGCGGATCAGGTAGTTCACGTATTTTTACTCCTGTAAAACTGAAAAACCTTGACGATCCCTGCTGTCTGGCGCGTGCACTGTGCTTCACTGGGCAAATCCTTGACAGCGGCCGTGGCCGCGCAATTTTTCTTCAGTCCACCCGGAAAATCTTGAGTCTGGGTAGTTTTGCCGAATTTTTCTTGACTGCATACATTCGTGTTCTGTGCCTTCAGCGCCCGACCACGCCCGTATCCCTAAGAATCCTGCTCGCATCCCGCGCCGGGGGCAGCCCGAATACCCGGGCGTAATCGCGACTGAATTGCGTGGCGCTCTCGTAGCCGACCTCAAGCGCAGCCGCCATGACGCTCCTGGCATTGGCGACCATCAGCGTTCTGGCCTGCAACAGGCGAACCCGCTTCTGGTACTGCAAGGGGCTCAAGTGGGTGACGGCCTTGAAATGGCGATGAAACGCCGAGACGCTCATTGAGGCGTGTTCAGCCAGCCGCTCCACGCCCAAGGGCTCGGCGAAGTCACGGCGAATCCACTGGATGGCCATGTTGACCCGCGCCATCGCGCTGTCCGGCGCGGCGATTTCGCGCAACATCCAGCCAAGCGGGCCCTGGAGGACGCGGAAGATGATTTCCCGTTCATAGACCGGGGCGAGGGCGGCGATCGCTTCCGGGTCGCCCATCAAGCGCAGCATTCGCACCCAGGCGTCCATCAAGTCACCCGTCATTGACGCCACTGAAAACCCGGCGTGGGGTTCGGGGCGGCTGGCAGGTTTGGGCAGATCGGCAAACAGCGTGGACAACACCGCCGGGTCCAGCGTCAGGCTGACCGCCAGATACGGCTCGCCCGTAACGGCCGGATGCACTGAACCCACCGCTGGCAGATCGATGGACATGACGAAGTAGGTGGCGGGGTCGTACCTGAGCGTCCGGTCGGCCACGGTCATGCTTTTGCTGCCCTGCAGAATCACGTTGATCATCGGGTCATACACCGCCGCCAGCAGATGCTCGGGGATTTTGCCCTGCACCATGGCCACCCGCGGGATGCCCGTTTCGGTGCGACGGTTTTCAGCACCGGCCGCAAGGGATCTGAGTTCATTCAATTGTTTTTCCATGGGCAGCATGCTGAGGGCTGAGCGTCATGCCGCGCAAGGGAAAAGCAGAAACGGGCAGGTTCCGAGCAGGAACGGACACGTCCTCGGACGCTGTGATGGGTACTGTGGAGTCACGTTTGAATCACAGAGGAACACGACATGGGCGTTATCGTTATCACAGGCGGCAGCCGCGGGATTGGTGCAAGTGCAGCCGAACACGCGGCGAAACGGGGTATGGGTGTCATCCTGACGTACAACGCCAACCCTCAGGCAGCGGCGTCGGTCGTCGAGCGTATTGCACAGGCCGGAGGCAAAGCCGTTGCGCTGAAGCTCGACGTGTCTGACGTCGGCAGCTTCGCGGCGTTTCGCGAATCCGTGGTCGGGGCCCTTCGGGAAACCTGGGCGACCGCCACGTTGAGTGGCCTGGTCAACAACGCTGGCTATGGCCTGTTCAACCCCTTGGCGACGGTCAGCGAAGCGCAGTTCGACGGGCTGTTCAATGTGCACCTCAAAGGCCCGTTTTTCCTCACTCAGGCGCTACTGCCGTTACTGGCCGAAAACGCCAGCATAGTCAATCTCACCAGCGCCACGACACGAGTGGCCACTGCAGGCGTTGCACCCTACGCCGCGTTCAAGGGCGGGCTTGAAGTGTTGACCCGCTACATGGCCAAGGAATTTGGCGACAGGAGGATACGCGCCAATGCCGTATCACCGGGCGCGATTCGCACTGAACTGGGCGGCGGCCTCAACGATGAGTTCGAAGCAATGCTGGCCGCCCAGACAGCGCTTGGCAGAGTGGGCGAGCCGGAGGATGTTGCGCGCGTCATTGCCATGTTGCTGTCGGAGGAGGGCGGCTGGATCAATGCCCAGACCCTTGAAGTTGCAGGCGGTTATAACATCTGACCACGGGAGGGTTTTCAGAATGCTGGATCATATTTTTCTGTCAGTGAGCGACATCCCACGTTCCATCCGCTTTTACGACGCAGCGTTGAGCAAGCTGGGCATTACGGCGCGGCTGGATTACGACGGCAAGGACGGCCCGCCGGGTCATCCTGACCTCAAGGGGTTCGGCGCGAATGGCCGGGTGTTTTTCTGGCTGCGTGAGGGGGTGGTCGAAGGACGTGCTGTCCACGTCGGGTTTGTCGCCAGCAGCCAGGCTGAAGTGGACGCCGCCTACGCCGCCGCCATGGATCAAGGAGCGGTCGACAAGGGCGCGCCGGGCGCACGCTTGCACTACGACCCCGATTACTACGCCGCCAATGTGCTTGATCCGGATGGCTACAGTCTCGAATTCGTCTACAAAAAATGGCAGCACGCGCGATGAGCACACTTCTGATCTACGGCGCCACGGGCTACACCGGGCGCATGGCGGCGGAGCGCGCGCGATCTCAGGGGCTGCAGTTTGAGATCGCCGGGCGCAATCGTCAGCGCCTCGAAACGCTGGCTGCCCGGCTGGGCGTGCCTTATCGAGTGTTCGATGCCGACGGGGATGCCGCCGCTTCGCTGTCGGGGATCTCGGTGCTGCTCAACTTCGCGGGGCCCTTTGCGCACACAGCCGAGCCTTTGATGCGCGCCTGCATCCACGCCGGCGTGGACTATCTGGACATCACCGCAGAGATCAATGTGTACCGGCTGGCTGAGCGGTTGGGCGGTGAAGCCGCTGCACAGGACGTCATGCTATTGCCGGGCGTCGGGTGGGATGTCGTTCCGACCGACGCGCTGGCGGTGCATGTCGCCCGCCGCGTTGTCCAGCCGCGTTCACTGCGCATCGCGCTGCAAGTCCCGGGGTCAATGTCTCGGGGGTCAGCGATGAGCGTCAGCGAAATCATCGGCGCCGGTGTGATGGCGAGGGTGGACGGTGAGCTGGTCGCAACGCCTGAGGCTCAGTCCCGTGCATTTGATTTTGGTCAGGGCCCGTTGCTCTGTGTGCCATTGTCCTTCGGGGACCTGGTCACTGCGTGGCATGCGACCGCCATTCCCGACATCACGATGTTTGTGCACCTCTCGGGCGAAGCGTTTCCGGAGGGCGACCTCTCACGGCTTCCCGACGGCCCCGACGCTGCAGCGCGTGCTGCCCATCGAGCCCGTGCGGCGGTTGAGATCACCGGAGCAGATGGCTCGGTGGCACGGTCGATCATTGAAACCGTGAACGGCTATACCTACACCCCGCTGGCCGCAGTTGAAGCCGCACGTCGGGTATTGGGCGGTGAGCGACGGCCAGGTTTTGCGGCCCCGTCGCAGGTGTTCGGCGGCGGGTTTGCACAGAGCATCGAGGGCACGGTCATCACCGATCTTCCCGGCGTCTAGCGACGGGTCAGGAGGCTGCGTTCGGCGTGGTGATCTGGCCTGCTGCGGCGGAAGGCGGCCTGAACCGCGCGGCATCCCGTGCCGGGGGCAGGCCGAACAGCCGCGCGTATTCGCGACTGAATTGCGAGGCGCTCTCATAGCCGACCCTGTAGGCAATGGAGGTGGCGTCCAGCGTATCGAACAGCAGCAACCAGCGAGCCCGCAACAAGCGCAGGCGTTTCTGATACTGGAGGGGTGTCATGGCCGTGACCGACTTGAAATGCCGATAGAAGGCGGCAACGCTCATTTCGGCCATCAGCGCCAGGGGCTCGACGCGCAATGGCTCGGTGTAGTGCTCGCCAATCCACTGAGTGACGCGGCGGATCTGGGTCATCCGGCCATCCGGCCGCGCCATGTCACGGAGGACACCCCCCAGGGGCCCCTGCAGCGCACGGTACAGAATCTCGCGCTCGATCATGGGCGCCAGAACCGGAGCCTCATTGGGACGGTCGACCAGCCTCAGCATTCGCACCCAGGCGTCCAGCATTTCATCGGGGGCTCGCACCGCCTGGAAGCACACATTTTGCGCAGCCGCGGGCGTGGTGTTCACGTCCATCAGCAGCGTTGCAATCACCTCGAGATCCAGTGCCAGGCTGACCGCGAGATAGGGTTGATCGGCCGCTTCGGGGTGGATCTGCCCCGTGGCGGGTACATCAACCGGAACCAGAAAATAACGGCCAGCGGTGTACCGAAGAACCTCTTCGCCTATCGACAGGGTTTTCGTGCCCTGGAGCACCAGGTGCAGCATCGGCTGATAGACCTGGTCCGGGCAGGCCTCGTCGCAGACCATGGCCACGCGGGGCAGGCCGGTGTCCGTCCATGTGTTCCTGGCGCTCGTCACAATGCGGCGCAGTTCTGCGATTGGAGTTTCCATACCCCCACCGTGAGCTACACCGCAGTGCTTGGCAAGCCAAGTGAGAAGATCAGGCAAGGATGTACGAACAATCGGCAAACGCCGATCCGCAGGTTGGCCGAATACTGGCGCCACGCAGCTCGTTCAAGGCCCGGCAATCACGACCGGTGCTCACGACGGACAGTAACGAAGCTCAATCACACCTCATTTCAAAAGGTCACGGTATGAAACTCAACGGAAAAATCGCGGTAGTCACGGGTGCCTCGAAAGGTATCGGCGCCGGTATCGCTAAGGCGCTGGCTGCCCAGGGCGCCACCGTCATTGTCAACTACGCCTCCAGCAAGGCCGACGCCGAGGCTGTGGTCACTCATATCACTACCCACGGCGGCTCAGCCATTGCCGTGCAAGCGGACATGAGCCAGGGGACTGACGTCGCGCGTCTGTTTAACACGGTCCGCGAGCACTACGGGACGCTGGATGTCCTGGTGAATAACGCAGGGGTGGCGGTGTTCCAGATGATTGATGACCTCACCGAAGAAGCCTTCCACACGCAATTCAACCTGAATGTGCTGGGCTACCTGCTCGCGGTGCGAGAGGCGGTCAAGCTGATGGGGCCTGGGGCAAGTATCATCAATATCAGCTCGATCCTGAGTACAGACCCCTACCTGGCCTCCAGTGTCTACTCGGCCACCAAGGGTGCCGTCGACACCTTGAGCTTCGCGCTGGCCAGGGAGCTGGGGCCGCGCGGTATCCGGGTCAACTCGATCCTGCCGGGCCACACCAATACGCCCGCAACGGCCGGGCATTTTGCGGGCGAGTTAGGAGAGAGAATACTGGCGGGTACGCCCCTGGGACGCTTCGGCGAGCCAGAGGACATTGCCCCTCTGGCTGTGTTCCTGGCTTCCGGTGAATCTCATTGGGTCACGGGCGAATCCATCAGGGCGTCCGGCGGGGTT
This sequence comes from Pseudomonas sp. 1L-C-7-B-C1, assembly GCF_057291635.1. Classification (NCBI taxonomy): domain Bacteria; kingdom Pseudomonadati; phylum Pseudomonadota; class Gammaproteobacteria; order Pseudomonadales; family Pseudomonadaceae; genus Pseudomonas; species Pseudomonas sp. 1L-C-7-B-C1. The sequence goes on along the minus strand of NZ_JBXAWH010000002.1, from coordinate 15,029 downwards.
CGTGGCGTCGGGTATTAACCCTCCGGGTTGAGGTCTGAAGCGCACGGTTCACGTGCGCTCAGTCCGTCGTTACGCCGCCGACAGATGCTCGTAAAGAATCGTCGCGCCAACCAGCATCAGCACAATGCCGCCGATAATTTCAGCGCGCTTGCCCACCACCGTCCCCAGCACGCGGCCCAGCATCACGCCAATCGTGACCATCACCGTCGTGGCGACACCAATGGCGGCGGCAGCCACCAGGATATTCACGTTGACGAAGGCCAGGCCAACGCCCACGGCCAGCGCATCGATGCTGGTGGCGAACGCGGTCACGGCCAAGATCAGGAAGGAATGCTGGTTGGGCTTTTCTTCTTCGGCCTCTTCGTGCTTGAGGCCGTTGTAGATCATGTGCACGCCGAGGACCACCAGCAGGGTGAAGGCGATCCAGTGATCCCAGTTCTGGACGTAGGACGTGGCGGCCTGGCCGATCAGCCAGCCGATCAGGGGCGTGATGCCTTCGATGACGCCAAAGATAAGACCGGTGCGCAGCGCTTCGATAAAACGAGGCTTATGGAGGCTCGCGCCTTTACCGATGGCCGCTGCGAAAGCGTCCGTGGACATGGCCAGAGCAAGAAGGATGAGGGAAATCGGGTTCACGGCTATGTTCCAGTCGGGCTGTGAGTCAACGACGCTACCACACGCCCGACTCTAGGCATGGATGCATCGTTGGTCTCGCCAACCCGAAGGTGTTCGTGCCACGGCAGGCCGCCGAGAATGTTGACACGAACGCTCTGGGACAATGAGTCCAGAGCAGGCTACTCCCCAACAAGGGCCGCCACTATAGCGCTTGAATGTAAAAGAAATGTCGTCGCGTATGATTTTGCTTGGGCCGGGCAGGGGGCGGAGCTGTGCACCGCCATCTACAGGACAAATCGTTACGGGCCGAAGCGGCACGCTTGAGCACGCAATGTGATTGCGGCTAAACCGCTTCCGACGTCGCGATACAGCCCAGGATTCTCAGGTACAGGCTCACGGTCGTACCGGCGCCGGGCGCAGTGTCGATGCGCGCATCGCCGCCAGATTTGATCGCAAAATCCCTGGCTTGGGCCAACCCCAGCCCCGTTCCTTCGCCAACCGCCTTGGTCGTAAAGAAGGGCTCGAACACCTGGTGCGCGACCTCGGCAGTCATGCCGGGGCCGTTGTCCCGGACACTGACGACCAGATAGTCGCCCTGCTGGAGCGACAGATCATCTTCCACGTGCACCCATCGGGTCGACACATGGACCTGACCGGTACCCTTCAGCGCATCGCGCGCATTGGTAAGCAGGTTCATGACCACGGCGTGGAGTTGGGCCTCCATGCACAGCACACCCCAACCCCATTCGGCGAAATCGAAGCTGAGATCGATGCGTTCGCTCATCGAGTGGCGCATCAGCGACTGCGCCGCGTGAAGGCGTGCGGTCACGTCGATACAGATGAGTTCAGGCCCGTCACCGCGTACGCTGGACATCAAATAACTGATGAGCTGCCGGCCTTGCTCTACGGCTTGCAGACCGGTCTCGGCGAAACGCTCGACGTCGATCGGCCGGCGGGAACGCAGGCGGGTCATTTGAAAGGCAGCGCTGACGCTCTGCAGCAGGTTGTTGAAGTCATGGGCAATGCTTGCGGTGAGCATGCCCAGCGATGAAATGCAGCGCGAGTTCTGCAGCAGCGGGGTCACTTCGCTGGGGTTCTGCTCGGCTTGCTTGAACTGTTCCTCAAACTGCGCGAGCTGCCGTGCGCGCTGCTTGCCCAGCAACCGGGCTTCCAGCAAGGCAGCGGCTTGCCGGGCCAAGGCCTGCAACGCAAGGGATTGACGTTCGCTCAGCTGCCGGGTCTGGGTATCGATCACGCAGACAGTGCCGAGGGCGACACCGCTTTCCGTAACGATAGGGGCGCCTGCGTAGAAACGAATGTAGGGCGGGCCGAGCACCAGCGCGCTGGAAGCGAAGCGAGGGTCCAGGGCGGCGTCTTCAACCACCAGCACCTGCGCGGGGTCGAGAATCGCATGGCCGCAGAAGGCCAGATCCCGATGGGTCTCCTGCACGCCGAGGCCGATGCAGGCCTTGAACCACTGGCGATCTCGATCCACCAGGGACACCAGCGCAATGGGCGCGTCGCACAGGGTGGTGGCCAGTAGAACGATGTCGTCGAATGCCTTCTCGCTGCCGGAGTCCAGCACATCCAGGTGCTCGAGGGACAGGGCGCGCTCTTCCTCGTTGAAAGGAAAGGGGGCGGGATGATGGGACATTGATAATCTGCGTGGAGAAAAAAAGGGATCGCGCATCATGCGCTGTGACCCGTCGCCCCGCAAGAGCACCGGCCTGTCGGTGGTCGGGGCGCTGTCGGGAGCCGTCAGCCACGCGTGGGTTGATCCCAAGCACTATCGCCGTGTGCAGAGGGGGCAAAACGCAACATCATACGGACAAACCCACCCATTCGAGGTGAGAAACCTGCTGTTGGTCCGATAAGCACCGCTTGGGGCGCTTGATGTTCAAGCGTCGGAAAATCAAGGCGATAACGGTATACATCCCTTCAGATTACCCCCGCCATGATCCTCAGAAAACTGAACCTCGCCCCACGTTCTGCCCTGTGCTTCGGTTTCTTTTGCGCGATGATCATCGCAATCGGGTTGCTCGCCCTGCGCCAGGCCGATCTTCTCAATTCAGCAGAGAAGTACGTGGAGACCAACGTCCTGCCCAGCGTCAAATTGCTCGGTCAACTGGATCGAGAGTTTGTGAGCATCAGGGGTAACAACGCTCGTTTGCGCAACCCCCTCGAACCCCAGGATCGCAAAGCCAAGGCCCTCGGCGATATTCAGCAGTCGCGGCAATTGATCGCTACCCACTTGAAATCACTGGGCGCCCTGATCGTGACCACCAAGGGCCGAGAGGCGTACCAGACCTTTGAAGAAGCTCAACGTGGCTATACCGCCGCGCAGGATCAGTATCTGGCATCCATTGCGGCCGGGCAGCTTGATGCCGCCGTGGCCCTCTCCAATAACCAAATGAGAGACGCCGCCCAGGCAGTGGAACAGTCGATAGCCCGTTTGATTGAGGTCAACGATGGTAAAGCCTTGAAAGCCGGCGCTGACGCCGACGCTGCTTATCAGCAAACCCTGCTGATTGTGGGCCTTTTCATCGCCGTTGCCGTGGCGACGTCGTTGCTGCTCGCGCTGATGTACACCCGCAGTCTTACCCGACCCATCGGCGAGTCGCTGGAAATTGCCGAGCGTATTGCGGCAAATGATTTGAGCAAGGACATCAAATCCGATGGTACCGACGAAGCGGCCCGGCTGATCAAGGCGTTGGCGGTCATGCAGGGAAACCTGCGCCAGGCGCTGAGCCTGATTGGTGACTCCTCCACGCAGCTCGCGGCGACCTGTGAAGAAATGCATGCCGTGACAGAGGGTGCTTCGCGGACCATCCAGCGCCAGAGCCACGAGATTGAAATGGCCGCCACCGCGGTGACCGAAATGAGCGCGGCGGTGGAGGAGGTTGCCAGCAACGCGACCTCTACGTCCGAGCTGACCGCCCAGTCGAGCTCTGCGGCGAACGCCGGACGCACGCAAGTTGAAGAGACCGTGTCGGCGATCAACGTGATGGTCGCCAATGTGCAGGCCAGCTCCGCCGAGGTGAGATCTTTGGCCGTCATGGCCACCGACATCAGCAAGGTACTGGATGTGATTCGAGCCATCGCCGAGCAGACCAATTTGCTCGCACTCAACGCAGCCATCGAAGCGGCCCGGGCAGGAGAGGCGGGTCGCGGTTTCGCGGTCGTGGCGGATGAAGTCAGAGCCTTGGCCCATCGCACTCAGCAATCGACCCAGGAGATCGAGAAAATGGTGGGCTCGATCCAGACGGGCACCAGCGGTGCGGTGTCCTCGATGAACCAGACCAGTGTGCAGGCCAATAAAACCCTGGAAATGGCCAGCGGGGCGGGTGCAGTGCTGGCGGCAATCACCGCCTCGTTGAACCAGATCAACGAGCGCAATCTCATGATTGCCACGGCATCGGAAGAGCAGGCGCAGGTGGCCCGTGAAGTGGATCGAAATCTGGTGAGCATTCGTGATCTTTCCAGCGAAACCTCCGTAGGGGCAAGCCAGACGGCGCTTGCCACGGCGGAGCTCACCAAACTCGCTTCCGGATTAAACCGGTTGACCAGGCAGTTCCAGATCTAAGCGGCGATTGCGGATCTTCCTGCGGGCGCTCTGGACCGAACAACGGTTTTCTAAAGCTCTGCGGCCACCGATTCGATCATGCTCCGCAACCATTCCTGAGCGGGATTCCCATTGCCACGACGATGCCAGATGAGATGAAAGGTGATCTCCGGCAGTGCTACCGGCGGCGGGAACAGGATCAGTTTTCCTCCCGTTGGCGAGCTGAGGGCAATGCGCTTCAGGACGGTGGCGGTCATGCGGGAGGACGCGACGATCGCCGGCACTGCAAACATCTGTGGCAGCGTCAGTGCCAAGGTGCGCTGTTTGCCCAACTGAGCCAGCGCCTGATCCACCAAGCCGTGTCGTTCACCCTCGGGCGAAACCAGTACATGGGGCAGCGAGAGGTAAGTGTCCATGTCCATGCCGCTCCGGGCTGCCGGATGGCCGTGGGCGATGAGGGTGACGAACACGTCACGCAGAATCGGTCGCGTGAAAATGCGACCGTCTTGATGGCTGGGCAATACGCCAATTGCCGCATCAATCACTCCCGCGTCCAGCATGTCCACGGCATGGTCGCGGTCATTGACTGCGTGAACGTTGATCGACAGGTGTGGCGCGTGTTCGCTCAAGGTCTCCAGCAGCGTGGGGAGCAGCACGAAGGCGGGATAGTCCGACAAGCCAAGGTTCATTGTGAGTACGGCATCGGCCGGGACAAAGTCAGGCATTTTCAACAGCGCGGCTTTTATCTGGCTCAGCGCCTCGGCGACGGGTTGGGCCAACTCACGGGCACGGGGCGTTGGAAGGAGGCCGTCAGGGCTGCGCAAAAAAAGCGGATCGCCCAACAGCTTGCGCAAGCGCGAAAGCGCTGCGCTCATGGCCGGCTGGCTCACGCCGACCTGGGTGGCGGCGCGCGTGACGTTGCGCTCGTCCATCAGGGCATTGAATGCGGCAAGCAGGTTCAGATCGATGCCATGAAAATCCATAAATCAAATAAACCTATATACGAGCCATTTGTTATACGGATGGTAGCCCTGCGCTCACACTCTCGCCACACCCCACGACGAGAGCAACCCTATGTCCACCGCAGAACTTGCCACCCGCCTTCAAACCGAACGCCAGGCCGTTGAGACCCTCTACCGCGCGTTCAGCGAGAACAATCCCGACCTCGTCGACAGCGTGCTGGCTGCCGACTGGGATGACATCCCCTTGGCACCCGGGCAAGGCCCAGGCCCCGAGGGCATCAAACCGATCATCCGCAGCCTCGCCGACGCGTTTCCGGATGTGCGCATCGTCATCCACAACATGGTTCAGGCCCCTGGTCAGGTCGCCGTACGGGCTGAGATAACCGGCACCCACCTCGGCGAATTATTTGGCATCGCCGCCACCGGCAAACAGGTGAGCTTCCGTTTGCATGAGTTTCACGCACTGGAGAACGGGCGGGTGGTGACCACGTGGCACATGGAGGACTGGTTCGGTCTGTTCCTGCAACTCGGTCAATTCCCTCAAGCCTGAAGACCACGAGAAAGCCATCATGAAATCAGCCTCAATTTCTGTATTCGGCGGCCCTGAGGTCGTCACGTTGCACAACCACGAACTGAACAAGCCAGGCGCGGACGACGTCCTCGTGCGGGTCGAGGCGGCGAGCGTCAATCCGTTGGATCTGAAGATCATCGCCGGGTACATGCAGCCGGTCTTTCCCGTTGAGCTGCCATACATCCCGGGCACCGATTTCAGCGGCATCGTCAGCAGCGTCGGTGAGCGGGTGACGCAGCTGAAACCCGGTGATCGCGTGTTCGGCCGCAGCACGCCCACTGCGGGAGGCGCCTTTGCCCGGCAGCTGATAATTGCCGCCACCGAGCTGTGTCTGATCCCGGCTTCCATGAGTTTCGAGCAGGCGGCGGCGTTGCCGACGTCGTTCGGCACCGCGCAGCAGGCGTTGTTTGAGGTGGGGCAATTAAAGCCCGGTCAACGCGTCTTGATACATGGGGGAGCGGGCGGTGTGGGCAGCATGGCGGTGCAGCTGGCGCATCTGGCGGGCGCGTATGTCATCGCCACGGCTTCGGCGCGCAACATCGAGCGGGTGAAAAGCCTGGGCGCGGACGAGGCGATCGATTACCGCACCGAGGATTTCACCACCCTGCGTGACATCGACCTGGTGCTCGACACGGTCGGCGGCCCGACACTGGAAAGCTCCTGGTCGGTACTCGGCAAGGGTGGACGGATTGCGACCCTCGTGGAGTTCGACATCGAATCCCGCGAAGACCATGCCGGCGAAGCCGTGTTCTTTGCCAGCGCCACGCCGTATCTCCAGGAGGCGGTGCGGCAGTTCAGTGCAGGGCAACTGCAGGTTGTGACCGACTCGATTTTCACCCTGGACGAGACCCGCGCCGCACTGGAGAAAGTCGCCACCGGGCATGCCTCCGGTAAGGTCATTATCCGTACGGCCCATTGATTCAGTGGCGTCATCCATGTCACGACACGCCGATGGCTCGTAGATTTGATGTTCGCGGGCACGCGCAGCCAAAGCATGGGGTCATGAAATCGAAGGCTGTAGACGGGAGTGGCGGCTGGATGGTTGCAGGTACACCGATGCGGATCTTGAAGTCCTATAACGAGTGGGGTGATGCGGGTCACCGGCTCTAAGCGTTGAACGAGGGGAACGCGCATGAGCCGTTCCCCTCGTCGCACCCCGCCTGTTAGCCGAGGGCAGCCTCGCTGGCCATGCCCACCAGGGTCACTTCCTCCGCTTGCGCAAAGATCATGTCGGTAGTGCCCAGGTCCTGGGTCCAGTCGCCGGTGAGGGCGATCTCGAACCGATGGCCCTGAGCGTCCGGTTCCACATCCTTGAGGTAGGTGCGGTCCAGGTCGTGGTTATAGACCAGCTTCAGCGTATCCCCGGTACCGTCACCGAAACCCGTATAGCCCAACGCCGACACGTCGATTTTGTCGTTGTTGTTGGCGAACCGGACAATGAGGTCCACAAAACTCTGGCTGTCCGTGCGGTAGCTGTCCGTGGCCGCCGTGTAGCGGAACACGTCAGCGTCATTGATGCCGTTACGGCCATAGACCGAGAGGTTCGGGTCGTCGCCACCGCTCAACTGGTCGGCACCCGCGCCCCCGATGATCACATCCGAGCCTCTGCCGCCGTCGATACGGTCGTTACCGGCCAGGCCATAGATGACTTCCGACATTGCGCTCCCCGTGATCACATCCTTGCCGGCCGTTCCTTCGACGGTGGGGGCGGTGAACACCAGGTTGTTGCTGTTCAATTGCCCCGTCAGATTGCCTTCGAATGCCAGTTCAAAACGCTGCCCGTCAACGTCGGCATCGAAGCTTTTCAGATAGGTGCGGGTGCCGTCAGCATTGGCCTGGATCGCCAGCGTGCCGTTGTGGCCGTCGCCAAGGCCGGTGAAACCCAGTGAAATCAGGTCTACACGGTCCTGGGAGGCGTCGAAGTCCAGAATCCGGTCGCTGCCGGTTTCAGTCGCGGTACGGTAGCTGTCGCTGATCTGGGTGAAGCGGAAAATGTCCGAGCCGAGTCCGCCTGCCAACACGTCACGGCCACCCGCGCCTTGCAATACATCGTCACCGGCCAGGCCACGGATGATCTCGGCCGTATCGTTGCCAATGAGGTAATTGGCTTCACTGGAACCATCGACATGGTACTGGCCGTCCTGGCTGCCGAAAGTGGTGTCCAGGCTGCCATCGGCGTTCAGGCGGGTGATCACGTCGCCAGCGATGAGGATTTTGCCATCGGGCTGAACGATCGCCGAGTGGGCATAGTTCTTCTCGCCTTGAGGCACCTGAATCGTGAGTTTGCCGTCCTCGCTAAAGGAGGTATCGAAGGAACCATCGGCATTCAGCCGCAGTACGTTGAAGGCGGTGTTGTCAGAACTCTCGCCGGCAATGATGATCTTGCCATCGGCTTGCACGGTTATCGCAGCGCGGTAGTCCAGCCCCAGCGCGGCATCGAAGTACACCACGCCGTCCACCCCAAACGCGGTATCCAGGTTGCCATCTGCGGCAAGTCGCTGAACGGCATAAACCGGATCGCCCGGGTCGTGGGGCCCGTCGGAGCCCACGTACAGCCAGCTGCCGAGCAATACGCTGCCGTCGGGCTGCACAACCGTGGCGATATTGCCGGTGCCGTAATGCCCGGTCGGGTTAAGAACGAGTGTGCCGTCGACACCGAAGTTTTCCGCCGGCGCACCGCTGCTGTCCAGCTTGAACACAACGGCTTGCGAGGTGCCGCGGAGGCTGACGTATATCGAGCCGTCTGCTGTGGCGTAAATCGCCATGCCATCGGTGCTGATCGGTACATCAAGGGCAGCGGCGCCGCCTTTGCCGAACGTGGTGTCCAGGGTGCCATCGAGGTTGAAGCGTTCGACTTTCAAGCCGCCAAGCCCAGGCTGCGCAGACAGGACTTTACCGTTGGCCTGCACGGCCATGACGTAGTAAGCCTCGTCTTCCGGATCCAGGCTGGCAGGCACGAGGGCGATCCCGTCCTGGCCGAAACTGTTGTCCAGGCTGCCGTCACTGTTGAGGCGCACCGCCGTAAAGCTGCCGCGTGTGCCATAGCTTTCATCGCCCGGCGAGCCCGGATAACCAATGGCGGTCTGGAAGCTTTCGCCGCCGACGATGATCTTGCCGTTAGGCTGGAGAACGATGCTCCAGGTTTGATCGTCCCCGGTGGAGGGATCCACCTGCACGGTGCCCGGACCGGTGCGTACGGTGTAATCGATGGTGGGCTTGCTGTCGGTTGAAGCCATGACATTTTCCTTTTGACATGGAGGATGAAGGGTTTGAAGGCATGACACCCTGGGGTGTTGACCGTGACGGCATCCATAAATGCCAACGATTTTCCCGTCGGCAGAAAGCCGTCAAGGCTGTGCCAGAGGGATCGCTCGACAGACGTGCATTGCGCTGGTCGAACGTCTGGCGGGCCTGACGCGATGTGACGTCAACCCTGTTCACATTGCTTAAATATTGCTGTGACACAGTTTCACGTCGCTTGATCAAGCATCCGACAGAATCAGCTATGCAGCCTTAAACTCGGGGCGGTTGGCGGGTTCTGTAAAAAGGACTCATGAAATGAACGTCACGGTCTCACGCTCAGGATATGCAGGACTCAATCAGACTGCTCGCCGCCGGCCAGCACTCGCGCAATGACGGTGCTGATCACCGGGGTGGCGGGGTTTATCGGCTTTCACATGGCCAGAAGGTTGTGCAGCCAGGGCGTTCAAGTGGTCGGCATCGACAACCTGAACGATTACTACAGCGTTGACCTCAAGCGTGCCCGACTGGCGCAGCTTGAACACTTCCCCTCCTTTCAGTTTCAGCCCATCGACATCGTCGACCCACACGCGTTGCTCGGGCTGTTCAGCGCGTCCGGCTTCAGTGAGGTCATTCATCTGGCGGCCCAGGCCGGTGTCCGTTATTCGATCGATAACCCGAGCGTGTACGCCGATGCCAACCTGGTCGGGTTTCTCAACGTCCTGGAAGCCTGTCGGGCGTACCCCGTGAATCACCTCATTTATGCGTCGAGCAGCTCGGTCTATGGCGCCAACACCAAGATGCCGTTCGCCGTGGAAGACGCCGTTGAACAGCCCGTTTCCCTGTACGCCGCGACCAAGCGCGCCAACGAGCTCATGGCCTACAGCTATTCGCATCTGTACCGGATTCCGGCGACGGGGCTGCGGTTTTTTACCGTGTATGGGCCATGGGGGCGGCCGGACATGGCGCTGTTCAAATTCACCCAAGCGATCCTCAACGGCGAGCCCATCGATATCTACAACGACGGCGAGATGGCGCGGGATTTCACCTACGTAGACGACATCATCGAGTCGATGACCCGGCTCCTGCCGCGGCCTCCGCCGCTCATGGACGGGGTCGCGCCGTGTCAGCTGTTCAACATCGGGCGAGGCGCGCCGGAGAAGCTGCTCGACTTCGTCCACTGCCTGGAGTCGGCGCTGGGGATTCAGGCCAGGCGCAACTACCTGCCGCTTCAGCCGGGCGACGTGCTGCAAACCTGGGCGGATGTCTCCGGCCTGGCGAAATGGATCGACTTCAGCCCGCAGGTGGGGCTGGAGCAGGGCGTGGCTGAATTCGTGCGCTGGTATGGCGATTTCTACCCGGGCACACAAGCGAAACAGGCCAGTCAGTCAAAACAAGAGAAGCGGTGGGCGTGATGAGTGAATCGGTGTTTGTGTCGGTGTTGATCCCGGCGAAGAATGAAGCGCAAAACCTGCCTTCATTGCTCAATGAAATACGCACCGCGCTGGCCGGTGAGCGATACGAGGTGTTGGTGGTCGACGACGGCAGCACCGACGACACGTTGCGGGTTCTGCAGCAGATCAAGGCTTCAGGTTTTGAGCCCCTGCGAATCCTGCACCACGGGGTGTCCCTCGGGCAGAGCACCTCGATATGGCATGCCGCCCGCGCTGCCCGCGGTGAATGGCTGGCGACGCTGGACGGCGACGGCCAGAACGACCCTGCGGACCTGCCCGGCATGCTGGCGCTGGTGCGCAATGCCGGGTCGGGCAACGATCAGAACCCGGGCCAGCCGGTGACATTGGTCGCAGGGCACCGCGTCAACCGGCGAGACACCGCGAGCAAGCGCTGGGCGTCCCGCTTCGCCAATGCCTTGCGCAGCCGCATGCTCAAAGACGCCACGCCCGATACCGGTTGCGGGTTGAAACTGATCCAGCGAGCGGCGTTTCTGCAACTGCCTTACTTCGACCACATGCACCGCTTCATTCCCGCGTTGATCCAGCGCCATCACGGCCGAATGATCGTCCATCCGGTCCACCACCGTCATCGCCAGGCGGGCGTTTCCAATTACGGCAATCTGGACCGCGCGCTTGTCGGCATTCTCGACCTGTTCGGCGTCTGGTGGCTGGTGCGCCGCACCCGACTCAATGCGCAGCCCGAGGAGATGAACGGATGAATTTCACGCGCGAAGCGCTTTGGCTCACGGTCGGGTTTCTCGGTCAGGCGGTCTTTACCGGCCGCTTCGTCTTGCAGTGGCTGTACAGCGAAATCAAAAAACGCAGCGTGATTCCGGTGGGTTTCTGGTACCTGAGCATGGTGGGCAGCGCGTTGCTGCTGGCCTATGCGATCTACCGCGAAGACCCGGTATTCATCATCGGCCAGTCATTTGGCTTCGTGGTTTATCTGCGCAACCTGCAACTCATTGCCAAACACAAAGACCTGAAGGAATAGCCCGTGGGACGTTTTCAATCTCCCGCGTTGCAGTGCCTGGCGCTGGTTGCGCTTGCGCTGATTCTGGTCGGCGCCGGCTTTGGCATCCGGCAGCCGCTCAATGTAGACGAAGAACGTTTCCTGGGCGTCGCCCTGGAGATGCTGCACAGCGGCAGTTGGCTGATTCCCCATCGGGCCGGTGAAATCTACGGCGACAAGCCGCCGTTGTTCATGTGGACGGTGGCGTTTTTCACCTGGCTGACCGGCTCGCCGTCGCTGGCACTCTTCATCCCGGGCCTGCTCTCGGCAGCGACCGCTACGGCGGTGTTGTACGACCTGGGCCGGCGCCTGTGGTGTCGCCGGGTGGGCCGCATTGCCGCGCTGCTGTTTCTGGCGACTTACCAGACCTACAGCATCCTGCGTACCGGCCAGATCGACAGCTTCCTCTGTCTATGGGTCGCGCTTGGTTTATACGGCATGGTCCGGCATCTGTTGCTGGGCCCGGCGTGGGGCTGGTTCTACCTTGGGTGTCTGGCCATGGGCCTGGGCATCATCAGCAAGGGGGTGGGTTTTCTGCCGGCATTGATGCTGGTGCCCTACGCCTATGCCGTGCGCAAGGGATGGCCGGGCGTGGCCGTTATGCCGGGGCAGGGGAGACGCTGGGCGGCCGGCTTTCTGGTGGTGCTGGCGGGCTGCGCGGTCTGGGTTGTCCCGCTGCTCGCCACCGTCTGGCTCAAGGGTGGCCCTGACGAAGTGGCGTACCTGAAGGAAATCCTGTTTCACCAGACCGGTGGCCGCTACGCGTCGGCCTGGGATCACCGCGAACCGTTCTGGTATTTCCTGACCGTCGTTCCCCAGTACTGGCTGCCGCTGGTGCTGGCGCTTCCGTGGCTGGTACCCGCCTGGCGCCGCCAGCTGCGAAAGCACGACGCGCGGATCTTGCTGTTGCTGGGCTGGGTGGTCCTGGTGGTGCTGTTTTTCTGCCTGAGCACCGGCAAGCGCAAGATCTATATCTTCCCTGCGCTGCCCGGCCTGGTGCTGGCCGCGGCGCCTTTGATTCCTTGGCTGCTTCGACACTGGTTCAACAGTCGTCCGAAGGCCCGCGCCGTGTTTGGCGTGGCGGTGGTGGCGTGGTTTTGCCTGTGGTTCGGCCGTGGCTTCGTCGAGCCGTTCACCGACGGCCCCAATCCCCACAAGCTGCTGATGGGGGAAGCGGCTCGGCTGACTGACGGCGCCGAACTGGTGCTGGTCGGCTGGCGGGAAGGGCATTGGCTGTTCGCCCGTCAGCCGGTGGTGCATTTCGGGTTCGCCGATCAATCGGCCGCCGAACACGCGGCGCTCTGGCTGCGCACCCATCCTTCTTCCTTTGCCCTGGTGCCCGCCGCCGAGCTTGAGCGGTGCTTCGTGGTGGACAAGGCTCGCCGGTTGGGCTCGACGTCCAGGGCCGAATGGTTGATTGTCGGGGCCGATGCGGACAATGGTCGCTGCCAGCCGCCGGCGCCTGTGCGCGTTTATCGCTTCTCATGGGGTTCCGACGCGCTCTAGGCCCGTTTCGCGCACGGGCCTTTCGTTAGAAGCGGCAGCTCGGCGTCTCTACGGATCATTCACCTTCGTTCAAAACACCCTTTGAGATCCTTAATCAAACCCGGCCCGGTCGGCACCCAGCCCAACCGTTCGCGGGTTTTGCTGCTATGGCTCGCCATGTCTCGCCCGACAAAGCTCGACAGCCAGCCGAACCTAGCCATCGCCTCGTCCGCCGGCACCGACACAACGGGCAGGCCAAGGCCTTCGCCCAGGGCTTGGGAGATGAGGCGGAAGGGGATGTGGGTTTCGGCGGTTGCGTGATAGCGAGCGCCGGGTTGGTGTTTTTCCAGCGCGAGCCGGTACAGCCGAGCAGTGTCTGAAATGTGCGCTGCGGACCAGTGATTCAGGCCTTCATCGACGTACGCCGAGTTGCCTGTCTGCCGCGCGTGTCTGATGAGTTCAGTGACCAGGCCCTGTTTGACCGTATCGTGGATTTGCGCAAGGCGCACCACCACCACGTTGACGCCGCGTTGCAACAGCGCCTCTCCAGCCAGTTCCGAGGCTGCCCGGGGATTGGGATGCTCGGGGTTGAAGTGATCTTCATCGGCAGGCTCACCCGGTGCCGGCGAGCCCATCGGCGTGGCGGAAGTGACCAACAGCGGGCGCTGCGAACCGGCCAGCGCCTCGCCCAGTACGGCGATGGCCCGGGCGTCTTTCTGGCAGTTGTCGACGAAGTGGGCGAAGTCGTGATCGAACGCGGTGTGAATGACCGCATCACACTGTTCGGCGCCGCGTCTGAGGCTGGCGAGGTCTTCAAGGGTGCCGTGATGAGGCTCGGCACCGATGGCCCGTAATGCGTCGGCGCCCGCCTGGGAACGGGTCATGCCCAGCACTAGATGACCCGCGGCAAGTAACTCCCGGGCAACGTGGTAACCGATAAAACCTGTGGAGCCGGTAAGAAATACGCGCATTGCTGAAAACTCCTTTTGCTGAAGCTGGCAGGATGCGCGTAACGTTTATCCGCTTAAAAGACGTGACGTTATCAGGGTATAAAAACCAACAGGATCACCATGGCCAACCCGTCTGCTCATCTGCTGGGCGCGTACTTGAAGGATTGCCGGGCGCGTCTGGACCCGGCGAGTTTGGGCTTTTCCAGCGCTCGCCGACGGACACCGGGTTTGCGCCGGGAAGAAGTCGCGCAGCGCGCCAATATCAGCGCGACCTGGTACACGTGGCTGGAGCAGGGGCGCGGCGGTGCACCCTCGGCGCAGGTATTGCACCGGATTGCGGAAAGTCTGTTGATGACCGAACCCGAACGCGAGCACCTGTTCATGCTCGCTTTCGGGCATCCGCCGGAGGTGGTCTACAGCGCGCCCGTCGGGGTGACGCCCCGTCTGCAACGTGTCCTCGACACCCTCGCGTTCAGCCCGGCGTTTATCAAGACGGCGACGTGGGACGTGCTGGCCTGGAACGCCGCAGCGGCGGCGGTCTTCACCGATTACAGCCTGCTGCCGGTGGGGCAACGCAACATCTTGCGCCTGATGTTCTGCAACCCGCGCGCCCAGGCCCGGCAGGCTGACTGGAACGTGGTCGCGCGTTTCATCGTTGCGGCGTTTCGGGCGGACGCGACCCGTGCCGGTGCCGCTTCCGAGGTCACCCGGTTGGCCGAAGAACTGTGCACCCTGAGCGTGGAATTCGCTGCGTTATGGCGTGACAACGACGTGCGGCTTCAGGGCGAAGGCACCAAGCGCCTGCGCCACGATCCCCACGGCATCATCGAACTGGAATACTCGAACTTCGCGGTGGACGGACGCCTGGACCTCTCGATGATCGTCTATAACCCGGTCACTGCCGCCGATGCAGATCGTGTGCGGGCGGTGATCGAAGACGCTTCCCGGCTGAAGCCGGCGCTGTCTGTGGGACCGGCTTCAGCCGGGAAGGCGTCGGAAGTCACACTGCGAAATTGAGGGCGTACGCACTGGCCTTGCAGTGGTCTAATTTCCCCGGACACCTCGATAAGTGGAAAATACATCTATCGAGGAGTTCTACATGACCAGAAAACGCAACAGGTTTGATGACAGCTACAAACTGGAAGTCGTAAAGATGGTCAGGGATCAGGGGCTGACCG